>CAYVPI010000336.1:0-1518 GCA_964453495.1 uncultured Pseudomonas sp. | reverse complement strand
CAGTGTGCGTGTTTGCAGCTGTTGTTCTTCTTTGTGGGGGAAATCAGCCTGGATCTGCAGATGATAGGTGTGCAGGTAAGTGGCCAGCGGATCCAGCGCTACCTCGGTCCTCTGCAGCAGCTTTTCTCGCAGGTCGGCCAGGGCCTGCTGCTCGAACGTCTGCCGAAAGCTTGCCAGCGCATTGCTCAGGCGATGCCTGCACTGCGGCACGAGCTTGGCCAACTCCAGGTAGCGTGCGCGCTCTGAGTCGTCCAGGTTGAATAGCACGGCGCTTAACTGTTCTTCGATCAGATCGAGCGTCAGGCGGTCGGCCCAGCGCTGACGATTGCCTGCAAAGGAGGGGGATTGGGTGGCTTCTGTAATCGGGGGCATGGCGTCGTTCATCTTGCACAGGGGAAAGCCTGATCAGAACGCAAATGCCCAATGGCTCAGCGCTATATATGTATATGCATGGGAATCCGACCATCATCGTCGGAATTGGTCAAATTTTGTGCTATATTTCGCGCCCGCGATTTTTCATCGATCAGCTACCGGTCACTGACATGCAAGCAGCCAAACCTCTTTTCGACTATCCCAAGTACTGGGCCGAATGCTTCGGACCAGCACCATTCCTGCCGATGAGCAGGGAGGAGATGGATCAGCTCGGCTGGGATTCCTGCGACATCATCATCGTGACCGGTGATGCTTACGTCGACCACCCGTCGTTCGGTATGGCGATCATTGGCCGTCTGCTCGAGGCCCAGGGCTTCCGGGTTGGCATCATTGCCCAGCCGAACTGGCAGTCCAAGGACGACTTCATGAAGCTCGGCGAGCCGAACCTGTTCTTCGGTGTCGCGGCCGGCAACATGGACTCGATGATCAACCGCTACACCGCCGACAAGAAAATCCGTTCCGATGACGCCTACACCCCGGGTGGCCTGGCGGGCAAACGTCCGGACCGCGCGAGCCTGGTCTACAGCCAGCGCTGCAAGGAAGCCTACAAGCATGTGCCGATCGTGCTCGGCGGCATCGAGGCTTCGTTGCGCCGTATTGCTCACTATGACTACTGGCAGGACAAGGTCCGTCATTCGATCCTGATCGACGCCTGCGCCGATATCCTGCTGTACGGCAACGCCGAGCGGGCCATCGTCGAAGTGGCACAGCGCCTGTCCTTTGGCGAGAAGATAGAAGACATCACCGACATCCGCGGCACGGCCTTCGTACGTCGTGATACGCCCCAGGGCTGGTACGAAGTCGACTCCACGCGCATCGACCGTCCGGGCAAGGTCGACAAGATCATCAACCCGTACGTGAACACCCAGGACACCCAGGCCTGCGCCATCGAGCAGGAAAAGGGGCCGGTTGAAGACCCGAACGAAGCCAAGGTCGTGCAGATCCTGGCCAGCCCGCGCATGACCCGCGACAAGACGGTGATTCGCCTGCCGTCGTTCGAGAAGGTTCGCGGCGACGCGGTGCTCTATGCACACGCCAACCGCGTGCTGCACCTGGAAACCAACCCGGGCAACGCCCGTGCGCTGG
>CAYVPI010000335.1:0-1738 GCA_964453495.1 uncultured Pseudomonas sp. | reverse complement strand
TGATGTTCCAGGAAGCCCGTTTGCTGCCCTGGAAAAAGGTCATCGACAACGTCGGCCTGGGCCTTTCGGGCAACTGGCGGGCGCAGGCCCTTGAAGCATTGCAAGCGGTCGGCCTGGCCGAGCGTGCGGATGAATGGCCGGCGGCACTGTCGGGTGGGCAGAAGCAACGCGTGGCCCTGGCCCGGGCCTTGATCCACAAGCCGCGCCTGCTGTTGCTCGATGAGCCATTGGGCGCCCTGGATGCCCTGACCCGCATCGAGATGCAGCAGCTGATCGAGCGGCTCTGGCAGCAACACGGCTTTACCGTGCTGCTGGTCACCCACGACGTCAGCGAAGCGGTGGCGGTCGCCGACCGGGTGATCCTGATCGAAGAAGGACAGGTCGGCCTGGACTTGCATGTCGACATGCCACGGCCGCGGGCAAGAGGTTCGCACCGCCTGGCCTCATTGGAAGCACAAGTGCTGGACCGAGTATTAGCGGCCCCGGGCACCCCGCCCGAGCCAGAACCCGTTGCACCCTTGCCCACGCAATTGCGTTGGGCTCATTGACTCTACCTGGAAGGAATCAAACCATGACCATCAAAGCGATCAACGTTCGTAACCAGTTCAAGGGCACCGTGAAAGAAATCCTCGAAGGTCCTGTACTGTCGGAAATCGACGTGCAAACCGCCTCGGGCATCGTCACTTCGGTCATCACCACTCGCTCGGTCAAGGAGCTGGAACTGGTGGTTGGCAGCGAAGTGATTGCCTTTGTGAAGTCGACGGAGGTATCGATCGCCAAACTGTAAGGCCGATGCGATGCGTTGTGCGTAACCCCGGACGGCCTCAGCCCTCCGGGGTTAAGTCGTGTGAGGTGTTCCGCGAATCAGCTGCATCGCCGGTGCTTCACGTTTGGGTAGGAACGGCGGCAAATACAGGCCCAGATATGCATCGAACACGCGCATGCCTTCCTCGGCCATGCGCGGGGTGATCTCGCCGTGCAGTTGCACTGAGCGGGCATAGACGCGGTCACCCAGCTCCATGGCCAGGGCAAACACGTCGACGTCAGCAGGCAGCACCGGCAACAGGAAATGCTGATCGAATACTTTGTGCATCAGGGCACCCAGTTCGATGTCGTGCTGGCGGTCGGCCTGGGTGACTTCGCTGAGGCCGTGCTGGGCCAGGATCAATTGCCGGGCAGCGGCGTCTTCGTTGTAGATCAGCAGCATACGCTGCTCGACCAGCCGCGACAGGTCATGCCATTGGTCCAGGCTGGCGTGCTCGATCGGTGCCAGCAGGCATTCACGAAAGGCCCTGTGGACGTCGGCGGTCAAGGCTTCGAGCAAGGCCGGCACATTGGCGAAGAAGTGATACACCGATGATGGCGGAATTTGCGCACGCTCGGCCACGCTGTAGATCGACAGGCTGGCCACCCCTTCGCTGGCCAGCAGGGTACGGGCGGCGTCGAGTATCGAGTCGATCCGGGCCTGGCTGCGGGCGCGTGGTTTACGGGGCGTGGCGGGGCGCGTCATGATGGTCTCCAGTGCGGGGCTGGGGGGCATTGTACGTGAGCTTTGTGGAAGTCTGGAGGGCCCTATCGCCGGACCGCCGCGATGAGCCTGACAGCCAATAAAAAAGCCGCCGGCTTATACAGGCCGACGGCTTTGATCAATCACCACACCCGCTTAAACGGTATGCAGGTACCAGTTGTACTCAAGGTCGGAGATGGAGTGTTCGAACTCCTCCAGCTCGCTCTCTTT
>CAYVPI010000334.1:0-1793 GCA_964453495.1 uncultured Pseudomonas sp. | reverse complement strand
GGCAAAGGCCTCGATGGCTATGCGTTGCTGGCGGCTCAGTTGGAGTCACTATTGGCCGATGAGCGTGATTTCATCGCCAACGCTGCGCAGTTTTCCGCTTTTCTCTACAGCCAGGTCGAGGACTTGAACTGGGCTGGGTTTTACCTCAATCGTAACGAAGAGCTGGTGCTGGGGCCGTTTCAGGGGCAGATCGCTTGCGTGCGCATCCCCTTCGGCCGTGGCGTCTGTGGAACGGCGGCGCAGACTTGGCAAACCCAGCGAGTGGAGGACGTGCACGCGTTTCCCGGGCACATCGCCTGCGACAGCGCTTCGAACAGTGAGGTGGTGATCCCGCTGGTAAAAGAAGGGCGATTGATCGGCGTGCTGGACCTGGACAGCCCGAAGCTGGCGCGTTTTACCGAGCAGGATCAAGCGGGGCTTGAGCGCCTGGCGGAAATTTTCCTGCGTTTGACGCAGTGCTGATGGAGGGGCTGGTGATGGGGGTAATGAGATCGTACTGATTTTGCGTCGATCCTATCGCTTGCAAGCCAGCTTCCCACAGTATTGTGACCAGCCAAATATTTGAGGGCTGCATTGGCTTCTGTGGGAGCCGGTGGTACGGCATTCCGATTGCCGGCGATGAGGCCGTGCGGCTTGCCGGCGATGAGCCCTAAGCCCTCGATCAGTCGTAGATGACTTTCTTCTTCCACTCATCTGCAGGGTCGGTCTTGAGACCTTCGGTCAATTCGTTGACCTCGTCTTCGGCCGGCGCGATGTTGGTCAATACCATGGAGTTGGCGCGGGCCAACAGTTTTTCCAGGTACTTGAGTTGTTCCTGGTACACGGTTGGCTCAGGCTGTTTGCGCAGGTATTGCACGCCCCGCTCGAATGCCAGGCGGGCCTGCCCCGGTTGGTTTTGCTGCAGCGCATGTTGCCCCAGGTTGTTGAAGAACTCGATGTGCAGCATGACCAGGATGTGACGAACTTCGCGCACCCAGTGCTTGGCTTCGCCGGTAGGCAAAAAGCCTTCCTGGGCGGCACGGGTGATCTGGCTGTGCAGGGCTTCGAGCAAGTGCCGCACATCCTTGGCCCGGGTTTCGGTCAGGATCGGGTTGGGGCGGTTGCTGACCGGTATGGCGTCGCCCTTGGCAATCAGTGCTTGCAGTTCGCCAATGCGCTCGAACAGCCCCGGGTTTTTCTTATCCTGGGCCAGCAGCCGTTGGTTGAGGTTCAGTTCCAGCCGCGTCAGCAACACCTTCAAGGCCGGTGTCATCAATTGGCCGGGAAAGGTCTCGGTGATTTCGCCGCAGCGGCGCAGGCGTTCGCTCAGGTCGATCTTGAGGCGTGCCTTTTCCAGCTTGTTGTTTTCCACCACATTGTTCATGTAGCCGACGGCGATCAGCAGTGCGATCCCGGCTACGATGAAAAGAGTGATCATGAGTGGCGTCACCGTTAAAGCCTCATCTGGAAGATTTTCATTTGAGTGTAGTGGCTAAGCATTTGGCCGGATAGAGCCTTTGGCCTCCTCAGCCGTGGGGCAGTGATGGCGTTTTGCACCGCAGCGGCTGTTCCAGTGGGCTCGGCGCGTTTTCGGGCGCCAGAAAATAAACGTCAATACGCTGCCGTGGCTAGCCTCGCCACGGCCGGGTAGTAGCAAGGAAGTCATTGATTTAAATAAATTTATATCAGGGGGTTGACGACCTCTCAAAGCCCCCATAGAATGCGCGCCACTTGCAGCGTAAAGCACACAGCGAAACGCAGCAGGGAGTGAATGTTGTAGTGTGTCCCCTTCGTCTAGTGGCCTAGGACACCGC
>CAYVPI010000333.1:0-1812 GCA_964453495.1 uncultured Pseudomonas sp. | reverse complement strand
TGTGTTGGGTGTGTTTGGTGTGTTTTGTATACTGATGGGCGCCTCGGCGCCAGCCAGCCTGGCGATCGTGCTCGCGCAGGTGCTGCTCTACGTCGCTGTCTACGGACGTCTGGTGAGGGGGCGCTGGTTTGCAGAGCTGCGTACCAGCGACAGCGCGGTCATCTCAACCGACGCAAAACTTTCCTGATCTGTATTTCTTTCAACTCCGGTGCGCGCTACCAGACAGGTAGGGCGGCCGGAGTTTTCATTTCAGCCTGCTGAAGCAGGCGCCGGCACCGCCTCAACGACGCAGGCGTTTCAGCCACCAGCTCTCGAACCAGATCGATAATTGCAGCACCAGCCCTATGCCGAACAGGAAGTCGGCGGGACGGCCAAGGTGCATACCTGCCGCGAGCACGCCGACAATCAGAAATGCTGTCCTGAGCAGCGGCATGCTGCTGTCGAGCGTCTGGCAGCAATGCACGAGCAGGGCTTGTCCATCAGAAATTCCAGCCTGCCGTTTCGGTAGTCTCAACTTCATCTGCGGGCCTCTTAATCTTTGCTAAAAATCATGTACACACTGCAAGTATGACCCAAATTGCATTTCGTTACAATTAGAGAGACTTTCGCGACGCTTATATACAACATCACGGGTGCTTATAATTGCACAAAAGAAAGAAAGTGTCATGACATTAATCAACTTGCATATTCTTACACAACCGTTGAAAACTGTCGCACGTCTTGTTGACTATGTTTTTGTTGTAGCGCGGGTCCGCGCTCGCCGCGCCGAATAAGGCAGTTTTCCCGCTTCTGTTCTCCGCATCGTTTCCCCACGGCATCGCCAATAATGCTGACTATGGACGGGCAATTGTGCCCATCGTAAATAGAACAGTACAGTTGAAGTGCGGAGAACAACGATGAACGTGAAGAAATTTACAGCGGCTACTTCCCGTGACGCCTTGCGCAAGGTGCGCGAGGCGCTCGGCCCTGACGCGGTCATCCTCTCCAACCGTCCGGTCGACGGCGTGGTCGAGATCCTGGCACTGGACAACGACGATGTCGCCTCGCTGGCTTCCCCCGCCATCGAAGAGCCGCAGCAGCCGTCCTTCCAGGGCTTCCAGGCCTTCGACAGCGACTTCGACCCGGAACCGGTCTTCACCCGCGCCCCGGCCGCGCCTGAAGCACGCCAGCCGGCGCCGCGCGCCGCCGCTCCCAAGCCGGATGTGTTCGCCGGCCAACCCTACGCCGAGCGCCGCGCAAGCGTCAATGCAGCCGCCGCCGAGCCGGAAGTCCCGCCGACCTACGTCAACCGCCGCGCCCCGGCCCAGGAGCCGGCGATCGACATGGCGGCCATGACCCAGATGATGAGCGCCGCCATCGCCCAGGCCAAGGAATCGGCCGCGCTCGAGATGAGCGGCATGATGAACGAGATCCGCGCCATGCGCGGCCTGATGGAAACCCAGCTGGCCGAACTGTCCTGGAACGCGACCGCCCAGCGCGAGCCGCAGAAGGCCGCCGTGCTGCGCGAGATGCTGGCCGCCGGCTTCTCGGCCACCCTGGCGCGCTACCTGATCGACAAGATGCCGTCGACCACGGATGCCGGCGAAGCCCTCCGCTGGATCAAGACCGTCCTCGCCCGTAACCTGACCACCATCACCAACGAAGACGACCTGTTGAACAAAGGCGGCGTGTTCGCCCTGGTCGGCCCGACCGGCGTCGGCAAGACCACCACCACCGCCAAGCTGGCCGCGCGCTGCGTGATGCGCCACGGCCCGGACAAGCTGGCCCTGATCACCACCGACGCCTACCGTATCGGCGGCCACGAGCAGCTGC
>CAYVPI010000332.1:0-1816 GCA_964453495.1 uncultured Pseudomonas sp. | reverse complement strand
GCAATCCCGGCTGGGTACTTATCCTTCCAAAAATTTTCGATCATGGAAGCCCACTCCTCCAGCGATAATGCGAATTCTACACCGCATTTGATGCGATTATTATTGATATGGCTTTCGGGTTTATTGCAAACCGAAAAGATCAAAAGCGCGCCGAGAGTAGCAGCTTTGCCAAAGGCCGCCTAGGCCTGAAACACTTAAAAAAGTCACAAAAATGACCTTGTAGAACCTAATGGTCATTTTTAGAGTAAAGATACTATATGTCGCAAAAGTGCTCTAATTTGAGGGTTGTAGCGATTTTAATGGCCTCATCGCGGGCAAGCCCGCTCCTACATGGTCTGCACATGCTCGTGTAGGAGCGGGCTTGCCCGCGATCAAGGACACCACCGATATCAAGCGATATCCCGCAACTCCCGCCGCAGAATCTTGCCCACCGGCGTCATCGGCAACGAGTCACGCAGTACGATCTGCTTGGGTACCTTGTAGCCGGTGAAGTTTTCCTTGCAGTACGCCTTCAGCTCTTCGACGCTGACGCCATTCTCGCGCGCCACCACAAACAGCTTGACCGCCTCGCCCGAACGCTCGTCCGGCACACCGATCACTGCGCAGCTGGCCACCTTGGGATGGGCCATGACCACGTCCTCGATTTCGTTTGGGTACACGTTGAAACCCGAGACGATGATCATGTCCTTCTTGCGGTCGACGATATGCACGAAACCGTCCGGGTCGATCACGGCGATGTCACCGGTTTTCAACCAGCCCTCGGCGTCCAGGGTTTCGGCCGTGGCATCGGGGCGCTGCCAGTAGCCTTTCATCACCTGCGGCCCCTTGATGCACAGCTCGCCGCGCTCGCCCACCGGCATTTCATTGCCTGCATCGTCGATGACCTTCAGCGCCGTGCCCACCACAGGGATGCCGACCGTCCCCAGGCGCGCCTTGTCACCGTAGGGGTTGGTGCAGGCCACCGGCGATGTCTCGGTCAAGCCATAGCCTTCGACGATGCGGCAGCCGGTCAGCGCTTCCCAGCGTTCGGCCGTGGCCTTGACCAACGCAGTACCACCGGAATTGGTGACCTTCAGGTTAAAGAAATCCAGGGTCTTGAACTCCGGATGCTCCATCAAGGCCACGAACAAGGTATTGAGCCCGAGCAAGGCCGAGAACCGCCACTTCTTCAGTTCCTTGATGAACCCGCCGATATCACGTGGGTTGCTGATCAGAACGTTGTGGTTACCGGTCACCATCATGCACATGCAATTGGCCGTGAAGGCATAGATGTGATACAGCGGCAGCGGCGCGATCATCACCTCCTGCCCTTCCTTGATGATCTTGTTGCCGTCCGGCCCGTGCTGGGAGAAGCAGGCCATGACCTGCTGCATGTTGGCGACCAGGTTGCCGTGGGTCAGCATCGCGCCCTTGGCAAGGCCCGTGGTGCCGCCGGTGTATTGCAGCACCGCGATATCGTCCAGGCCGATGTTTACTGGCTTGAGGGCATGCCCGCGGCCCTGCTGCAGGGCGACCTTGAACGGCACTGCCTGAGGCAGGTTGTAGGCCGGGACCAGCTTCTTGACCTTGTCCACCACCGTATTGACCAGCCAACCCTTGGCCGCGGGCATGAAGTCGCCCATCTTCGCTTCGATCAGGAACTCGATGCCGGTATCGGGCAGCACTTCCTGGACCAGTTTACCGAACAGATTCAGGTAAACCAGCGCACGGGCACCGGAATCCTTGAACTGATGGCGCATTTCCCGCGCGGTGTACAAGGGGTTGGTGTTGACCACGATCAGCCCGGCGCGCAAGGCGCCGAACACGGCAATCGGGT
>CAYVPI010000331.1:0-1817 GCA_964453495.1 uncultured Pseudomonas sp. | reverse complement strand
CCCGCTCGGCAGCTTCATACAGGCCCAACAGGACATTCACGGATATGGCCTTGGTGATCAGCGGGTCGCTGTCATACGAGGCAATGCGTTCGGGATCATGGCTGAGGAATTTGGCTTTGACATAACTGTTCACGAAGAAATTGCCGCGCAACATGCGCATCAAACCAAGGCCAGCCCGGGCAAAGGGTACATAGAGTTTGACCTTGAAGGCGGGCGACGCGAGCACCAATGCGCGCACGTGCGGCGCGTAGTCGTGCGCCCAGGTGGCGACCAGAACCGCGCCAACGCTTTGGGCGATCAGAGCCAACTGCTCCTGGGCCAGGCCGTGCTCGGTGTACAAGTGATCGATGAAGGTCTGCACGTCACGTATGCTGCAGGCAAAGCTTGGGCTGTCGCCGCGTGCGCCGGGCGATTGACCATGCCCGCGCGCGTCCCAGGCAAAGAACTCCACATCCGGCAGGTCCAGCTCATCGACCAGGTGGGCAATACGCCCGGAATGCTCATGGCCGCGGTGAAACAGCACTATGCCCCGCCGCTGGGCGGGTTCGCCGTTGGCCGGCCAGTATCGATAATAGAGTGCTACGCCATCGTGGGTGTTGAAGCGGCAGTCCTGTGCTTCGCGCATCCTGCTCTCCCTTATTGGTGACTGTTGCCCGCCCCTTCGGCCAGGCCCTGACGGACACGGTTGAATAGGGTGTAGAGCAACAGTGCGCAGAGCACCAGCAGTATCCCTTCGATCCACACAGGGGTGACCCAACCCAAGGCCACGGCAATGCCCAGCACGCCCAGGCAAAAAGCCCGGTCACTCTTGCCCATGGGGCCGTCGTAGCGCCGCGATGCCCCGACCATCAGCCCAAGCACACCGGCGTATTCACTGAAAATAGCCAACAGGATCACCCCCGCCACGGGCCAGGGGCTGACGCCGGCTATAAAGGCAAAAGGCAGGATCAGCGCGGTATCGGCGACGACATCGGTCAATTCATTGAGATAGGCGCCCAGCGGCGACTGCTGGCCGAACTCGCGTGCGAGCATGCCGTCGATGGCATTGAACGCCATGCGCAGGAGCATCCAGAAGGGGATCAGCAAGAATACCCAGGGGTGGCTGGCAAAGGCAGCAACCAGGCCACCAACTGCCAGGGAAATCAGGCAGGCGCCCACGGTCACCTGGTTGGCGGTCACCCCGCGTTCATACCAGCGCTGCACCCAGGGGCGCAGCAGGTTCTGGAAACCTGGCTTGAGCTGATAGATGGAAATCACGTGGGTCCGTCCTGCCTGAATGAAAGCTGCGACTGCAGTATGGTGCAATCACGCTTTCATGACAGGCACTTCGGCCCAGGTATTTCGAGTCAGGATTTTACCGAGGGCGTGGCCAGTGTTCAGCCAATGTTCACTACATCAAGGAAACGCGGGGTGGCGCTCTCATCGATGCGCAAGTTGGCGAAGTCGAACAGGTTACGGTCAGCCAGCTGCGACGGCACCACGTTCTGCAGGCCACGGAAGATGCTCTCGGTGCGGCCCGGCGACTTGCGCTCCCACTCCACCAGCATGTCCTTGACTACCTGGCGTTGCAGGTTTTCCTGGGAGCCGCAGAGGTTGCACGGGATGATCGGGAACTGTTTGAAATCCGAGTACGCCTGGATGTCTTTTTCCGCGCAATAGGCCAACGGGCGAATAACCACGTTGCGGCCGTCATCGGCCAGCAACTTGGGCGGCATGGCCTTGAGCGAACCGTTGAAGAACATATTGAGGAAGAAGGTCTCGACGATGTCGTCGCGGTGGTGACCGAGCGCCATCTTGGTCGCGCCGATTTCGTCGGC
>CAYVPI010000330.1:0-1827 GCA_964453495.1 uncultured Pseudomonas sp. | reverse complement strand
CTAAATCCGCGAATGGATTTTTCAGACCCGCAGTGAGGACATCCATGCGCCAACCGGACATCGAGATTTACCTGAAAGACGCCGACGTCGACCACAAGGCCATTTCGGCCTGGCTGGGCGAAGCGTTGGGCCCGTGCAGCGACTGGGTACAGAAAGGCCAGACTTACAAATGCAAGGCCGGCAACGTGCCGGTGACCTGGCTGCCGAAAGCCGTGGGCAAGTGGAACAGCCTGTACCTGGAAAGCGACCAGACGCCATGGGACGACGACATTGCCTGCGCGCGTGCAGCATTTGCCGCGCTGAACGTGGAAGTGCGTTGCGCGCCGGGCACGTGGATTGAAGAAGAAGGTGAGGAGACGGCGGATCGCTGGATGCGCATCAGCGCAGACGGTGAAGAAGAAATCACCTGGAAAACTGCCTAAAAGCAAAAGATCGCAGCCTTCGGCAGCTCCTACAGGGTCATGTGTACACCCGTAGGAGCTGCCGAAGGCTGCGATCTTTTGATCTTCAAGGTTACAGGCCTACAACATCCTCAGCCTGCAAACCCTTCTCGCCAGTAATCACCGCGTATTCAACCTGCTGGCCTTCAGTCAGCGAGCGATGCCCTTCGCCGCGAATCGCGCGGTAGTGCACGAACACGTCCACCCCGTCCTCGCGCTGAATGAAGCCGTAGCCCTTGGCGTCGTTGAACCACTTCACGTTGCCGGTTTCGCGTGTTGCCATTTGTTCATACTCCCTTTTTATTATTGGTCGGGCTTTTCGCAGGAAAGCCTCGGGAACGTCAGCCTGCGCATACCGGTCCCATGAGGGCAACGGCGACAGAGCGCCGAGTATATGACAGACGTTAAAACTCTCAACAGGAGTTTACTTCGCCGCTTTTTTGCCGATTTTAAGCGAATCCGGCACACTATCGCCCGCCCGAGCAAACGCTTGGTTTTATTCACTCACGCAGAAGCCGTATGACCCGCTCCCCGTTCCGCCGTCTTGTGTTTGGCACCTTGCGCCGACTGTTGTACCTCTGGGTTCGCTCGGAGACGATCAATCAGTCGTCGTTCACCCTCAACCTCGACCGCAGTCGTCCGGTGTTCTACGTCCTGCAAAACCCTTCGCTGACCGATCTGGCGGTGGTCGACACCGAGTGCACCAAGGCCGGTCTGCCGCGTCCGGTGCTGCCGGTGTCAGTGGGTTCGCTGATCGAACCGGCGGCGTTTTTCTACCTGACGCCGGATCCGGACTGGCTCGGTCGCCAGGACAAACGCGGCGCGCCGCCGACCCTGACGCGTCTGGTCAGCGCCCTCACCCAGAACGCTGCCGAAGATGCGCAAATCATCCCGGTCAGCGTGTTCTGGGGTCAGTCGCCGGACAGCGAAAACAGTCCGTGGAAGCTATTGTTCGCCGATAGCTGGGCCGTTACCGGGCGCCTGCGTCGACTGCTGAGCATCATCGTCCTTGGCCGTAAAACCCGCGTGCAATTCTCCGCACCGATCCATCTGCGTGAGCTGATCGAGCACAACAAGGGCCACGAACGGACCGTGCGCATGGCCCAGCGCATCCTGCGCGTACACTTCCGCAACCTCAAAGCGGCGGTGATCGGCCCGGACATTTCCCACCGCCGTAACCTGGTCAAAGGTCTGCTCAACCAGCCATTGGTCAAGCAAGCGATCCTCGACGAAGCCGAGCGCGAAAACATCTCCGCGGAAAAAGCCAAGGCCCAGGCCCTGCGCTACGGCAACGAGATCGCCTCGGACTACACCTACACCGCGATCCGCTTTCTGGAAGTAGTGCTGAGCTGGTTCTGGAACAAGATCTACGACGGCATCAAGGTCA
>CAYVPI010000329.1:0-1879 GCA_964453495.1 uncultured Pseudomonas sp. | reverse complement strand
TGTCCGCTGCAGCACAAGCCTGTGCGCGTATCCGTCAACTGGATATCGCACCGGTAGTCGCCGAAGCGGTTCGCCGCATCAGCAACGAAGAATCGATCAGCGCGATGTTTCGCTAAGGGCCCTGCCCTTTCGAATGTCTCGTTGACGAAAAGCGCCCCGCCCCAACAGCAGTGTTGGGGCGGGGCTTTTTTGCCCATCCCGCTTTGGCGCTGGTCGCAAACGCCACTCGGGAATGGCTATTTTGGAGATACAAAATGACTGATTTCACTCTGAACGCCCAAGCGCGTACCGACCTGGGGAAAGGTGCGAGCCGCCGCCTGCGTCGTCTCGCCGCCCAAGTTCCTGCCGTTGTTTACGGTGGTGACAAAGAGCCTGCGTCGATCACCATGCTGGCTAAAGAAGTTGCCAAGCTGTTCGAAAACGAAGCAGCTTTCAGCCACATCATCGAACTGAACATCGACGGCAAGAAAGAAAACGTCGTTGTTAAAGCGATGCAGCGCCACCCGGCCAAGCAGTTCATCATGCACGCTGACTTCATCCGCGTTGTAGCTGGCCAGAAACTGACCGCTATCGTTCCTGTGCACTTCATCAACGAAGAAGCACCGGTCAAGAAAGGCGGCGAGATCTCCCACGTTGTGGCTGAAATCGAAGTTTCCTGCGAAGGTAAAGACCTGCCTGAGTTCATCGAAGTCGACCTGGCTAACGCCGAGATCGGTTCGATCATCCACCTGTCCGACCTGAAAGCGCCAAAAGGCGTTGAGTTCGTGGCACTGGCTCACGGCAACGACCTGGCAGTAGCCAACGTCCACGCACCAAAAGTTGCACCAGAAGCAGCCGCTGAGTAATTTTGTTACTCCGCAGGTGTTGCCCGGCTACGGTGCTTGATGCACCGTAGCCCACAACTCCAAGGAAGAGCCCCTGACGTGACCGCCATTCAACTGATCGTCGGCCTGGGAAATCCAGGCCCCGAATACGAACAGACCCGGCATAACGCAGGGGCTCTTTTCGTAGAACGCATTGCCAGCGCCCAGCGTGTCAACCTGACTGCTGACCGCAAGTATTTCGGCCTGACGGCAAAATTCAGCCATCAGGGCCAGGACGTTCGTCTGCTGATACCCACCACGTACATGAACCGCAGCGGTCAATCCGTCGCGGCACTGGCCGGTTTTTTCCGTATACCGCCAGAAGCCATCCTGGTGGCGCATGACGAACTCGACCTGCCTCCCGGCGTCGCCAAGCTCAAACAGGGCGGCGGCCACGGCGGGCACAACGGTCTGCGCGACATCATTGCCCAGCTCGGCAATCAAAACACCTTCCACCGTCTGCGGCTTGGCATCGGCCACCCGGGTGTAAGCAGCCAGGTGTCCAATTTCGTCCTGGGTCGTGCGCCGCGCGCCGAGCAGGAAAAGCTGGACGCCAGTATCGATTTTGCCCTCGGCGTGCTGCCGGATATTCTCGCTGGCGAGTGGAATCGCGCGATGAAAAACCTGCACAGCCAGAAGGCCTGACTTCACGAAGAGGGGAAACACCATGGGTTTCAACTGCGGTATCGTCGGCTTGCCCAACGTCGGCAAGTCCACTTTGTTCAATGCCCTGACCAAATCCGGTATCGCGGCGGAGAACTTCCCCTTCTGCACCATCGAGCCGAACAGCGGTATCGTGCCAATGCCTGACTCGCGCCTGGACGCCCTGGCAGCCATCGTCAACCCAAAGCGCATCCTGCCGACCACCATGGAATTCGTTGACATCGCAGGCCTGGTTGCCGGTGCCTCGAAAGGTGAAGGCCTGGGCAACAAGTTTTTGGCCAACATTCGTGAAACCGACGCCATCGCCCACGTGGTCCGCTGCTTCGAAGACGAGAACGTGATTCACGTCTCCA
>CAYVPI010000328.1:0-1920 GCA_964453495.1 uncultured Pseudomonas sp. | reverse complement strand
CAACCCGGCCTTCTTCCACCCACGTGCCGACTATCTGCTGCGCGTTAACGGCATGAGCATGAAGGATATCGGGATATTCGATGGCGACTTGCTCGCCGTGCATACCTGCCGTGAGGCGCGCAATGGCCAGATCGTCGTGGCACGTATCGGTGACGAAGTGACGGTCAAGCGCTTCAAGCGCGAAGGCAGCAAAGTCTGGCTGCTGGCTGAAAACCCTGAATTCGCCCCTATCGAAATCAACTTGAAAGACCAGGAGTTGGTGATCGAGGGCTTGAGCGTCGGCGTCATTCGCCGCTAAAGGAGGCGTCATGCAGTTTCCCCATGCACCGCAACAAGCACAATTGCCTTTGTTCGAGGCGTTTCTGGCTCAACCCATGGCCCCACTACTCAAACCTGTAGTGGAGTCGCCCTGGCACAACTCCGAGCCCGAAGCCTTCAGCGAACTGTCGTTTCGTGGTGCTGTGGGGAATTGCCAGAGCCTGCTGGCACCGATACTGCGGGAATTGAGCCAGGAGCAGGACGCCCGCTGGCTGACCTTGATCGCCCCGCCATCCAGCCTGACCCAGGCCTGGTTGCGCGACGCCGGCCTCAATCGCGAGCGCATCTTGTTGCTGCAACCCCGCGGCCTGCAAAGTGCTCTGCAATTGACCTGCGAAGCACTGCGCCTGGGCCGCAGCCACACCGTTGTCAGCTGGCTCAACCCGCTGCACAGCAGCGCCCGTCAGCAATTGATCAACGCGGCACGGGCAGGTAGCGCGCAAAGCCTTAACATTCGCTTGGGCTGAGCCGTGGCGATTGCTGGGCAGTAATCAGGGCTTGAATACGCGGCTTCTCCAAGGCGGAGAAGCCAATCACGTCACACCCTGAGAAATAACCGATAAGCGGCTATCAATGCAGGACGCGCGGCCCCTCGTCCTTGACGATTTCGCCTTCAACCAGCTTGCCGGCCATCTGGACACCGACGCTCAACATGGCCTTGGCCACTTCCACGTGCTGCCCTTGAAGGAATGCCTTTGCGTCCTCGGAGAAATCCAGGGTCACCAGGGAACCCTCGTCCTCAGCACGGCGCAGCTCAATCCGGCCGTCAGGCAACTCGACAATTTCTAGAAAGGACGTTGGCATAAAAGTCTGTTCTCCACGAAAGGCCGGTATTGTACCAGTGACTGCCCTTATCAGCACTCACTCAGGCCTTCGCGAAATCGAATTGCCAGGCTTTTAAGGTTTTGCCGCCAGCTTTCCAGCTCTTCATGGGTCAACGGCTGCTCTTCAACCTCATCCAAGTTCACCGCCTGAATCAGGGGCTGAGTGACATCACCCTTGGGCTTTTTCGGTGCTTTGGGCGGCTGAAACAAGGCCCCATAGGCCGACAACAACTGAGCCAGCCAGGTTTCCGGTTGCTGGGCCAGCTCTACCAATTCGGCCATTTCCGGGATCGCAATGCTTTCCAGCACCTGCGGCGTCAGCAGCAGTTCGGCACGGGGGGCATTGGCCTGGGGCAAACGATAGAAACCAGCGATTTCATGGCACAAGCCCAACAGAGCGCCATAGAGGTGAAACAATGCCGACTCGCGCTCAGCCTGCAGCAACGCCTGGGCATTCATCGCCCTGCTCTCTTGCGCCTTTTTCAGGGCTTCCAGGGCCAGGCCCGCGAAGTAAATCTTCTGGTTGGTACGGGTGTAGAGTTCTTGAGCCATGGTGGCTTGCTCCGAAGAGGTACAGGGCCAGAATAACAAAGGCCGCGTAAAACCCGAAAGTTCGACGCGGCCTTGTCCGAATGGGTGCCCGACCAACTGCCGGGCACCAGAAGGATCAGCGCTTGTCTTCGACCTTCCAGCTGTTGCCGTCGTAGTAGGCACGCCAGCCGGTAGGCTTGCCGTCGACCTCGGTCTGCACGTACTGCTCCTTGGTCTTGCGGCTGTA
>CAYVPI010000327.1:0-1978 GCA_964453495.1 uncultured Pseudomonas sp. | reverse complement strand
CGCATGAGCTGGGAATCGCCGTTGCCGGACGACTTTGTCTGGTTGCTGTCGCTGCTCAAGCAGGACCGCGAGGCGTTCGTCGGGTGAGTACCCTTGCGCACAACCTGCTGATACCGGACTGGCCTGCGCCAGCCGGGGTCAGGGCGTGCGTGACCACCCGGGAAGGGGGCGTCAGCCAGGCGCCGTTTGCCAGCTTCAACCTTGGCGACCACGTGGGCGACGACCCTGCGGCCGTTGCCGAGAACCGTCGGCGCCTGACATCGGAATTTGCCATCGCGCCAGCCTGGCTCAGCCAGGTGCATGGGGTCGTGGTGGCTGATGCCAACCCTGCAGAAATTGCCGAGGCCGACGCCAGCTGGACGGCCACGCCGGGCATTGCCTGTACGGTGATGACTGCCGATTGCCTGCCGGCGCTGTTCTGCGACCGTGCCGGTACTCGCGTTGCAGCAGCCCATGCCGGCTGGCGAGGCTTGGCAGCCGGTGTGTTGGAAGCCACGGTCGACAGCCTGGGTGTGCCGGGCGCAGACATTCTCGTCTGGCTGGGCCCTGCCATCGGCCCGCAAGCCTTCGAAGTCGGCCCGCAAGTGCGCGAAGCCTTTATTGCTACACATCCGCAAACCATTGAGGCATTTGCTCCCAGCGTCAATGCCGGCCGTTTCATGGCTGACATCTATAGGCTCGCCCGCCTGCGCCTCGCGGCCCATGGCGTGACCGCCATTTATGGCGGCGGCGAATGCACCGTCAGCGACCCTCGCTTCTTTTCCTACCGCCGCAACAACCCCACCGGGCGTTTCGCCTCCCTGGTCTGGCTCGAGCGCGCCTGAGCAAACCGGTCTGCTGACCTGCGTCAACCCCGCTAAGCTTGAATCTTCCAGAATCGACCGCATCTACAGTGGTATCTCTGGCAGGTTTTTCTTCATCAGGTGTGTCCATCGCTCCGGCCTGCCCATAAGGAAGGTGAACTCATGCGTATAGACCGTTTAACCAGCAAACTGCAATTAGCCTTATCTGATGCTCAATCCCTGGCAGTGGGTATGGACCACCCGGCCATCGAACCCGTGCACCTGTTGCAGGCACTGTTGGAACAGCAGGGTGGTTCGATCAAGCCCCTACTGATGCAGGTGGGCTTCGATATCAACAGCCTGCGCAAGGCGTTGAGCAAAGAACTTGACCAACTGCCGAAAATCCAGAACCCAACTGGCGACGTGAACATGTCCCAGGACCTGGCGCGCCTGCTCAACCAGGCCGACCGCCTGGCCCAGCAAAAGGGCGACCAGTTCATTTCCAGTGAGCTGGTACTGCTCGCCGCCATGGATGACAGCAGCAAGCTGAGCAAGCTGCTGCTGGGGCAGGGCGTAAGCAAGAAAGCCCTGGAAAACGCCATTAACAACCTGCGCGGCGGCGAAGCGGTCAACGACCCCAATGCCGAAGAATCGCGCCAGGCCCTGGACAAGTACACCGTCGACCTGACCAAGCGTGCCGAAGAGGGCAAGCTGGACCCGGTGATCGGCCGTGACGACGAAATTCGCCGTACCATCCAGGTGTTGCAACGGCGGACCAAGAACAACCCGGTGCTGATCGGTGAGCCTGGCGTGGGTAAGACCGCCATTGCCGAAGGCCTGGCCCAGCGCATCATCAATGGCGAAGTGCCTGATGGTCTCAAGGGCAAGCGCTTGCTGTCCTTGGACATGGGGGCGCTGATCGCTGGCGCCAAGTTCCGCGGTGAATTCGAAGAGCGGCTCAAAGGCTTGCTCAATGAACTGTCCAAGCAGGAAGGGCAGATCATCCTGTTCATCGACGAGCTGCACACCATGGTCGGTGCCGGCAAGGCTGAAGGCTCCATGGACGCCGGCAACATGCTCAAGCCGGCCCTGGCCCGTGGCGAACTGCACTGCGTGGGCGCTACTACCTTGAACGAGTACCGCCAATATATAGAGAAGGACGCAGCCCTGGAGCGGCGCTTCCAGAAAGTGCTGGT
>CAYVPI010000326.1:0-1982 GCA_964453495.1 uncultured Pseudomonas sp. | reverse complement strand
ATACGCTCGGCCGCTTCATCGGTACCGTCGCAGACGATGACCATGCCCGAGTGCTGGGAGAAGCCCATGCCGACGCCGCCACCGTGGTGCAGGGAAACCCAGGTCGCGCCGCTGGCGGTGTTGAGCAAGGCGTTGAGCAGTGGCCAGTCGGACACAGCGTCAGAGCCATCCTGCATGGCTTCGGTTTCGCGGTTCGGGCTCGACACGGAGCCTGAGTCCAGGTGGTCGCGGCCGATCACGATCGGGGCCGACAGCTCGCCGCTGCGCACCATTTCGTTGAAGGCCAGGCCCAGCTTGGCACGCAGGCCCAGGCCAACCCAGCAGATACGTGCCGGCAGGCCCTGGAAGCTGATGCGCTCGCGCGCCATGTCCAGCCAGTTGTGCAGGTGGGCGTCGTCCGGGATCAGCTCCTTGACCTTGGCGTCGGTCTTGTAGATGTCTTCGGCGTTACCCGACAGCGCCGCCCAGCGGAACGGGCCGATACCACGGCAGAACAGTGGGCGGATGTAGGCCGGGACGAAGCCGGGGAAGTCGAATGCGTTCTCTACGCCTTCTTCCTTGGCCATCTGGCGGATGTTGTTGCCGTAGTCGAAGGTCGGGATGCCTTGTTTCTGGAAGTCGAGCATGGCCTGGACGTGCACGGCCATCGATTGCTTGGCAGCCTTGACCACGGCAGCCGGCTCGGTCACGGCGCGGTCGCGGTACTCTTCCCAGCTCCAACCAGCCGGCAGGTAGCCGTTGAGCGGGTCGTGGGCGCTGGTCTGGTCGGTGACCATGTCCGGGCGCACGCCGCGCTTGACCAGCTCCGGCAGAATCTCGGCGGCGTTACCCAGCAGGGCAATGGAGATGGCCTTGCCTTCGGCGGTGTACTTGGCGATACGCGCCAGGGCGTCGTCCAGGTCGGTGGCTTGCTCGTCGACGTACCGGCTGCTCAGGCGGAAGTCGATGCGGCTCTGCTGGCATTCGATGTTCAGCGAGCAGGCACCGGCCAGGGTCGCGGCCAGTGGCTGGGCGCCGCCCATGCCACCGAGGCCGGCGGTCAGGACCCACTTGCCCTTGAGGCTGCTGTTGTAGTGCTGGCGGCCGGCTTCGACGAAGGTTTCGTAGGTGCCCTGGACGATGCCCTGGCTGCCGATGTAGATCCAGCTGCCGGCGGTCATCTGGCCGTACATGGCCAGGCCCTTGGCGTCCAGTTCGTTGAAGTGTTCCCAGGTGGCCCAATGCGGTACCAGGTTGGAGTTGGCGATCAGTACACGCGGGGCGTTGCTGTGGGTCTTGAACACGCCGACCGGCTTGCCCGACTGCACCAGCAGGGTTTCGTCGTCATTAAGGTTGGTCAGGCTCTCGACGATCTTGTCGTAGCACGCCCAATTGCGCGCCGCACGACCAATGCCACCGTAAACCACCAGCTCTTTCGGGTTCTCGGCCACTTCCGGGTCGAGGTTGTTCATCAGCATGCGCAGCGGCGCTTCGGTCAGCCAGCTTTTGGCTGTGAGCGTGTTACCGCGAGGGGCACGGATTTCAACATCACGGAATTTGTTTTGGGCATTGTCAGTCACGAAAAAGACTCCTCAAGCGATCAGTCCAAACCAACCCAGGCAGTGGGCAAGTGAGCCTGCGGCGAGGCAGGCGGAATTCGGTTTACAAGAAAAGTGCGCGGAGGATTTCCGGCTCACTCATACGAACACATCTTTACTTGTACATACAAGCATATGCAATCGAACGGCCAACTTGCAATTCGTAAGCAATGAAAAACTCAGAATGCGCGTGGAAGCCTTATGGAATCGGGCTTGGGATTGCGTTAAAAAATCTGCGGGGAGTCGATTGGTATGCCAGGAGGATGTTACCGAAGGGTAGCTTTGCGCCACCCTGGGGCATTCGGTAACAATTTGTTCGATGATGGTGCGGTGTGGCGTAGCGCTTGAGCCCCTGTAGCAGCAACTGTCTTGCTCGGCTTATTGCGTCTGCCACTCTGTACCATC
>CAYVPI010000325.1:0-2002 GCA_964453495.1 uncultured Pseudomonas sp. | reverse complement strand
CCCATCAGCGAGTTGAGTACGGTGGCCGGCGCTTCGTGCTTGGCGCCGGCATGGCCGTGGCCGCGGGCTTCAAAACCAACGGCATCGACAGCGCAGTCCACTTCCGGTTCGCCCAGCAGGGCGGCGATCTGTTCGTGCAGCGGGGTGTCCTGGGACAGGTCGGCGATTTCGAAACCCTGGGCCTTGGCGTGGGCCAGGCGTACCGGGTTGACGTCACCCACGATGACTACGGCAGCACCCAGCAGCCGTGCAGAGGCAGCAGCGGCCAGGCCGACCGGGCCGGCACCGGCGATGTACACCGAGCTGCCCGGGCCGACGCCAGCGGTGACGGCGCCGTGGTAGCCGGTGGGGAGGATGTCGGAGAGGCAGGTCAGGTCACGGATTTTCTCCATGGCCTTGTCGCGGTCCGGCAGTTTGAGCAGGTTGAAGTCGGCGTAAGGCACCAGCACGTATTCGGCCTGGCCGCCGGTCCAGTCACCCATGTCCACGTAACCGTAGGCACCGCCAGCGCGAGCCGGGTTGACCGTCAGGCAGACGCCGGTGTGTTGTTCCTTGCACGAGCGGCAACGGCCGCAGGCGACGTTGAAGGGTACCGAGACCAGGTCGCCGATTTTCAGGTTTTCGACATCGCTGCCCTTCTCGATCACTTCACCGGTGATCTCGTGGCCCAGCACAAGGCCGACCTGGGCGGTGGTACGGCCGCGGACCATGTGTTGGTCGGAGCCGCAGATGTTGGTGGAGACCACGCGCAGGATGACCCCGTGCTCGATCTTGCGGCCACGCGGGTCCTGCATTTTTGGATAGTCGATTTTTTGGACTTCGACCTTGCCGGAGCCGAGATACACCACACCACGATTACCAGACATGCTTTTACCTCGCTGAATTGTTTTTATGTAGCGGTGCAAAGTGCGTTGCCTTGTGGGCAACGCAGGGGGGTTACCTGGGTTGGTTTTGTGTGGGGGTTTAGGGCCTCATCGCGGGCAAGCCCGCTCCTACAAGGGATCGCGTGGCCTGTAGGCGCGGGCTTGCCCGCGATGAGGCCCTCAAATGCACTACAAAACAACAGTACGGTTAGCGTTCAAGAAAACCCGGCGCTCGATGTGATACCCCACAGCCCGCGCCAACGTCAGGCATTCGATATCCCGCCCCTTGGCGATCAAATCTTCGGGATAGTGGCTGTGATCAACCGCCTCGACGCCTTGGGCAATGATCGGCCCTTCGTCCAGGTCGTTGTTGATGTAGTGCGCGGTGGCGCCGACCAGTTTCACACCCTTGTTGTAGGCTTGGTGGTAAGGCTTGGCGCCCTTGAAACCGGGCAACAGGGAGTGGTGGATATTGATCGCCCAGCCATCGAGCTTGCGGCACAGCTCCGGCGACAGCACTTGCATGTAGCGGGCAAGAATCACCAATTCGGCGCCAGATGACTCGATCACATCCAATACCTTGCGCTCTTGCGCCGGCTTGTCGTGCGGGTCGAGGGGGAAATGGTAGTAGGGAATCTCGTGCCAGCGCGCCAGGGGTTCGAGGTCCGGGTGGTTGGAGATCACCGCGGCCACGTCCATGGACAGCTGGCCGATGCGCTGGCGGTAGAGCAAGTCATTGAGGCAGTGATCGGCCTTGGAGACCATGATCACTACCTTGGGCCGGTACTTGGGCGCGGTCAGTTCGAAGAGCATGCCGAAGGCATCGCTGCGTTCGGTCAGGCCGGCACGAAAACTTGTTTCATCGAAGCTCGAAGGCTGGCGGAACTCGACCCGGATAAAGAAACGCCCGGACAAGCGATCATCGAACGAATGGTGCTCGGTGACATAGCAGCCCTGCTCGTAAAGGTAGCGGGTGACCACATCCACCGTGCCGAGCAGGCTGGGGCAATCGGCGGTCAGAATCCATGTATCCGGGGCGCGGCTCATAAGGGAAGCTCCTGTTCGCCAGTTCTAAGGTCAGGCTTGAATACTCAAGCCGTATTGCGCAGCGGCATCCTGCAGCCACAACCACCAGTAGT
>CAYVPI010000324.1:0-2051 GCA_964453495.1 uncultured Pseudomonas sp. | reverse complement strand
CCTTGGCGCCTTCGAGGATGTCCTGCAGGCAGTCGACGTATTCGTCCAGATCGTCAATCAGGTAAACCTGGGTCGATTGCGGGCGCTTGCCGGAAATGGGCGAGCGTGGCGACTGCGGGCGGCCGTTCACGTTGTCCTGGTCGATCAGGTAAAACTCAAGTTCGAACGCGGCGCAGATGGTCAGGCCCATTTCGTCGAACTTGCTCACCACCTGGCGCAGCACTTCACGCGGGTCGGCAAAGAACGGCTGGCCTTCGAGCTCATGCATGGTCATCAGCAATTGCGCGGTGGGGCGCTTCTGCCAGGGCTCAACGCTGAGGGTGCCGGGGATCGGGTAGCAGATCCGGTCGCTGTCGCCGATGTCCAGGCCAAGGCCTGTGCTTTCCACGGTAGAACCATTGATGTCCAGGGCGAATAGCGAGGCTGGCAGGTTAATGCCTTTCTCGTAGACCTTATGCAGACTGGTGCGCTCGATGCGCTTGCCACGCACCACGCCGTTCATGTCCGCAATCAGCAGGTCAACGTACAAAACCTCGGGGTGTTTCTTAAGGAATGCGTTCGCTTCACTGAGCTGAACGGCACGCAGGGGTACCGACATGTTGGAAGACCTATTGTTAAAAATAATATGCACTGCCTTTCACGAGCCCAGTCAATCCGAAAGGCAAAAGGAAGTCAAGAGCGCCAAAACGGCCTTTTCAACCGCCATCAAGAAATTTTTGCAGCTATTTCTTAAACACCATGAGCCACAACAGAGGCCAAAGCGGCCTTTCAGGCACCACAGCCGTGTAGAATTTTTGACAGGGTGGTTGTTAATTAAAATCAACGAGGATAAGCTCTGGAAAAAGCCCGTTCTGATGTGTCTTCGAGGTGAATAAAAATGGCAATCAAGCCATTGGTCTGTGTTTCGGCGTGCGTCAATGACGTAAAGCCCAACCCTTATCAAGCGCTGGCAAAACACGCCGGCAATACGCACCCCTTGCAGTGCAGAGACCTCCCTCTTCCCCAGCTTTCCGACCCGGACAGCGAGACACTTTCTCCTCCTCAGTAGCCCAGCAACACCCGTGATCACACAGCCATCTGCACATGGCCGCGCATCCGTGCGCGCCCAGCACAGCGGCAAATAGGTATTGAAGAAAAACAACAAGCAGCATTTGGCGGCCAGGACGGCTGCGCTGAATGAGCCCGCCCCGGCGGACTTGCAAATAATCTATTAAGCCCGGTCGCTTCGGCCCGGCTGCTATCACCTGTTGGGAGTTTCACATGGCAAACGCCTCCAGCACTTACCGGAAGGCTCTTGAAGGCACACCACACCCGAAAAAGGTGTTGGTCAAGGTCGATCGTGTCACCAAGAAGTTTGACGAAACGGTAGCCGTGGACGATGTGTCCCTGGAAATCCATCAGGGTGAAATCTTCGCCCTGCTGGGCGGTTCCGGCTCGGGCAAGTCCACCCTGCTGCGCATGCTCGCAGGCTTCGAGCGGCCAACCGAAGGGCGCATCCTGCTCGACGGCGTGGACATCACCGACATGCCGCCCTACGAACGGCCGATCAACATGATGTTCCAGTCCTATGCCTTGTTCCCGCATATGACCGTGGCCCAGAACATCGCCTTCGGCCTCAAGCAGGACCGTTTGCCCCAGAGCGAAATCGACGCCCGCGTCGAGGAAATGCTCAAGCTTGTGCACATGACCCAATACGCCAAGCGCAAGCCGCACCAGCTGTCCGGCGGCCAGCGTCAGCGTGTCGCCCTGGCCCGCTCCCTGGCCAAGCGCCCGAAGCTTTTGCTGCTCGACGAACCCATGGGCGCGCTGGACAAGAAACTGCGCTCGCAGATGCAGCTTGAGCTGGTCGAAATCATCGAACGCGTCGGCGTGACCTGCGTAATGGTGACCCACGACCAGGAAGAGGCCATGACCATGGCCCAGCGCATCGCCATCATGCACCTGGGCTGGATCGCCCAGATCGGCAGCCCGGTAGACGTCTACGAGGCACCGACCAGCCGCATGGTCTGCGAATTCATCGGCAACGTGAACGCCTTTGAAGGCGTGGTCAC
>CAYVPI010000323.1:0-2093 GCA_964453495.1 uncultured Pseudomonas sp. | reverse complement strand
ATTTCCAACAACCTGGCCAACGTCTCGACCACCGGCTTCAAGCGTGATCGCGCCGAATTCCAGGACCTGCTGTACCAAGTGCGGCGCCAGCCGGGTGCTCAGTCCACCCAGGACAGCGAGCTGCCTTCAGGCCTGCAATTGGGTACCGGTGTGCGCATTGTCGGCACCCAGAAAAACTTCACCGCCGGCAGCCTGCAAACCACCGACCAGCCGCTGGACATGGCCATCAATGGCCGTGGCTTCTTCCAGATCCTGCAGCCCGACGGCACGGTTTCCTATACCCGTGACGGTACCTTCCACCTGAACTCCGACGGCCAGATCGTCACCGCCAGCGGCATGGCCCTGGAGCCTGCGATTGTGGTGCCGGCCGAAGCCCAGACCTTCACCGTCGGCCAGGACGGTACCGTCTCGATCACCACCGCCGGCAATGCTGCGGCGCAAGTGATCGGCAACTTGCAAACCGCCGACTTCATCAACCCGGCCGGCCTGCAAGCGGTGGGCAGCAACCTGTTCCTGGAAACCGCCGCCAGTGGCGCGCCGCAAGTCGGCACCCCGGGCCTGAACGGTTTTGGTACGACGCTGCAAAACACCCTGGAAAACTCCAACGTCAGCACGGTTGAAGAACTGGTCAACATGATCACCACCCAACGTGCCTACGAGATGAACTCCAAGGTGATTTCCACCGCCGACCAGATGCTCTCGTTCGTTACGCAAAACCTGTAAACGCATTTCCCAGCTAGCCGCAAGGCGCCTGCAACACCGTGAGGTCAGTGTCATGAGTCGTTTGTTTTCTGTTCTAGCCCTGGGCGGTTTTGTCGTGCTGGCAGGTTGCGTCAGCCCGCCGCCCAAGCCCAACGACCCGTACTACGCTCCGGTGTTGCCGCGTACGCCGTTGCCGGCATCGGCCAGTAACGGTTCGATCTACCAAGCCGGGTTTGAGCAGAACCTCTATGGCGACCGCAAGGCCTTCCGGGTCGGTGACATCATCACCATCACCCTGAACGAGAAGACCCAGGCCAGCAAAAACGCCGGGTCGCAAATGGCCAAGGACAGCAAGGCCGACATCGGCCTGACCTCGCTGTTCGGCTCCAGCATGACGACCAACAACCCGTTCAGCGATGGCGACTTGAGCCTCAGTGCCGGCTACAGCGGTTCGCGCGCCACCAAAGGCGACAGCAAGGCCGCCCAGGGCAACACCCTGACCGGCTCGGTCACCGTGACGGTGGCCGATGTGCTGCCCAACGGCATCCTGGCCGTACGCGGCGAGAAGTGGATGACGCTCAACACCGGCGATGAACTGGTACGCATCGCAGGCCTGGTGCGTGCCGACGACATCAGCACCGACAACACCGTGTCGTCGACCCGGGTCGCCGATGCACGCATCACCTATTCGGGCACCGGGGCTTTTGCCGACGCCAGCCAGCCGGGTTGGTTCGACCGCTTCTTCCTCAGCCCGCTCTGGCCTTTCTAGGTGCCGATGACCATGTTCAATTTCAAGCACCTGGCGGTTGCCGCCCTGCTGCTGGGCGCTGCATTCACGGCCCAGGCCGAGCGGCTCAAGGATATCGCCAGCATCTCCGGCGTGCGCAGCAACCAGTTGATCGGCTACGGCCTGGTGGTGGGGCTCAACGGTACGGGTGACCAGACCACCCAGACCCCGTTTACCCTGCAGACCTTCAACAACATGCTCTCGCAGTTCGGTATCAAGGTGCCGCCGGGCTCGGGCAACGTGCAGTTGAAAAACGTCGCGGCGGTGTCGATCCATGCTGACTTGCCGGCATTCGCCAAGCCGGGGCAGGTGATCGACGTCACCGTATCCTCCATCGGTAACTCCAAGAGCCTGCGCGGCGGCAGCCTGCTGCTGACCCAGCTCAAGGGTATCGACGGCAACGTCTACGCCATCGCCCAGGGCAACCTGGTGGTGGGCGGCTTCGACGCCGAGGGCCGCGACGGTTCCAAGATCACCGTCAACGTGCCGTCGGCCGGGCGTATTCCCGGCGGCGCTTCGGTGGAGCGTGCCGTGCCCAGCGGTTTCAACCAGGGCAACAGCCTGACCCTGAACCTCAACCGTTCGGACTTCACCACGGCCAAGC
>CAYVPI010000322.1:0-2115 GCA_964453495.1 uncultured Pseudomonas sp. | reverse complement strand
TCACGCACGCTGATGAACGCAGTACCGCCGGTCGGCAGCACTTCGCTGGCACCCATCTGGGCCTTGGCGAAGGCTTCACCGAAGCTGTCACCGACACCCATGACTTCACCGGTGGATTTCATCTCAGGGCCGAGGATCGGGTCAACACCCGGGAACTTGGCAAACGGGAACACCGCTTCCTTGACGCTGTAGAAGTTCGGAATGATTTCCTTGGTGAAACCCAGTTCCTTAAGCGACTTACCAGCCATGACGCGGGCAGCGATCATTGCCAGGGAAGTACCGATGCACTTGGACACGAACGGTACGGTACGGGAGGCACGCGGGTTGACTTCGATCACGTAGATCTTGTCGCCCTGCAGGGCCAGCTGCACGTTCATCAAGCCGACAACGCCCAGCTCCAGGGCCATCTTCTTGACCTGTTCGCGCACTTCATCCTGCACATGGGCAGGCAGCGAGTACGGTGGCAGCGAGCACGCCGAGTCACCGGAGTGAACGCCGGCCTGCTCAATGTGTTGCATGATTGCGCCGATCACCACGTCGGTGCCGTCGCAGACCGCATCCACGTCCATTTCGATGGCGCAGTTGAGGAAGTGATCCAGCAGCACCGGGCTGTCGTTGGACACCTGGACCGCTTCACGCAGGTAGCGCTTGAGCTCGTCCAGTTCGTAGACGATTTCCATCGCACGGCCACCCAGAACGTAGGACGGACGCACCACCAGCGGGTAACCGATCACGCCAGCAGCACGAATGGCTTCGTCTTCGCTGCGCACGGTGGCGTTTGGCGGCTGCAGCAGGTTCAGGCGCTGAACCATGTGCTGGAAACGCTCACGGTCTTCGGCACGGTCGATGGCGTCAGGGCTGGTACCGATGATCGGTACGCCGGCCTCTTCCAGGGCGCGAGCCAGTTTCAGCGGAGTCTGGCCGCCGTAGTGGACGATAACGCCTTTTGGCTTCTCGACGCGAACCACTTCCAGCACGTCTTCCAGAGTCAGCGGCTCGAAGTACAGACGGTCGGAGGTATCGTAGTCGGTGGAGACGGTTTCCGGGTTGCAGTTGACCATGATGGTTTCGTAACCATCTTCACGCAGCGCCAGGGCGGCGTGTACGCAGCAGTAGTCGAACTCGATACCCTGGCCGATACGGTTCGGGCCGCCACCCAGAATCATGATTTTTTCGCGGGTCGACGGATTGGCCTCGCACTCTTCCTCGTAGGTGGAGTACAGGTAGGCAGTATCGGTGGCGAACTCGGCCGCGCAGGTGTCGACGCGCTTGTAGACCGGGAACACTTCCAGCTTGTGGCGGTGACGACGCAGGTTCTTGTCGGTGATACCCAACAGTTTCGCCAGGCGCTGGTCAGAGAAGCCCTTGCGCTTGAGGCGCAGCATCAGGCTCTTGTCGATCGAGGACAGGGCGAGGGTCTTGACCTTCTCCTCGTCCTTGATCAGGTCTTCCATCTGTACCAGGAACCAGCGGTCGATCATGGTCAGGGCGAAGATTTCGTCCACGCTCATGCCCGAACGCATGGCATCGGCTACGTACCAGATACGCTCGGCACCCGGCACGGTCAGTTCGCGCTTGAGAATACTCGCCGCATCAGGAGCGCTCAGGTCGACTTTCGGGTCCAGGCCGCAAACACCTACTTCCAGGCCGCGCAGGGCTTTCTGCAGGGATTCCTGGAAGGTACGGCCGATGGCCATGACTTCACCCACGGATTTCATCTGGGTGGTCAGGCGGGCGTCGGCTTTCGGGAATTTTTCGAAGGCAAAGCGTGGCAACTTGGTGACGACGTAGTCGATCGACGGCTCGAAGGACGCCGGGGTACGGCCGCCAGTGATGTCGTTCTGCAGCTCGTCCAGGGTGTAACCCACGGCCAGCTTGGCGGCGATCTTGGCGATCGGGAAACCGGTGGCTTTCGACGCCAGGGCTGAGGAACGGGAAACACGCGGGTTCATTTCGATCACGACCATACGGCCGGTGTCCGGGCAGATACCAAACTGCACGTTGGAACCGCCGGTCTCGACGCCGATCTCACGCAGCACCGCCAGGGAGGCGTTGCGCATGATCTGGTATTCCTTGTCGGTCAGGGTCTGCGCTGGAGCCACGGTGATCGAGTCA
>CAYVPI010000321.1:0-2140 GCA_964453495.1 uncultured Pseudomonas sp. | reverse complement strand
ATGGTGTTCCAGCGCTACTCGCTGTTCCCGCACCTGTCGGTGCGCGACAACATCGGCTTCCCCCTGGACATTCGCAAACAGGGCAGTGGCGAACGTGAGCGTAAAGTCGAGGCCATGCTCAAGCTGGTGCAGCTGGAGCAATTCGCCCATCGCCGCCCATCGCAGCTGTCCGGCGGCCAGCAACAGCGCGTGGCCATCGCCCGGGCGCTGGTGTACGAGCCACGCATCCTGTTGATGGACGAACCGCTCGGCGCCCTGGACAAAAAACTGCGCGAAGACCTGCAAGACGAACTGCGCCAGCTGCACCGGCGCCTGGGCATCACCATCGTCTACGTGACCCACGACCAGGAAGAAGCCATGCGCCTGTCCCAGCGCATCGCCATCTTCAGCCACGGCAAGATCGTCGGCCTGGGCAGCGGTTATGACCTCTACCAGAACCCACCGAACGCTTTCGTCGCTTCGTTTTTGGGCAACTCCAACTTCCTCAAGCTCAAGGCCCAGGGCAATGCCGTGGCCACGTTCGAAGGGCAACCGCTGTTGATCCGCTTGACCACCGGCCTTACTACCGACCAGGACGTGCTGCTGATGGTCCGCCCGGAAAAGGCCCTGGCCCTGAGCGTGGCGCAAGCCACCAGCGAGCCGTTGCCGGCGGGCTGGAATGAGGTGGCGGCCAAGGTGACCGAAGTGCTGTTTTTGGGTGAAAGCCTGACCTGCAGCGTGGTGACCGCAGGTGGCACGGCCATGACCGTTAAAGCCCTGTCCGCAGGCGGCATGCCGCTTTCGGCGGGCGATCAGGTGCGGGTGCGCTGGGCGACTTCGGATGCTTGTGTGTATACGCAGTGGACGGAGAGTGATTTGAACAAGGCGGCTGGGGCGCATTGATAGAGGGAGCAGGCTGGGGCAAACGTTCCAGCCTGAAACCGACAAGTTGACGCATTAATACCTAGTACTCGCTATATGGTTTATCCAAGCCGTATAGCACGTTGAAAATCTGGTGATAGATTTTCAAGACCGTGCCCGGAGAGTTGACCATTGCGAATTTTATTCAACAACTCCAACTGCTCAGTAGAACTGTCAAACTTCTGAAGAAACAAATTATCGTTATAATGTTTAAAGCTAGTGTCCGACCTGAAAAAAGCCGTATGATACTTCGCTTTGACCTCAATTTGCTTTTGAACATCCAACTTGGAAAATGCCATTTTAGCAAGTGTAGGAATCTTAGGGGTACCACGTGCCATTTCTTGTACCCTTTGAACGGATTCGGCTTGGGCCATGTACCCCCTGACAAGTTGTCGAAGCTGTCGCAAAGAACTGTCATTCCTCCCATGTAAAGCAGTGGGCGCCTTCATCGCCCCACCTAATAAAAGCCCTCCACCTATCGCGGTCACAATGCTAGTTACCTGAGCAGCCCGGTGGTCAATTGCACCGGTGCCCAGGGATATCATATTCAGCGTACCGCCTATTGCCAGGGCAGCTTTCTTGGCTGTCAAGCCCAACGAAATTGCTTTACCAACCACACTGCCTACTCCTCCACTTAGGATACCTATTCCAATACTCACGCCAATCCCCATGGTTATCCGCAGCCATTGCGGTATATGCCCCGTGGGATCAGTGTGATTAATCGGGTCCCCCAGACAATAGGCATACTCATTGATCCCCCCTCTGCCGAAAGGTGCCCAACTGTCCGGGCTGTGAAAGCGCATCAACAAAGGATTGTATGCGCGATAACCGTTACCCAGCAGATAAATGCCAGTCGCAGGTTCAGGATGCTCGCCATTGCAACCCAGACGGCAGAGCCCGCCTTTTTCCGGCTCGCGGCTGCCGTAAGGTGTATACGCGATTGCGCCTTGCTGATCGGCATTTAGAGTATTCAGTACGAGCCTTGCCGGTCGGTGGCCAGTAGCATTGTATTGTGACGCTGGTTGGGCATGGCTGGTCGTTCCTGGACATCTGCAGGGGTGTCTCAAGGTTCCATGACTTATTGCGTGTCGCCTAGCTAGCAGAACTGACAGGTTGAAATCTGTGTATTTGATGTCGGCCATTCAGGCCTTGTCGCTGGCAAGCCACAATGGAATCTGCAACACCGAACCCTGTGGGAGATTCTATGGTTCAGGGGAAGCTCTCAAGCAGCTTTTGACAC
>CAYVPI010000320.1:0-2143 GCA_964453495.1 uncultured Pseudomonas sp. | reverse complement strand
GTGTTGGGTGTGTTTGGTTGTTGTTGTCACCGTGGATTCCCGGCAGAGCGTAGAAGCGTGCATGGGCATCATGACCCATCATCAGCGCCAACACTCCGGCGAACTTCTGATTTCAGTTCAAGGCGACGCAGCCTGGCGGCAGCTGCTACGACAGAGCGCATCTATCCCGTAGCTGCTGCCGCCAGGCTGCGCCCACTCCCCACGAATGTACTGTTCCATTTGCAGGATCAGATCCGCCTGGGCGGCAATCGCCTCCTTGACCAAGTCGCCAATCGACAGCAATCCCAGCAGTTGACCATTATCCACCACGGGAAGATGGCGCAGGTGGCTGTGGGTCATGATGCCCATGCACGCTTCTACGCTCTGCCGGGAATCCACGGTGACCACCGGCGCGCTCATGATCGCCTGGACCTGCGTGCCGACAGACGAACGGCCCTGCAACACCACTTTACGCGCGTAGTCCCGTTCACTGATCACGCCAACCACCTGGCCGTTTTCAAGCACCGGCAGGGCACCGACGTTTTTCTCGGCCATCACGCGCAGGGCTTCGAACACCATCTGGTCAGGCCCGATGGTATGCACGTGTTGGTTGTGCATGGCTTTTGATTTGAGCAGCTGTGCAACTGTCTTCATGGATGTCTCTCCGCTGGCGTAATCAGGGCATTGCCAAAAAAAATCCAAAAAAAAGCCTGGAGCCGTTTAGCAGCTCCAGGCGTCTTTGCCTGGTATTCATTGGTGTGTGCAGGTGAAACGCCTTGGCCACGTTGCCAGGCTCACCTCTGAGGTACGGGATTGATTGCAGCAGCTTTCGTGCCAGGCTTTAGCATACGGCCTGAGTAGGGGGCCAGGCCTGGATGCGGTTGGCTGGCAGTCTGCTGTTGAACCGGAATGGGGCACTTGAACGATCGAATTTTCAGTTTTGGTGCGGAAAATCAGGCTTTCGTCGCTTCAGTATCAGCCAGTAGACAAGCCCATTGATCAGTATTACGAACAGGCCCAACCACACCTGGATGCCAGGCGTCAGCCCGGCCGGGTAGATCAGCGGCCATAAGTAATGCTCAATGAAGCCTCCCGTATAACCGGCTTCACCGGCTGCCCGACGCAACTGGTTCTCCCAGCCAGTCAGCGGGCAGGGCAAGTGCAGGACTTCCACGGCGATACCCCAGGCCACTGCAGGCAAGTGCCACCAGCACAGGCGCGGCCATTTGAGCACCAGCAGGCCGCCGCCCAGGACGAAGACGATGAACGCTAGATGGACCAGCAGCAGCCCGTCGGCGGCGATGCGGTAGAACATGACGGCTCGACACTCCCGGCTTGCGACGCACCCCAACCATAGCACTGACGAAAGCTGCAGGATTTTTGCGTATACGGCGCGCCACGCCTGCCTGATCAATGGCACTATATGCAGCTTTCGAGCAGTAGATCCGACGACTGTGCCGTTCAGATTCAGGAGCGCAACCCATTGAATACGCAGAAAACCGTGACCGTGATCGCGCATGCTGATGCCTTGCGCGGGAAAGTTACGCCTCCGGGTTCCAAGTCCATCACCAACCGTGCCTTGCTGCTGGCTGCACTGGCTACGGGCACCAGCCGCCTGACTGGCGCGCTGAAAAGCGACGACACCCGGCACATGTCCAATGCGCTGCGGTTGATGGGCGTGACCATCGACGAGCCCGACGACACCACGTTCGTGGTGACCGGCCAGGGCAAGCTGCAGGTGCCCGGCCAGGCGCTGTTCCTGGGCAATGCCGGCACCGCCATGCGCTTTCTCACGGCAGCGGTGGCCACGGTCGACGGTACAGTAGTGCTCGATGGCGATGACTATATGCGCAAACGCCCTATCGGGCCGTTGCTCGCGTCGTTGCGCCAGGGTGGTTTGAGCGTGGATAGCCGCACGGGTTGCCCGCCGGTCACTGTCCAGGGCGCCGGTCGCGTGGCGGCCAAGCGCTTCGAGATCGATGGTGGCTTGTCCAGCCAGTATGTTTCGGCGCTGCTGATGCTGGCGGCCTGCGGCGAGGAGCCTATCGAAGTCGCCCTGACCGGCAAGGACATCGGTGCCCGCGGATACGTCGACCTGACCCTGGCCTGCATGCGCGCCTTTGGTGCCCGCATCGAGGAAGTGGACGACAGCACCTGGCGTGTG
>CAYVPI010000319.1:0-2150 GCA_964453495.1 uncultured Pseudomonas sp. | reverse complement strand
CCTCGACGCAGCCTACGGCAGCTGCTACGGGTCAGCCGACATACCGCGTTTACGTTTGTTGGCTTTGGCTTTGGCTTTGGATCTTGATCTACCCGCCCTTTCGGGAGGCCGACCGCAGGTGCTGTGAAGCAGGCTGTGCGCAGCACCCTCGGCGTCAGCCGAGGACGCGAGATGAAGCGGTTGCGCAGCAACCCGTAGGCCGCGAGCCTGCGTAACAGCGCCGGAGGGAGGGGACCCGGAGCGCAGCGCAGGGCCGTACGCCAGGGCGAGAATTTTTGGTTACTTTTGTCCGAGCCGGCGCACCGGGCGTCTGAAAAAAGTAACCCGCCGTAAGGGCGGAACCTTAAGCCCAGACAAATCCGATTCCGGATATACACACGAACCAAACCACAATAAACAAAAAACCCCGCGACTCGCAGGGTTCATTGCTCCAACAAAGCCTCAGGCTATTTTCTTCAGCCCCAGCTTCTTCATCTCTTCATCCCGCAACTCACGCCGCAGTATCTTGCCAACGTTAGTAGTCGGCAACACATCACGAAACTCCACCGCCTTGGGAACCTTGTAAGCCGTAACGTTGGCACGCATATGCGTCATCACCTGCTCCTTGGTCAACGTCACCCCCGGCTTGGCCACGATAAACACCTTGATCGCCTCACCAGACTTCTCATCCGGCACCCCGATAGCCGCGCATTGCAACACACCCGGCAAGCTCACCAACACATCCTCAAGCTCATTGGGATAGACGTTGAAACCAGACACCAGAATCATGTCCTTCTTGCGGTCCACAATACGCAGGTAACCATCGGGCTGAATCAACGCGATATCGCCCGTCTTCAACCAACCCTCGGTATCGAGCATTTCATCGGTAGCATCCTGACGCTGCCAGTAGCCTTTCATCACCTGAGGGCCCTTGACGCACAACTCGCCAACACCACCCAAGGGTTGTTCCACACCTGCATCGTCGATGATCTTGCACAGGGTCGAAGGCACCGGAATACCGATAGTGCCGATCTGGGCCATGCTCGACGGGTTGACCGTTGCCACAGGGCTGGTTTCGGTCATGCCGTAACCTTCACAGATACCGCAGCCGGTCACTTCCTTCCAGCGCTCGGCGGCGGCCAACTGCAAGGCCATGCCACCGGACAACGTCAGCTTCAACGACGAGAAATCCAGATTGCGGAACTCCTGGTTATTGCACAGGGCCACGAACAAGGTGTTCAGCCCCACGAAACCGGTGAACTTCCACTTCGACAGTTCCTTGACCATCGCCGACATGTCGCGCGGGTTGCTGATCAGGATGTTGTGGTTGCCGATCAGCATCATCGCCATGCAATGAAAGGTGAAAGCATAGATGTGGTACAGCGGCAGCGGTGCAATAAGGATTTCGCAGCCTTCCTTGAGGTCCGAGCCCATCAAGGCGCGGCACTGCAGCATGTTCGCCATCAGGTTGCGGTGGGTCAGCATCGCGCCCTTGGCCACGCCGGTGGTGCCGCCGGTGTATTGCAGCACGGCCACGTCGTTACGGTCGGGGTTGGCATCCTTGACCGGCTTGCCCTTGCCCTGGCTCAACGCGTCGTTGAGCTTGATGGCATTGGGCAGGCTGTAGGCCGGGACCATTTTCTTCACGTACTTGATGACGCTGTTGACCAGTACGCGCTTGACCGGTGGCAGGATGTCACCGACTTCGGTGATGAAAACATGCTTGACGCCAGTCTTGGGCACGACCTTTTCCGCCAGGTGCGCCATGTTGGCCAGGCACACCAGGGCTTTGGCACCAGAATCATTGAACTGGTGTTCCATTTCACGTGCGGTGTACAACGGGTTGGTGTTGACCACGATCAACCCGGCGCGGATGGCACCGAAAACAACAATGGGGTATTGCAGCAGGTTTGGCATCTGCACGGCGATACGGTCGCCAGGTTGCAGATCGGTATGTTGTTGCAGATAGGCCGCGAAAGCCCCCGACAACTCGTACAACTCACCATAGGTCAGTGTTTTACCAAGGCTGCTAAAGGCTGGCTTGTTGGCGAAACGCTGGCAAGACTGTTTCAATACCGCCTGAATATTCGGAAACTCATCAGGATTGATTTCGGCGGCAATCCCGGCTGGGTACTTATCCTTCCAAAAATTTTCGATCATGGAAGCCCACT
>CAYVPI010000318.1:0-2160 GCA_964453495.1 uncultured Pseudomonas sp. | reverse complement strand
CTTACACCGTTTCCGGCATCCAGGCGCTGGTTCTGACCAAGAACAAAGACGCCATCAAGACCGCCGATGATCTGGCCGGCAAGAAAGTCGGTGTTGGCCTGGGCACCAACTATGAGCAATGGCTCAAGGAAAACCAGCCAAAGGCTATTATCCGCACCTACGACGATGACCCAACCAAATACCAGGACCTGCGTGTAGGCCGCATCGACGCCATTCTGGTAGACCGGCTGGCTGCTCTGGAGCTGACCGCCAAGGCCAAGGACACCGCTGTAGCCGGCGAGCCGTTCTCCCGCCAGGAAGCCGGTATCGCCCTGCGCAAAGGCGAGCCTGAGCTGCTGGACGCAATCAACAAGGCCATCGACAAACTGCGGGCCGACGGCACCCTGGCGAAAATCTCGCAGAAGTACTTCAACGCTGACGTCACCCAATAATGGAAGAGGCTTTTCAACTCGCGCTGGACTCCGCGCCCTTCTTGCTCAAGGGCGCGTATTACACGGTCATCCTCAGTTTGGGCGGCATGTTCTTCGGCTTGCTGCTGGGCTTCGGCCTGGCGTTGATGCGCCTGTCGCGCTTTAAACTGGTGAGCTGGATCGCCCGCATCTACGTGTCGTTTTTTCGCGGCACGCCGCTGCTGGTGCAGTTGTTCGTGATCTATTACGGGCTGCCCCAACTGGGCATCGAGCTGGATCCATTGCCGGCAGCGCTGATCGGCTTCTCGCTGAACATGGCGGCCTATGCGTGTGAAATCCTGCGGGCCGCTATCAGCTCCATCGAGCGCGGCCAATGGGAAGCCGCGGCCAGTATCGGCATGACCCGCGCCCAGACACTGCGCCGGGCCATCCTGCCGCAAGCGGCGCGAACGGCCTTGCCTCCTCTGGGCAACAGCTTCATTTCCCTGGTCAAGGACACCGCACTGGCGGCGACCATCCAGGTGCCGGAGCTGTTCCGCCAGGCGCAGTTGATCACTGCCCGCACTTTCGAAATCTTCACCATGTACCTTGCCGCCGCGCTGATCTACTGGATTCTGGCCAGCGTGCTGGCGCACCTGCAGAACGTCCTGGAAGCCCGGGTCAATCGGCATGACCAGGAGTCCTGACCCATGATTGTCGTGGAAAAACTGACAAAGCAGTTCAAGGGTCAAGTGGTGCTCAACGGCATCGATCTGGAAGTGAAGGAAGGTGAGGTCGTCGCGATCATAGGGCCTAGCGGCTCGGGTAAAACCACCTTCCTGCGATGCCTGAATTTTCTGGAAGAACCCACCAGCGGCCGGATCAAGGTCGGTGACATCGAGATCGATGGCAGCCGCCCGTTGAACCAGCAGCAGAACCTGGTGCGGCGCTTGCGTCAGCACGTCGGTTTCGTGTTCCAGAACTTCAACCTGTTCCCCCATCGCACCGCCCTGGAAAACGTCATCGAAGGCCCGATCATCGTGAAGAAGATCCCGCACGCCGACGCCGTTGCCCTGGGTAAAAAGCTGTTGGCCAGGGTTGGCCTGGCGGGCAAGGAAGACGCTTACCCGCGACGCCTTTCCGGTGGTCAGCAGCAGCGTGTGGCGATTGCCCGTGCACTGGCGATGGAGCCGGAAGTGATCCTGTTCGATGAACCCACCTCAGCGCTTGATCCAGAGCTGGTGGGTGAAGTGCTGGCGACCATCCGCAGCCTGGCCGAAGAGAAGCGAACCATGGTGATCGTTACCCACGAAATGGGCTTTGCCCGGGACGTGGCCAACCGTGTGGTGTTTTTCGACAAGGGTGTGATCGTCGAACAAGGCGAAGCCAAGGCACTGTTTGCCAATCCAAAAGAAGAGCGGACGAAGCAGTTTCTCAGCAAGTTCCTGAATAACGCTCACCACTGAAACATCGCTTCACTACTTGTCAACTTCCATGGACGGAAGTGACAGCCACCCCGACTAACAAAACCGCTCGATATATTATCTTCTCTTATTCATCCCACCGAACAATAGATAATTTTTTATTGCTGCGTGCGGTACATATATATGTCCTGCAACAGAATAACCTCGCCTGAATTTCGCCAAACCCAGCGCCCTCACCGAACCGGTCTTCGCTGTCAGTAGCGCGCAGAAAGCCCATAAAACAAGGCCAAGCTCGACAGAGCGGTGCAGCTTATTAACTTCAATGCGTAGGATTTTTCTGAATAACA
>CAYVPI010000317.1:0-2202 GCA_964453495.1 uncultured Pseudomonas sp. | reverse complement strand
TGGATCGCGAGGGGGAAGCCATTGCCTGGCACCTGCGCGAAGCCATCGGTGGTGACGACAGCCGCTACAAGCGCGTGGTGTTCAACGAAATCACCAAAAAAGCCATCCAGGAAGCCTTCTCCCAGCCGGGCGAGCTCGATATCGACCGCGTCAACGCCCAGCAGGCCCGTCGTTTCCTCGATCGCGTGGTTGGCTACATGGTTTCGCCGCTGCTGTGGCAGAAGATCGCCCGTGGCCTGTCGGCCGGCCGTGTGCAGTCGGTGGCGGTAAAGCTTGTGGTTGAGCGCGAGCGGGAAATCCGTGCCTTCATTCCGCAAGAGTACTGGGAAGTTCACGCAGATCTGGGCACCGCCAAGGGTGCCAAGGTTCGTTTCGAAGTGGCCCGCGAGAAGGGCGAAGCCTTCAAGCCGCTCAACGAAGCCCACGCCATGGCAGCGCTGGAAAAGCTCAAGGCTTCCAGCTACAGCATCGCCAAGCGTGAAGACAAACCGACCAGCAGCAAGCCGTCGGCGCCGTTCATTACCTCGACTTTGCAGCAGGCAGCCAGTAATCGCCTGGGCTTCGGCGTGAAGAAAACCATGATGATGGCCCAGCGGCTGTACGAAGCTGGCTACATCACGTATATGCGTACCGACTCGACCAACCTCTCGGTCGATGCAGTGGAAATGGCCCGTAGCTATATCGAAAGCGAGTTCGGCAAGAAGTACCTGCCGGAAACGCCAAACGTCTACGGCAGCAAGGAAGGCGCCCAGGAGGCGCACGAAGCGATCCGCCCATCGGACGTCAATACCCATCCGAGCAAGCTCAGCGGCATGGAGCGCGATGCAGAGCGCCTCTATGAGCTTATCTGGCGTCAGTTCGTGGCTTGCCAGATGCCACCAGCGCAGTACCTGTCGACCACCGTCAGCGTCGCTGCTGGCGATTTCGAGCTGCGCGCCAAAGGCCGTATTCTCAAGTTCGACGGTTACACCAAGGTCATGCCGCAAATGGCCAAGCCTGGCGATGATGATGTGTTGCCGGAAATGAGCCAGGGCGAAAGCATGAAGCTGATCCAGCTCGACCCGAGCCAGCACTTCACCAAGCCGCCGGCGCGTTACTCTGAAGCCAGCCTGGTCAAGGAGATGGAAAAGCGTGGTATCGGTCGCCCGTCGACTTATGCTGCGATCATTTCCACCATTCAGGACCGCGGCTACGTGGCACTGCACAACCGCCGCTTCTATTCCGAGAAGATGGGCGACATCGTTACCGAGCGCCTGTCTGAAAGCTTCTCCAACCTGATGGACTACGGCTTTACCGCCGGCATGGAAGAGCACCTCGATGACGTGGCCCAGGGCGAGCGTGACTGGAAGAACGTGCTCGACGAGTTCTACGGCGACTTCAAGACCAAGCTGCAAGTGGCCGAAGCCCCCGACGGCGGCATGCGTGCCAACCAGCCGACCATGACCAACATCGCTTGCCGCGATTGCGGCCGGCCGATGATGATCCGTACTGCTTCGACCGGTGTCTTTCTGGGTTGCTCGGGTTACACCTTGCCGCCCAAGGAGCGCTGCAAGGCGACCATCAACCTGATCCCGGGCGACGAAATCGCCGCCGACGATGAGGGTGAGTCCGAATCGCTGGTGCTGCTGGGCAAGCATCGCTGCCCGATCTGCGCCACGGCCATGGATGCCTACCTGCTCGATGAAAAGCGCAAGCTGCACATCTGTGGCAACAACCCCGATTGCGCCGGCTACGAAATCGAAGAAGGCAGCTACCGCATCAAAGGTTACGAAGGGCCGAGCCTGGAGTGCGACAAGTGCGGTAGTGAGATGCAGCTCAAGACTGGCCGTTTCGGCAAGTTCTTCGGTTGTACCAATGCCGAATGCAAGAACACCCGCAAGCTGCTCAAGAGCGGCGAAGCGGCGCCGCCGAAGATGGATGCGGTGAAAATGCCGGAACTCAAGTGCGAGAAGGTCAATGACACCTACGTGCTGCGCGATGGTGCTTCGGGCCTGTTCCTGGCAGCCAGCCAGTTCCCGAAAAACCGCGAAACCCGTGCGCCGCTGGTGATCGAGATCGTGCCGCACAAGGATGAGATCGACCCCAAGTATCACTTCCTTTGCGAAGCGCCGAAGAAGGATCCAGAGGGGCGTCCGGCTGTGATTCGTTACAGCCGCAAGACCAAGGAGCAGTACGTGCAGACCGAGGTCGACGGCAAGCCTA
>CAYVPI010000316.1:0-2217 GCA_964453495.1 uncultured Pseudomonas sp. | reverse complement strand
GTCACCGGGCTCTGTTCGGGATTTTCCGGAAAAAATCTGCAGCCAGCCATTGGGCCAGTCGGCGATCCGTGCCCCCAGCCCAGGTGTTTCCGCCTGTTTGAGGGTTTTGACGCCCAGCAACCTGCCATTGGCATCGACAGCGATCATTAGCTCGATGGCACCGGTGTAGCCGAGGGTTTGACTGCGCAGCAACACCGCGACGGGGCGGTCGCCCCGTGTCGCCAGGTAGCCACCCAGCAAGGTGCTGTCTGCCAGGGTGGTTGTATCGATCCTGATGGGGTGGTCGAGTGGTTGATTGTCGTAGCTGTCTGAAGGTATGAGGTCCAGCAGATTCTGGCTGTCGAGCAGACGCTGTTCGGCTGCAATGCGCGGCGCGCTGCCGAGTTGCACGAAGTACGTCACGCCCATGCCCAGTGCGGCCAAAAACACCAGAAGCGTGATGCTTGATGCCCGGCTCATGACACCTCCGGCTGTTGTCTGGCTGCCACGAACCGCTCCAGCGCCGGCACACACAGGTTCATCATCAACACTGCAAAGGCGATGCCGTCCGGATAGCCGCCCCAGGTACGAATCAGATAAGTCAGGAGCCCGACGCCGACGCCGAACAGCAGTTTTGCTCCAGGGCTTCTGGCGCCAGATACCGGTTCGGTGATGATAAAGAACGCCCCGAGCATGGTTGCACCGGTCAGCAGGTGGAACAGCGGCGAGCCATGGGAGTCGGAGCCCGACCCGTTCCAGCACAACAGGCTGATGATGAACAGGCTGGCCAGCATGCCGACCGGTGCATGCCAGCTGATCACCCTTCGTTGCAGGAGAAACATTCCACCCGCCACAAAGGCCAGGTTCACCCATTCCACCCCCCGGCCGCCAAAGTGGCCGAATGCCGGGTTGCCGGCAAACAGTTCATCCATGGTCAGGCTTTTGTTGATCCGCAGACTGTCCAGTGCCGTGGCCTGCACCCACGCATCTGGCACATGGCCGATGCCAAACACGTGCTGCAGGCCGCTCAGCAGATCCATGCCATGGGGCAATGGCCAATGGGTCATTGGTTGGGGAAAGGTCACCAGCACCAGAGCCAAGCCGAGCATCGCCGGGTTGAAGGGATTCGAACCGACGCCACCATACAAGTGCTTGCCGAACACCATCGCAAAAGAGGCAGCACTGAGGGTCAGCCACCATGGGCAGTAAGGCGGCAGCGCCAGAGCCAGCAAGGTGGCACTGACCAGCGCGCTACCGTCACTCAGGGTTGGCCTCAGCGGTTGCTTGCGCCATTGCACGATGGCAGCTTCAATGGCCAGCGCAGCAGCGGCCGCCAGAACCAGGTTGATCAACACGCCCCAGCCGTATAGCCAGAACGCTGCGAGCACTCCCGGCAGCACGGCCAGCAGCACCAGCTTCATGGCCTGCTGCAGGCGCTCATCAACGGTTTCAAGGGCTGGCATGGGCGTTCACCTGGCGTTCGGCTTCGCCGAGTGCGCGCTCCAGGGCTTCGATTTGCTCCGCCGGTGCTTCGTTGGCCTGAGCCTTCTTGAGTTCGGCACGGCGCATGGCCAACTGGATCTTGGCCCGCTTCAGATCGGCATCATTTGACGACACCGTTGCGACCGTCGGCGCAGTGGCAGGTGGCGCGGCGCTTTCCAGTTGCACCAGGTTTTGTTCGGCGTCTTCGAACTGCTGTTGCAGGACAATCAACTGCGATTGCTGTTCGTAGGTCGGTGGATGTCCGAAGGCTTTCAGCGATTTGTGCAGCTGTGCCCGACTCATCGCCACATCGATCTTCGCCTTTTTCAGCGCGGCATCGGCAGTGGCGGCTTTCTGTGCTCGGACGCGCTCGAGGGCGGCCTGTACCGGGTCGACTGCCGCTTCGCTAGGTTGCGTGGCACGTTGCCGGGCTTGGCGTTCGGCGATTTTCTGTTGCTCTTCACGCTGCAAGCGGGCATTGCGTTGTTCGAAGCGGCGCCGCGCGTGATCGCGCTTGAGGGCTCGGGCCTGCCGCGCTTGCGGTGTGAGGGCCAGGCCCCCGACCACCGGCAATACAGTGTCCAGCGGCAGCGGGCGCATTTCGATGCAGTCCACCGGGCAGGGTGCTACGCAGAGGTCGCAACCGGTGCACTCATCGATGATCACCGTGTGCATCAATTTGGCCGCACCGACGATGGCATCCACCGGACAGGCCTGAATGCACTTGGTGCAACCGATACACTCGGCTTCGCGGAT
>CAYVPI010000315.1:0-2246 GCA_964453495.1 uncultured Pseudomonas sp. | reverse complement strand
CATTACCAGCAGGTCTTCGCCGTCAACTTTCACAGTGTTGCTGCCGGAGTAAGGGCCGAACACAACCTTGTCGCCCACTTTCACGGTCAGCGCACGCACTTCACCGTTATCCAGCACACGGCCGGCACCTACAGCGAGGATTTCACCGCTGTTGGCTTTTTCGGCAGCAGAACCTGGCAGAACGATACCGCCAGCGGTTTTCTTTTCTTCTTCGCTGCGACGGATAACGACGCGGTCATGCAGAGGACGAAGCTTCATTGTCGATCTCTCCTAATTGTGGTTTTCATCGGCCGGTGTCGGCACCGGCGGGTGGATACAGTCCGGCGGTGCCGGTCGCAGCTCGCTGGGCGAGCCGCGTCAGTTATGCCTGGTGCTGGACCAGAAACCTTGCGGTGACCCATACATGAGGCCGCGCAATCCGATTACAAGGCTTGAGGGTGAAATTTTTTGTAGTCGGCGCGCGCAAAAGCAACACGGCCCCAAAAGGGGCCGTGGTGTTTGTGTGCGACGCCCTCAGGAGTCACGGTGCTCATATTCGCCTTCGATCACATTCGGCTGGCGCGGGCTGCCATCGGGACTTTGCGCACGGCGTGCCTGCAAGTCGTCGGCGAAAGCACGCTGGCGAATTGCCTGTTCCTCGGCGCGCTCGCGCATCTTGCGGCTGGCCAGGCGCCGGGTGAACGGCAACAGGCAGATCAGGCCAATCACATCACTGATAAAGCCCGGCAGAATCAGCAAACCACCCCCCACGGCCAACATCAGGCCCTGGAACATCTGTTCGGCAGGTAGCTCACCACGCTGCAGGCTTTCACGGGCACGCAGGGCCGTGGCCAGCCCGGCCACGCGCATCACCAGCACACCCAGGGCGGAACCGGCGATGATCAGCAGCAGCGCCGGAAAGAACCCGATGGCGGTGCTGACCTTGAAAAACACATACAGCTCCAGCACCGGGAACAGGAGAAACAGCAGTAAAAAAGCACGCATCAAGGTTTCCTCAGCGGAAGATGTCCTTCCAGTACACCTTAGATGACGTCAACACAGCGTGATTTCAAGCTTCGACCGCCTGTTTTGTTGGCCATTTGTCCGCTCGAGCCAGTAAAACCAGAGCCTCGCGAACTTGTGTCGGCGTGTTGCAAGGCTCGGCGAAGGGCAACCAGTACAACGCCTGGCCGATGCGCAAATGCATCCCCTCGCTGTCGATACCCGCCATCTGCGCAGGCACTGTCTGCGGCAGGCCGGCCAGGGTCACGTAATGAGCGATGGCATTGGCATGATCGCTGTTCATGTGTTCGACCATGCTCAACTCCGCCTTGCCGGCGAAAGGGTTGGCCAGGGTCACGTCATTGAGCCAGTGGATGGCACCAAAGCCGCCAATGTAACGATGGCGCACTGGCTTGAGCACCCAGAAGTCGAAGTCATGGACTGTATGGTAGCCACTCGATTCCGGGAAATACCGGTAATAGCGCTCGGCAGCCGCCTCGACGGCATCGGCGTCGACGATTTTCTTGGCCTCGGCCATCACTGTCAGGCGGCCCACGGCCTGCACATCTTCAGCGTCGCGCTCGCCCACCAACATGGAGCACTTGGCGTCTTTTTGCAGGTTGTGAGTATGCTGGGCGATACGGCTGATCAGAATCAGCGGGTGGCCTTCGGCATCCAGGCAATAAGGCACCACTGATCCGAATGGATACCCCGGCATGGATTTGGAGAGGGTAGAAAGTACCCCACGGTATTCCTTGAGCAGCAATTCTCGTGCATGCTTAATCGCTTTCTCGCTCACTTTATGACTCCTTAAGTAGAATCCGTCAAAAAACGGACAGACGCTGCATTGACAGCGCCACACGGGGATACTCGACTTTGCCGTTCGGGCGCCCCCGATAGGAGCACTCTCTGACCATTGGGGGAATAGAACATGCAACTAAACGACAAGATTATCATTATCACTGGCGGATGCCAGGGACTGGGTCGGTCGATGGCCGAGTATCTGGCCCGCAAAGGCGCCAAACTCGCATTGGTCGACCTCAACGCCGAAAAGCTCGAACAGGCTGTAGTCGCCTGCAAGGCACATGGCGTGGAAGCGCGGGCCTACCTGTGCAATGTAGCCGACGAAGAGCAGGTTACCCATATGGTTGCCCAGGTCGCCGATGACTTCGGTGCCATTCACGGCCTGATCAACAACGCCGGTATCCTGCGCGATGGCCTGCTGGTGAAGGTCAAGGATGGGGAAATGACCAAGATGAGCCTGG
>CAYVPI010000314.1:0-2286 GCA_964453495.1 uncultured Pseudomonas sp. | reverse complement strand
TGGCCCAGGTCCTTCAGGTGCACGTGGCCCGGGACGAACTGGGTGAACGAGTTGGCGATGGCGATGATCGGCTTCTTGAAGTCTTCGTCTTTCATGCCGGTGGCACGCCACAGGGCGCGCGCGCCGGCCATGTTGCGGCCGTGGGTCGACGTTTTCGAACGGTAATCAGGCATGTAGCACTCCGGGCGGCTAATCAGTTTTGGTAAGGGAGTGAGCTTCTCTTGTCCTTTGCACCGGCGGCAGGTGGCCGTTGGTACGGATGAAGCCGATGACGCCACGGGATCGCCGCGCGCTCGGCCAGAGCTCATAAACCCGCCGGGGGATGATTGGCGATGAATGCGGCGATTCTACACCGCTGGCGGCTGGAGGGAATGGTATGGCCGATCAGCAGCCAATTTCTGTTGGTCACATGTACTTGTAGGGCATTTCCCAAATTATCTCGGTTGCGCATTTTTGGGTTTATTTACGCCTGCGCTTGATTACTATTCCTGCGCCGCATGTGCGGCTTACGAGACGACACCTTTATATGGACCTCCCCAGTTTCAGTTCGACACGAACCTACAATCTGGCATCGACCGCAATGGCGGTGGGCCTGCCTGTGAGCGGATAGCGGCAATTGCCGACTTTTCTCCAGGCGCCGCGCCATTGCCTGGAGAACGCAATGACCTCTGTCAACTTCGCACAACTGCTTCGTACTTCCCTGCAGGACGGGCACCGCCTCTCACCCCAGTCCGCCGCCCACAACCTGCTTTCGGCCGATATCGCCCGCTATCTCGACAGCCAGGACCTCACTGAAATCTCTCGCCTGCTCGACCTCTTGCCCCTGGGCAAGCGTGCCGAAGTGTTTGGCTATTTCCCTATCGCGCGCCAGGTTCAATTGGCCGAAGCCTTGCCCCGGTCCGCGCTGGTGGCGCTGATTGCCGCCATGTCGGCTGATGAGCGGGCTGATCTGTTCAATCGCATCGGCCAGGACCATCGCGACGCGCTGTTGCCAGCGCTGGCGCACCTGCAGCGTGAAGATCTGCGCACCCTCGCCAACTACGCCGAAGGCAGCGCCGGTGCGATCATGACCAGCGAGTACTCCACGCTTGACGCCAGGCTCAATGCTGCGCAGGCCATCGAGGCACTGCGCCGGGAAGCGGCGGACGCCGAAACCATCTACCAGACCTATGTGCTCGACGAGCAGCGGCAACTGCTTGGCACCCTGTCTCTGCGCGAGTTGATCCTGGCACCCCCGCAGATTCCGGTGGCGCAGTTGATGATCACGCCGGTGGTCAGTGCGCGGGTCGATGATGATCAGGAAGAGGTCGCCCGCCTGATCAACCATTACGACTTGCTGGCCTTGCCCATCATCAATGCTGACGGAGCGTTGGTGGGGATCGTGACGTGCGATGACGCCATGGACGTGGTGGTCGAAGAAGCCACTGAAGACTTCCACAAAGGCGCCCTGATCGGCACGCACATCGGCAACCTGAGCACTGCGACTGTGACGATGTTGTATCGCAAGCGGGTGTTGTGGCTGGTTTTACTGGTATTTGGGAACCTGTTTTCCGGCGCCGGTATCGCCGCCTTCGAAGACATCATCGCGGCCAATATCGCCTTGGTGTTCTTCCTGCCATTGCTGGTGGACAGCGGTGGCAACGCCGGGGCTCAGTCCGCGACGTTGATGGTGCGGGCTCTGGCCACGGGTGAGGTTGTGTTGCGCGACTGGTTGCGCTTGCTCGGGCGCGAATGCGGTGTGGCACTGGGCCTGGGTGCAACCATGGCGGTTGCGGTGGCACTGTTGGGAGTAATGCGTGGTGGCTGGGACATCTCCCTTATCGTGGCCAGCAGCATGTTGATCATCGTCCTGCTTGGCAGCCTGATCGGCATGAGCTTGCCCTTCCTGCTCAGCCGTCTGCGCCTGGATCCGGCAACAGCCAGTGGCCCACTGATCACCTCGATTGCCGATGCGACGGGGGTCCTGGTGTATTTCTGGATTGCGACGCAGGTGCTGAAACTCTGAGCAGAGCACTCCTCGTTTCTGCGTGAAGTGGGAACGAGGAGTTTCCGGGCTTAGCTGTTAGGCAGCAACCGGCAAGTAATGCTCTTGATGTAACGGGTTTCCGGAATTGCCGGGTGTACCGGGTGATCCGGGCCCTGGCCGCCGCGTTCGAGCAGCTGGATGTTGCGGTCCAGATGGCGGGCGCTGGTGAGCAGGATGTTTTGCAGGTCGTCTTCGGGCAGGTGCATCGAGCAGGATGCGCTGACCAGGATGCCGTCCTTGCTGAGCAGGCGCATGGCTTG
>CAYVPI010000313.1:0-2385 GCA_964453495.1 uncultured Pseudomonas sp. | reverse complement strand
AGAACGAGCAGGAGCTGACCCAGGCCAAGGTGCCGTACGAAGTGGGCAAGGCGTTTTTCAAGGGCATGGCCCGTGCGCAGATTGCCGGTGAGCCACAGGGCATGCTGAAGATCCTGTTCCACCGCGAAACCCTGGAAGTCCTTGGCGTGCATTGCTTCGGCTACCAGGCTTCGGAGATCGTCCACATCGGCCAGGCGATCATGAACCAGCAGGGCGAAGCCAACACCCTGAAGTACTTTGTCAACACCACCTTCAACTACCCGACCATGGCCGAAGCCTACCGGGTAGCGGCCTACGATGGCCTCAACCGGCTTTTTTGAGCGGCTCCGGCCGGTGGCCTGAGCCGGCCGGGGAGACCGATTTCAGCAATTCTCGAGCGTGGCGCTGGCCAAACCGGGAAAGTCTGTAATCAGGCTATCTACGCCGAAGTCGGCGAGCCGGCGCATCAGCGCCGGTTCGTTGACCGTCCACACCGACACATGCAGCCCCTGGCGCTGGGCCTTGGCCAGGCGCTCGGGGGTGCAGAGTGTCCAGTTCAGTGCCAGCAAATCACAGCCATAGTTCTGCGCGACCTTCAGTGGGTCGAGCCAGGCATATTCGGCCACCAGCCCGCGCGATAGATCCGGGGTGAACTCCAGGGCAGCCTTGAGCACTTCCCGCGAGCTTGAAGTGATGGTGACCTTTTCCAGCAAGCCATGACGTTGCGCCAGTTCGCGAATCGCCAGTACGGTGGTTGCCGCGCGCATGCGCGATGCGCTCTTGACCTCCAGCTGCCAATGCTCGAAGTCGCACTTCTCGAACAGCTCTTCAAGGGTCGGAATAGGGCAGGGCTGCACCCATTCCGGGCCGCTGCGACGCGCATCATAGGTGACCAGTTCGGCCGCCGTATGCTCGACCACCTTACCGCGGCGGTCGGTGGTGCGCTTGAGTGTCGGGTCGTGGATCACCATCAGTTGGTTATCCGAAGACAAGTGCAGGTCGAGTTCGCAGCGCTTGACCCCATGCTCGAGGCATTGGCGAAAACTGTTCAGTGTATTTTCGGGGGCTTCGCCCTTGGCACCGCGGTGGCCGTAGATAAGCGTCACGTTTGTTCCTTCAAGAAAAGTGTCAGAGAGCGCCCTGCAGCAGGCTTCAGGTGTTGGTTGCCGTGCCGTGTTCGCGAGCGATGCGCCGCTGTTGTGCTTGCTTTTGCAGAATATAGCGGGCCAGCAACTGCCGTTGGGCATCGCTGATGTCTTCGAACTGGGTGCCGATTTCAAAGCGCCCGTCAGGCCTTGGGTCGCAATGGGTCACCCGGGCGCGCAGCAGCAAACCCAGGGCCTGGGGCATCAGTGCCATTTTTACTGACAGCCGCGCGCCAGCTTCGACAGCGTCGGCCTGGCTGAACTCTATGCCGCCTTCGGACAGTATCACCGGTTGCGGTTCGCCGATCTGGCCGAGGATGGTTTGCGCCACCACTTGGCTGAGCAAGTCGATACGTTTGTTTTGCGCCTTGAGGAAGTTGGCCAGCGTGCGGTCACTGTCACCCAGCTGGCGCAACAAGTGTTGCGACTCGAATTCGCTCAAGTGTAACTCGCTGAGCAAATTGAACAGTGGCGAAGCATCTTGCAACAAGTCTGCGTCCTGGGCGCCGGCGCCTGCCAGGGGGCTAATTTCCAGTGCGATCCGATCCTCGATACGGTAGTATTCGCGGCGATCTTCTTCATCTAATGTCGACATGGCGAACCCATGGTAGCGGCGGTGGTCTGAGTGTAAAGCTGGTTATCGACCCCCGCCACAAGGACGTTCCTTTTCCCTCCGAACAAGCCCCGACATGTTCAGACCTCTCTTCGTATTTATCGGCACGCGTTATACCCGTGCAAAGCGTCGCAATCATTTTGTGTCATTCATTTCCCTGACCTCGATGATCGGACTCGCCCTCGGCGTGGTCGTGATGATCGTGGTGCTGTCGGTCATGAACGGCTTCGATCATGAGATGCGCACCCGCGTGCTGGGCATGGTGCCCCACGCGACCATCGAGTCCGGTGAACCGATCAACGACTGGCCGGGCCTGGCCGCCAAGGTCAAGCAGAACCCGCAGGTGACGGCCGTGGCGCCGTTCACCCAGATGCAGGGGTTGCTGACCAACAAGGGCAAGGTCTCCAAGGTCCTGCTCAATGGCATCGATCCGGCGCTGGAGCGGCAGGTGTCGATCATCGACAAGTTCATGCTGCAGGGTCAGCTCGACGCCCTGGCGCCGGGCAGTTTCGGCATCGTCATCGGCGACAAGGCCGCGGCCAAGCTCGGTGCGGCGATCGGCGACAAGCTGACGTTCGTGGCACCGGAAGTCACCGTGACCCCGGCCGGCATGTTCCCGCGCATGAAGCGCTTTACCGTGGTCGGCAT
>CAYVPI010000312.1:0-2423 GCA_964453495.1 uncultured Pseudomonas sp. | reverse complement strand
GTTGGAGATGTGCCGGTAGCCAGGTAGCTCGTGAGGGAAGGAGCCCATGTCGCAGGAGCCCTGAACGTTGTTCTGTCCACGCAACGGGTTCACGCCCACGCCTTCGCGGCCGATGTTACCGGTGGCCATGGCCAGGTTGGCAATGCCCATGACCGAGGTGCTGCCCTGACTGTGCTCGGTGACGCCCAGACCGTAGTAGATCGCTGCATTGCCGCCGGTGGCATACAGGCGAGCGGCGGCACGTATGTCGGCAGCGGCTACGCCGCAGATCGCGCCAAGGACTTCAGGCGCGTGTTCCGCGCGGCTGACGAACTCGCTCCAGCGGGCAAAATCGCTACCCTCGCAACGGGCATCAATAAAGGCCTGGTCGAGCAGACCTTCGGTGACGACGACGTGGGCCAGGGCATTGAGCATGGCGACGTTGGTGCCCGGTCGCAGGGCCAGGTGCAGTTCGGCGCGGGCATGCACCGAGTCCACCAGGTCAATGCGTCGTGGGTCGATGACAATCAGCCGCGCACCTTCACGCAGGCGGCGTTTGAGCTGGGAGGCGAATACCGGGTGGGCATCACTGGGGTTGGCGCCCATGACCAGGATGACGTCAGCCTGCATCACCGAGTCGAAGCTTTGGGTGCCGGCAGACTCGCCAAGTGTTTGTTTCAGGCCATAGCCGGTTGGCGAGTGGCAGACCCGTGCACAGGTGTCGACGTTGTTGTTGCCGAAGGCGGCGCGCACCAGTTTTTGCACCAGGTAGGTTTCTTCGTTGGTGCAACGGCTTGAGGTGATGCCTCCAATGGAATCACGGCCGTATTTTTGCTGCAGCCGACGGAACTCGCTGGCGGCGTAGGTCACCGCTTCATCCCAGCTGACTTCCTGCCAAGGGTCGTTGATGTGCTTGCGAATCATCGGCTTGGTGATGCGATCCGGGTGGGTGGCGTAGCCCCATGCAAAACGCCCTTTGACGCAGGAGTGGCCGTGGTTGGCCTGGCCATTCTTGTCTGGAACCATGCGCACCAGCTGGTCGCCCTTCATCTCGGCGCGCAACGAGCAGCCCACGCCGCAATAGGCGCAGGTTGTGATCACGCTGCGTTCGGGCTGACCCAGTTCGACCACGCTTTTTTCCATCAGGGTGGCGGTGGGGCAGGCTTGCACACAGGCGCCGCAAGACACGCATTCGGAATCGAGGAAGTTCTCGCCACCAGCAGCCGCAACCCGGGATTCGAAACCGCGCCCGGTAATAGTCAGGGCAAAGGTACCCTGGGTTTCTTCGCAGGCGCGCACGCAGCGGTTGCAGACGATGCACTTGCTCGGGTCGTAGTCGAAGTAGGGGTTGGAGGTGTCCTTCAGCTCGGCCAGATGGTTGTCGCCTTCATAGCCGTAGCGCACCTCCCGCAGGCCGACCTGGCCGGCTACCGTTTGCAGCTCGCAGTTGCCGTTGGCCGAGCAGGTGAGACAGTCCAGCGGGTGATCGGAGATATACAGCTCCATGACGTTGCGGCGCAGGGTTGCGAGCCTGGGCGTCTGGGTGTGCACGCTCATGCCTTCACTGACCGGCGTGGTGCAGGACGCCGGGTAGCCGCGCATGCCATCGATCTCCACCAGGCACATGCGGCATGAGCCAAAGGCTTCCAGGCTGTCGGTGGCACACAGCTTTGGAATGGTGGTTCCCAGCAGCGCGGCAGCGCGCATTACAGATGTACCTTCTGGCACGCTAATGCTGCGGCCGTCGATGTTCAGGGTGACCTGCACCTGGCTGTCGCGCGATGGCGTGCCGAGGTCGATATCTGTGTTCGGGTCGAAGAGCGTGATCATTGGTCGGCCTCCGATGGCTGCAGACCGAAGTCGGCGGGGAAATACTTCAGGGCGCTTGTGACTGGATAGGAGGTCATGCCGCCCAATGCGCACAGCGAACCGTACTGTAAGGTGTCGCACAGATCCTTGAGGATAATCACCTGCGCATCGCGACTGTTCTGGTCAGGTGCGGCCAGCAATCGGTCGATCACCTCCACACCCCGGGTCGAGCCGATGCGGCATGGGGTGCATTTGCCGCAGGATTCCTCGGCACAGAACTGCAGGGCGAAGCGCGCCATGCGGGCCATGTCCAGGCTGTCATCAGCCACCACCACACCACCATGACCGAGCATGGCACCGATCGCGGCGAAGGCTTCGTAATCCAGCGGAGTGTCGAATTGCTCTGGTGGCACCCAGGCGCCGAGAGGGCCGCCAACCTGGGCGGCCTTCAGCGGCCGGCCACTGGCGGTACCACCGCCGTAGTCTTGCACGAGCTCGCGCAGGGTCAGGCCAAAGGCCCGTTCCACCAGGCCGCCGTGACGAATATTGCCCGCCAGCTGGAAGGGCATGGTGCCCAGGGAGCGGCCCATGCCGTAATCGCGATAGAACTGCGCGCCCTTGGCCAGAATCAGCGG
>CAYVPI010000311.1:0-2434 GCA_964453495.1 uncultured Pseudomonas sp. | reverse complement strand
CGACGTATGGCCGTGGTGCCATGACCAACCACTGGACCGATATCGCCAACGCGAACCTGGTCCTGGTAATGGGCGGCAATGCCGCTGAAGCCCACCCTTGTGGCTTCAAATGGGTAACCGAAGCCAAGGCGCACAACCAGGCGCGCCTGATCGTGGTCGACCCGCGATTCACCCGCACGGCCTCGGTGGCCGACTATTACGCGCCGATCCGTACCGGTACCGACATCGCCTTCATGGGCGGGCTGATCAATTACCTGCTGACTGAAGACAAGATCCAGCACGAGTACGTGCAGAACTACACGGACATGTCCTTTATCGTGCGCGCCGACTTCGGCTTCGAAGATGGCCTGTTTACCGGCTACGACGCGGCCAAGCGCACCTATACGGATAAAACCAGCTGGAACTACGAAATGGGTGAGGACGGCTTCGTCAAGGTCGACCCGACCCTGCAGGACCCGCGCTGCGTCTATCAAATGATGAAGCAGCATTACAGCCGCTACACCATGGAGTTGGCCAGCCAGATCTGCGGCATGCCGCAAGACGCCATGAAGACCATCTGGGAGGAGATCGCTACTTGCTCGCAGCCGGGCAAGACCATGACCATTCTCTACGCCCTGGGTTGGACCCAGCATTCGATCGGTTCGCAGATGATCCGTAGCGCCGCCATGGTGCAACTGTTGCTGGGCAACGTCGGCATGCCGGGCGGGGGCGTCAATGCCTTGCGTGGGCATTCGAACATTCAAGGCCTCACCGACCTCGGATTGTTGTCCAATCTGCTGCCGGGTTACCTGACCCTGCCGTCCGACGCCGAACAGGACTACGACGCCTACATCGCCAAGCGCGCACCCAAGCCCCTGCGGCCGGGGCAGCTGTCGTACTGGCAGAACTACGGCAAGTTCCATGTCAGCCTGATGAAGGCCTGGTATGGCGCCAATGCCACGGCGGAAAACCACTGGGGCTACGATTGGCTGCCCAAGCTCGACATTCCTGGCTACGACATCCTCAAAGTGTTCGACATGATGAGCCAGGGCAAGGTCAACGGCTATATGTGCCAGGGCTTCAACCCCATCGCCGCCTTGCCCGACAAGAACCGGGTGGTGGCCTCGCTGGCCAAGCTCAAGTGGCTGGTGGTGATGGACCCACTGGCCACCGAAACGTCCGAGTTCTGGCGCAATGTCGGCCCGTACAACGATGTGGAAACGGCCAATATCCAGACCGAAGTCATCCGCCTGCCCACCACCTGCTTTGCCGAGGAGGACGGTTCGCTGGTCAACAGCGGCCGTTGGCTGCAGTGGCACTGGAAGGGCGCCGAGGGGCCGGGGGAAGCGCGTACCGACGTGCGGATCATGAGCGAATTGTTCCTGCGCTTGCGTCAGCGCTATCAGGCCAACGGCGGCGCGTACCCCGAGCCGATCCTCAAGCTCAGTTGGCCCTACAAGGTGGCGCACGAACCGACGCCGGAAGAGATCGCCAAGGAGTTCAACGGCCAGGCCCTGGCCGATATCACCGACGCCACCGGCGCGGTGGTCAAGGCCGGGCAGCAGCTCGCAGGCTTTGCCCAGCTCAAGGACGACGGCAGTACGGCTTCTGGCTGCTGGATTTTCTGCGGCAGCTGGACCGAGCAAGGCAACTTGATGGCCCGGCGCGATAACAGCGACCCGTTCGGCATGAAACAGAACCTGGGTTGGGCCTGGGCCTGGCCGATGAACCGGCGCATCCTCTACAACCGTGCCTCGTCCGACCCATCGGGCAAGCCATGGGACCCGAAAAAGCGCCTGGTGTGGTGGAACGGCAAGGCCTGGGGCGGCACCGACGTTCCCGACTACAAGGCCGATGTGCCGCCTGAGGCGGGTATGAACCCCTTCATCATGAACCCCGAGGGTGTGGCGCGTTTCTTCGCCCGGGGCATGATGAACGAAGGCCCGTTCCCTGAGCACTACGAGCCGTTCGAAACACCGATCGGCATCAACCCGCTGCACCCCAACAACAAGAAGGCCACCAGCAACCCGGCCGGGCGCATCTTCGATTCGGTGTGGGACAGCCTCGGCCAGGCCAAGGACTTCCCCTATGCTGCGACCAGTTACCGCCTGACCGAGCACTTCCACTTCTGGACCAAGCATTGCCCGATCAATGCCATTACCCAGCCCGAGCAGTTCGTCGAGATCGGCGAAGCCCTGGCCAAGGAGAAAGGCATCGCCGCCGGCGACCGGGTACGGGTCAGCTGCAAGCGCGGGCATATCGAAGCGGTAGCAGTGGTAACCAAGCGCATCCGGCCGCTGCAGGTCAACAACCAGACCGTGCACCAGATTGGCATTCCGTTGCACTGGGGCTTTACCGGTTCAACCCGGCACGGCTACCTGACCAACACCCTGGTACCGTTCCTCGGTGACGGCAATACCCAGACCCCGGAATCGAAGTCGTTTCTGGTCAACGT
>CAYVPI010000310.1:0-2460 GCA_964453495.1 uncultured Pseudomonas sp. | reverse complement strand
ATCAGTGCGGCGCTTCGGCGGCATGGTTGAGCGAGTATTTCGGTATTTCCACGGTCAGGTCTTCAGTCCCGACCTTTGCCTGGCACGCCAGGCGCGACTGAGCTTCGAGCCCCCAGGCCTTGTCGAGGTAGTCCTCTTCCAGCTCATCGGCCTCTTCGAGGGAATCAAAGCCCTCGCGGATGATGCAGTGGCAGGTGGTGCAGGCACACACGCCGCCACAGGCACTTTCCATCTCGATGTGATGGTCATGGGCCAGCTCCAGAATACTGGTACCGGTCGCGGCCTCCACAACCATCCCTTCCGGACAGAATTTCTCGTGAGGCAGAAAAATCACCTGCGGCATCGTTATTCCTCAATCTCATTCAGGTTGCGTCCCGCCAGCGCGGCTTTCACCGTCGAATCCAGGCGGCGGGCGGCAAAAGCATCGGTCACCTGCGACAGACGCTTGGTCTGTTGTTCAATGGCCGGGCCATTGGTGCCGCTCATCAACTCACGCAATTCTTCCATCTGATGCTCGATCGCCAGGCGCTCGTCGGCATCGAGCAAACGCTCACCATCGGCATCCAGGGCGCCCTGCACCGCTTCGAGCAGGCGCTCGGCATCGACCTGGTGCTCGCGCAGCTGGCGCGCCACCTTGTCGTAGCCGGCATGTTCGAAGGAGTCCTTGAGCATACGTGCGATTTCGCCATCGGTCAGGCCGTAGGACGGCTTGACCTGAATGCTCGCTTCGACGCCCGAACCCAGTTCGCGGGCCGAAACACTGAGCAGGCCATCGGCATCGACCTGGAACGTGACGCGGATTTTCGCGGCACCGGCGACCATGGCCGGAATCCCGCGCAGCTCGAAACGGGCCAGGGAGCGGCAATCGCTGATCAGCTCGCGCTCACCCTGCAGCACATGAATCATCATGGCCGACTGGCCATCCTTGTAGGTGGTGAAGTCCTGGGCACGGGCCACGGGGATGGTGGTGTTACGCGGAATCACCTTCTCCATCAGGCCACCCATGGTCTCCAGCCCCAAGGACAACGGAATCACGTCCAGCAGCAGCAGTTCTTCACCATCGCGCTTGTTGCCGGCCAGGGTATCAGCCTGGATCGCAGCGCCAATGGCAACCACCTGGTCGGGGTCGATATCAGTCAGCGGCTGGCGCCCGAACAACTCGGCGACCGCTTCACGCACGCGCGGAACACGGGTCGAGCCGCCAACCATGACCACGGCCTCGACATCTTCGATCTCGATGCCGCTGTCGCGCACAGCGCGACGGCAAGCCTTGAGGCTGCGAGCGATCATCGGCTCGATCAGCGCATCGAACGCTTCGCGGGTCAGGGTCGCCTGCCAATCGCCATAGGCCACGGCCACCGAATCGACCGAGGTCAGCGCTTCCTTGGCCGCGCAGGCGGCTTGCAGCAGGCTGCGCTGGGCGCCCGGATCCAGGTCGGCGGACAAGCCCGCCTGCTCGACGATCCAGGTGGCAATCGCGTGATCGAAGTCGTCACCACCCAGGGCGCTGTCGCCACCGGTGGCCATGACTTCGAAGACACCGCCGGTCAGGCGCAGAATGGAAATATCGAAGGTGCCGCCACCCAGGTCGTAAATCGCTACAACACCTTCGGCGTGCTGATCCAGGCCGTAAGCCACAGCTGCCGCGGTCGGCTCGTTGAGCAGGCGCAGTACGTTAAGGCCGGCCAGCTTGGCCGCGTCCTTGGTCGCCTGGCGCTGAGCGTCGTCGAAATAAGCCGGCACGGTGATCACCGCCCCCACCAGCTCTCCACCCAGGGTCTCTTCAGCCCGCTGGCGCAGGGTCTTGAGAATATCGGCAGAGACTTCGACCGGACTTTTCGGGCCTTGGACGGTGTCAATGAACGGCATGTGCGACTCACCGCCGACAAAGCGGTAAGGCAGTTGTTCGCCCAATTGCTTGACGTCCGCGAGGCCACGGCCCATCAGGCGCTTGACCGACAGCACGGTATTGAGCGGATCGCTCGAAGCAGCAGCCTTGGCCGCCTGGCCTACGTCGATATGATCGGCGTGGTAGCGCACCGCAGACGGCAGGATGACCTGCCCTTGCGCGTCGGGAAGAGGCTCGGAAAGACCACTGCGCAACGCAGCGACCAGCGAATTGGTAGTGCCAAGGTCGATGCCAACCGCCAGACGACGCTGGTGGGGCTGAGGACTCTGGCCGGGTTCGGCGATCTGCAGTAGGGCCATGCTTATCTGGGTATCAGGCGTGCAGCCAGCGGCGGCACTGGGTTAATCGTCGAGGCGCTCTTCTAGCTGGCGCACTTCGTAAGAGAGCTTGTCGAGAAACTGCATGCGCCGCATCAGGCGTTCGGCCTGTTCGCGTTGCGCTGCATCGTCCCAGCAAGCGGCAAAGCTTTCATTCAACTGATCCTGGGCGCCTTTCAAGCGACGCTTGAAGGTCGCCACGCCGGCCAGATCGGCACTGTCCTGCAGATCCTC
>CAYVPI010000309.1:0-2529 GCA_964453495.1 uncultured Pseudomonas sp. | reverse complement strand
TCGTGTTCGCCGGCGGCGGTGAAGAAGAACACTGGAGCCAGTCGTTCCTGTTCGACGCCATGGGCGCACTGTCCAGCAAGCGCAACGACACCCCGGAAAAAGCCTCCCGCGCCTACGACAACGACCGTGATGGTTTTGTCATTGCCGGCGGTGGCGGCATGGTCGTGGTCGAGGAGCTGGAACACGCCCTGGCCCGTGGCGCCAAGATCTACGCCGAAATCGTTGGCTACGGCGCAACGTCCGACGGCTACGACATGGTTGCCCCGAGCGGTGAAGGCGCGATCCGCTGCATGCAGATGGCAATGTCCACCGTCGACACCCCGATCGACTACCTGAACACCCACGGCACCTCGACGCCGGTTGGCGACGTGGCCGAAATCAAGGGTGTGCGTGAAGTCTTCGGCGACAAGGCCCCGGCCATCAGCTCCACCAAGAGCCTGTCGGGTCACTCTCTGGGCGCCGCCGGCGTTCACGAAGCGATCTATTGCATGCTGATGATGGAAGGTAATTTCATCGCAGGTTCGGCCAACATCGACGAACTGGACCCGGAAGTTGCTGACTTGCCGATCCAGACCAAGACCGTCGAAAATGCCAAGATCGACACCGTGATGAGCAACAGCTTCGGCTTCGGTGGCACCAACGCCACCCTGGTGCTCAAGCGCTGGGCTGGTAAATAAGGGTTATTGACCCTGATGCGAAAACGCCCCGACTGGTTCGGGGCGTTTTTGTTTGTGAGGCTTAATGGCTCATCGCGGGCAAGCCCGCTCCTGCAGGACCTGCACAGACCATGTAGGAGCGGGTGGGCGGCATTCCGATTGCCCGCGATATTACGATCAACGCACAGTAAACCGCTTCTCAGCCAGCAACCGATCCCCCTGGAACACCATGAACTGCCAATCCCCCGGCACCACCTCATGGGCTTCGGTGAACTCGTACGCCATGACGTCCTGCGGCGCCCCCACCACCAGCCTCTGCTCCACGACGAACTTGTCGTGCCGCTTGCCATCAGGCGTCGTTACGCCTGGCGTGAGGTAGAGCAAGGTCAGCGGCGTATCGTCAGCCACCTTGCCCTGCAGCGTGTAGCGCAGGCCGAACTTGGTGCCCAGCTTGGCCGGTACCGTGTCGGTTTGTTCGATCGTCTGGTTGCTTTGCGTGAGCACGCGTTCGCCGGGCTGGAAATCCTTGTATTGGCTGACGAATACACCATATTCGACGGGGCCGTCGACGCGGACTTCGGCAGTGGCCAGACCGCTGACCAGCACCAAGGCTGCCAGGGTGCTCAAACGGGGTACGTGCATAGTGCGCTCCTGAAAATGGATGGCGCGAGGCTATGACACTGGTATTACAGGGTGATGACATTCTTTGCGATCGCGGGCAAGCCCGCTCCTACAGGAACTGCGCGGACCATGTAGGAGCGGGCTTGCGGGCTTGCCGGATCGCCGGACCGCCGCGATGAGGCCCTTAAGCCTTAAACACTTCTTCCAGCAAGTTATGCATCGCCTGGAACGCCCGCCCAGCCGTCCTGGCGTCGTACATCATCATCCCCGGCTTGTTCGCCTCAGGGTCGGTGAACGAATGCACCGCGCCACCGTAGCTGAGCAGCTGCCAATCGACACCGGCCGCATTCATCTCATCCTCGAAGGCCGGCAATTGCTCCTTGGGCACCAATGGGTCGCTTGCGCCATGCAGCACCAGCACCGAACCCTTGATGTTCTTCGCATCCGCTGGGTTTGGCGTGTCCAGAGTGCCATGGAACGACACTGCCGCCTTGAGCGGTGCGCCGGTGCGCGCCAACTCCAGGGAGCAGCAGCCGCCGAAGCAGAAACCAAAGGTGGCCAGTTGCGCCTTGTCGACCGCAGCCTTGCCCTGCCCTTTCAATTGCTCCAGGGCTGCCTGCATGCGCTTGCGCAGTTCGGCACGGTCGTTCTTGAGTGGCATCATCGCCGCACCCGCCTGGTCGGCGTCCTGCGGCCGTACGGCCTGGCCGTAAATGTCGGCAATCAACACCACATAACCCTCGGCGGCCACGGCCTGGGCGATACGTTCGGCACCTGCGCCAACGCCCATCCAGTTGGGCGCCATCAACAGCCCCGGGCGCGGCGACGAAATGTCGGCGTCGAACACCAGGCGGCTTTCATAAGGCTTACCGTCGATCTGGTACAACAGCGATTCAATAGTAACCGTACTCATCTCGCTCTCCCCTCGTTGGATCAGAAATGAAAAAGCCCGCCGAAGCGGGCTTTCCTACGACTGTTTACACCGACAACTCAACCAACAACTTGTTCAGCCGGCGCACATAGGCCGCCGGGTCTTTCAGGCTGTCGCCGGCTGCCAGCGCGGCCTGATCGAAGAGAATGTGCGAGAAGTCGGCGAAGCGGTCTTCGCTCTGCTCGTTATCCAGCTTCTCGATCAGCGGGTGAGCCGGGTTGAATTCGAAGATCGGCTTGGAGTCCGGCACTTTCTGTCCGCTCGCCTCGAGGATCTGGCGCATCTGCAGGCCCAGGTCCTGCTCGCCGATGGCCAGGATCG
>CAYVPI010000308.1:0-2578 GCA_964453495.1 uncultured Pseudomonas sp. | reverse complement strand
TCAAGGACGAAGCCGAAGCCCTGGCCATCGCCAACGACACCGAGTTCGGCCTGGGCGCCGGCCTCTGGACCCGCGACATCAACCGCGCCTACCGCATGGGCCGCGGCATCAAGGCGGGCCGCGTCTGGACCAACTGCTACCACCTGTACCCGGCCCATGCCGCATTCGGTGGCTACAAGAAGTCCGGCGTCGGCCGTGAAACCCACAAAATGATGCTCGACCACTACCAACAGACAAAAAACCTGCTGGTGAGCTACGACATCAACCCGCTGGGCTTCTTCTAAACAGTGAGGACATCGGCATGGCCTTGAACTTCAAGGCCATGCTGTTTTCCCGAAACCGCCGTGCAAACGTTTGATTCTGAAGAAACTCATCAAATAAAGGGATTTTCCCACTCTCCTTTATCTCAAAATCAGGCCTAACCTAGATTGTGCTTTCTAATGTTTTTGCGGCAGCATCGGACCGACGGCTAACCGAGATTCGCCGCCACATTCCGACTGAACCTGAGGCCTGATATGCGGATCATCCAAGCAACCCTTGAGCATCTGGACCTGATTGCACCGCTGTTCGTCAGATACCGCGAATTTTATGGCGAACTGCCCTACCCGGATTCCTCCCGCGCCTTCCTGGAAAAGCGCTTGAAACACAAGGAGTCAGTCATCTACCTGGCCCTGCCAGACGACGATGACAGCAAGTTACTCGGCTTTTGCCAGCTTTATCCGAGCTTTTCTTCGCTTTCGCTCAAACGCGTATGGATTCTCAACGACATCTTCGTCGCCGAAGAAGCCCGTCGCCAGCTGGTCGCCGACCACCTGATCAAGACCGCCAAGAAGATGGCCAAGGAAACCAACTCCGTGCGTATGCGCGTGTCTACCAGCAGCAATAACGAGGCTGCGCAGAAGACTTACGAGTCCATCGGCTTTCGCGAAGACACCCAATTCAAGAACTACATCCTGCCCATCAGCTGAGCCTGCACTCGGGGCAATGCTCGCCGACTCTCCTGGCGGGCTGCCCCCCTGGACACTCGCCGCTACAATCTGCTCAGGCAAAATCGCCGCCTGCCCCTATAATGCCCCGCTCCAATTTGTGTGAATATTTACCCAGCCCCTTCGCCGCCGGCTGACGGCTGGCGTTTTCGTCACCCATTTCACACAAGATTTCTCGACGGCCCGTAGTATCGGGCTTCAACCACAGGTAGTGCGCATGGACTTCAACCCGCTGGACATCATTCTGCATCTCGATGTGTACCTCGACATGCTGGTCACCAACTACGGGGCCTGGATCTACGCGATTCTGTTCATGGTGATCTTCTGCGAAACCGGCCTGGTGGTGATGCCCTTCCTGCCCGGCGACTCCCTGCTGTTCATCGCCGGCGCAGTGGCCGCCGGTGGCGGCATGGACCCGGTACTGCTGGGTGGCCTGTTAATGGCTGCGGCAATCCTGGGTGACAGCACCAACTACATCATCGGGCGCACGGCGGGTGAGCGGCTGTTCCGCAACCCCAACTCGAAGATTTTCCGCCGCGACTACCTGCAACAAACCCACGATTTCTATGACCGCCATGGCGGTAAGACCGTAACCCTGGCGCGCTTTCTGCCGATTCTGCGCACCTTCGCGCCGTTCGTGGCCGGCGTTGCGAAAATGCCCTACCCCCGCTTCTTGACCTTCAGCGTGGTCGGCACCATCGGCTGGGTCGGCGGCCTGGTGACCCTGGGTTACTTCTTCGGCAACGTACCGTTTATCAAGCAGAACCTGTCGCTGATGATCGTGGCCATCATCGGCATTTCCCTGCTGCCCATGGTCATCACCATGGTCCGCAGCCGCCTGGCCCGCAGCGCCTCCAAACCCCACCCGCGCTAAGCCATGTGGTCGCTGAATGCCTGGCGCCGGCGCCGCACCCTCGCCCGCCACCCTGTAGACCCGCAAGTGTGGCAACGGGTGCGCCAGCACTTGGCCATCCTCGACGGCATCAGCGCCGAAGAAGAGCAGCGCCTGCAGGAAGCCTGCATCCTGTTCCTGCAAGACAAGGTGCTCAACCCCTTGAACGGCGTTGAACTCGACGATGCAGATCGCCTGCTGCTCGCCGCCCAGGCCCAACTGCCTCTGCTGCACCTGGACGACCTGAACTGGTACCAGGGCTTCCATGAAATCGTGCTCTACCCCGACGACTTCGTCAGCCCCCAGCGCCACCGCGATGCCAGCGGCGTGGAACACGAATGGGATGCCGAACACAGCGGCGAAGCCTGGCAACAGGGCCCGGTGATCATGGCCTGGCCCGGCGTGCTCGCCAGTGGTGGCTGGGAAGGCTACAACCTGGTCATCCACGAACTGGCGCACAAGCTCGACATGCTCAACGGCAACGCCAACGGCCTGCCGCCGCTGCACAGCGACATGCGCGTCAGCGACTGGGCCAGCGCTATGCAACGGGCATACGACGACCTCAACCGGCAACTGGACCGCAACCCCGACGCCGAGACCGCCATCGACCCCTACGCCGCGGAAAACCCCGCCGAGTTCTTCGCGGTCACCAGCGAATACTTCTTCAGCGCCCCGGATTTGCTGCACGAGGCTTATCCAC
>CAYVPI010000307.1:0-2578 GCA_964453495.1 uncultured Pseudomonas sp. | reverse complement strand
CATGCAGGCTGAAGCCGCTGCCAAGGCAGAAGCTGCTGCCGGTGCTGGCCTGGCTTTCCTGGCTGAAAACGCCAAGCGTGAAGGCATCACCACCCTGGCCTCGGGCCTGCAGTTCGAAGTACTGACCGCCGGTGAAGGCGCCAAGCCTACCCGTGAGGACAGCGTTCGTACTCACTACCACGGCACCCTGATCGACGGCACCGTGTTCGACAGCTCCTACGAGCGTGGTCAGCCGGCAGAATTCCCGGTCGGCGGCGTGATCGCTGGCTGGACCGAAGCCCTGCAACTGATGAACGCCGGCAGCAAATGGCGCCTGTACGTTCCGAGCGAGCTGGCTTACGGCGCTCAGGGCGTTGGCAGCATCCCGCCGCACAGCGTACTGGTGTTCGACGTCGAGCTGCTGGACGTACTGTAAGAAGCACAATCATGTAGGAGCTGCCGTCAGGCTGCGATCGAGCGAGAAGCGGTCGCACGATGTCTGATCGGCTGAAAGTCCTTCGGACTTTATCGCAGCCTTCGGCAGCTCCTACAGGGTTTTGCATCAAATTGCTCAATGCAACTCCCCAACCGGTCGCAACGCCCGGGCATAGCAGAACAGAAACAGATTCCTCACCAGCTCCTTGAGCACACCCGGTTCGCTCGAATTCAAGCCGACAAGATCCAGGTCGCCCTGTTCGCGCAGTTCGTCCAGCGCTTGCTCTTCCAGCACGGCACAGACTTCGCCGGTTTCCCGATGCAGGATGCGCAGGTAGGGATGGGGCCGATCCAACCATGCGTCGATTAAATAAGTCATGTCATTCTCCTTGATGGCTTCCAATGAGAATAATTCTTATTCAAAGAATAGCAAGTGCCGATTGGCATCTTGTGGAATTTCTGCAGGCGGGGCACTCAAGGGTGCCAAGGGCAGCCTTGAGTGCAGGGGGAGGGTCAAACCTTGCGAACGAACTCGGACTTGAGCTTCATCGGGCCAATGCCGTCGATCTTGCAGTCGATGTCGTGGTCGCCATCGCACAGGCGGATGTTCTTGACCTTGGTGCCGACCTTGACCACCAGCGACGTGCCCTTGACCTTGAGGTCCTTGATCACGGTGATGGTGTCGCCGTCCTGCAGGACGTTGCCGACCGAATCCTTTTTCACTGTGTCATCGGACACAGCTTCGGCTTCACCGCTGGCGGACCATTCGTGGGCGCACTCGGGGCAGATCAGCTGGGCGCCGTCTTCATAGGTGTATTCGGAATTGCATTTCGGGCAGGGTGGCAACGTGCTCACTAAAGCTCCTTGGATTCAGGATCGCTAAAAAGCGCACATTATATAGGGTTTTAGCTGGGAGGGGGGCGACGCCAAAAACTGTGGGAGCGAGCCTGCTCGCGAAAGCGGTGTGCCAGTCAGCATTCGACTGACAGATTGCTTTCGCGAGCAGGCTCGCTCCCACAGGGTATTACGGTGCAGTTAGTGCGTACGGGCGACCGCAAACTCACTGAGCTCAACCAATGCGTCGCGGTATTCGCTGGCGGGCAGCGCGTCGAGGCATTTGATTGCACGGGCTACGTAATCGCGGGCCAGTTGCGCGGTGTAATCCAGCGAACCGGACGCTTCCACGGCTTCGCGGATGCTTTCCAGGTCTTCGATACCGCCTTTCTGGATCGCCTTGCGCACCAGTGCAGCCTGTTCCGGCGTGCCTTCGCGCATGGTGTAGATCAGCGGCAGGGTCGGCTTGCCTTCGGCCAGGTCGTCACCGACGTTCTTGCCCAGGGTTTCCGCGTCGCCACGGTAGTCCAGCAGGTCGTCGACGAGTTGGAAGGCCACGCCCAGATGATCGCCGAAGGTACGTAGCGCTTCGCTCTGTTCCGGTGTGGCACCGGCCAGGGCCGCGGCGCTGTGGGTCGAGGCTTCGAAAAGCATCGCGGTTTTGCCGCGGATGACTTCCATGTAGGTTTCTTCGGTGGTGCTGGCATCACGCACTTTGGACAGCTGCAACACTTCGCCTTCGGCGATGATGCGCGTGGCTTGCGAAAGGATCTTCATCACCGGCATGGAGCCCAGTTCGACCATCATTTCGAAGGAGCGCGAATACAGGAAGTCGCCCACCAGCACGCTTGGCGCGTTGCCCCACATGGCGTTGGCGGTCGAGCGGCCACGGCGCATGCCGGACATGTCGACCACGTCGTCGTGCAGCAGGGTGGCGGTGTGCAGGAACTCGATGGTCGCGGCCAGCAGGCGCAGGTCATCGCCTTCGCGACCCAGAGCCTTGCCACACAGCAACACTAATAGGGGACGCAGGCGTTTACCGCCAGCCGAGGTAATGTAATCGCCGATTTTCGATACCAGCGGCACTCGGGAAGTCAGCTGCTTCTTGATGATGCCGTCGACGGCGCTAAAATCGTCCGCCACCGCGCGGTAGAAAGCTTGGGGTTGCATCAGCGACAGGTGCTCCAGAAGGGTTGCGCGGCATGCTAGGTCTCAGGCTAGACCCTGTCAAGGCAAGATACCCTGCACCTGTTGCCAGACCTTGCAAGCGGCGACTGGCTTGCGTACAATCGCGCACCCTGAACTTCCTGGGCAGCACCTGCCTTACGCA
>CAYVPI010000306.1:0-2618 GCA_964453495.1 uncultured Pseudomonas sp. | reverse complement strand
GGCTTAGTCAAGAAGACCTCCCGTAAATAAAGCCTGAAAGGGCGATCGCAGGTTGCAAAAAAGCGGAATGACGTATAGACACGTCACCCCGCTTCTTCGTCGAATTATCTGCGCGCTTTTAGTGGACACACTAAAGCTGTAGCTTACAGAAAAATGCTTTTTGGGTCCACCGCTAATGAGCCTGAAAGGCATGAGAATGCGACAGAACGTCGCCAAGCGGGATAAAACAAGGGCCCGACTACGCGAATGGCAGCCGAGCCCCGTCATTGTAACAGCTCTTAACGCAGCTCGAGTACATCCTGCATGTCGTACAGACCAGGTGCACGACCATCGAGCCAAAGCGCCGCACGAACAGCACCCTTGGCAAAGGTCATGCGGCTCGATGCCTTGTGGGTAATCTCCACGCGCTCGCCATCAGCGGCGAACAATACGGTGTGATCACCAACCACATCACCAGCACGCACCGTGGCAAAGCCAATGGTCTGCCGATCACGCGCACCGGTCTGGCCCTCACGACCGTAGACCGCTACTTCCTGCAGGTTGCGCCCCAACGCCTGGGCAACCACCTCGCCCATGCGCAGGGCGGTACCCGAAGGCGCGTCCACCTTGTGGCGATGGTGCGCCTCGATGATTTCGATATCGACCTCATCGCCCAACACCCGCGCAGCGGTGTCGAGCAGTTTCAGGCACAAGTTGACACCCACGCTGAAGTTGGCCGCGAAGACGATCGGGATTTCCTTGCCAGCGTCAGCCAGGAGTTGCTTCTCCTCCACGCTGAAACCGGTGGTACCGATAATCATGGCCTTGCCAGCCTTGCGGCAGAACGCCAGATTCTTCAGAGTTACCGACGGATGGGTGAAGTCGATCAAAACATCGAATTCATCGGCAACCCGCTCCAGGTCACCGGACAACGGCACACCAATGCGCCCGATTGCCGCCAACTCACCAGCGTCAGCCCCCACCAGCGTACTGTCAGGACGATCAACCGCCGCTGTCAGACCCGCACCCGGCGTTTGCTGAACAGCTTCGATCAGGGTCTTGCCCATGCGCCCTGCAGCGCCCATCACAGCTATACGTCGCATGCCCTACTCCCTTTTACAAATCGCCGAAGAAACGCTTCACACCTTCGAACCAGCCACTGGCCTTGGGTGAATGCGAGCTGTCGCCTTCAAGCGAAGCACGGAACTCTTCCAGCAGTTCACGCTGGCGACGATTGAGATTGACCGGCGTTTCCACCGCCACCCGGCACATCAGGTCGCCAGCACCGCCGCCACGCACAGGCGCGACGCCCTTGCCACGCAAACGGAACTGCTTGCCGGTCTGAGTACCTTCCGGGATCTTCAGCTTGACCCGGCCATCCAGGGTCGGCACTTCCAGCTCGCCACCCAATGCCGCATCGGTAAAGCTGATGGGTACTTCGCAGTACAGGTGCTTGCCATCACGCTGGAAAATCGCGTGCTCGCGCACATTGATCACGACATACAGGTCGCCCGTCGGGCCACCCTGGGTCCCCGCCTCGCCTTCGCCGGACAGGCGAATGCGATCGCCGGTGTCAACACCGGCCGGCACCTTGACCGACAGGGTCTTGTACTCTTCCACCCGGCCTTCGCCATGGCAGGAATCGCACGGGTCGGAAATGACCTTGCCCTGGCCATGGCAGCGCGGGCAGGTTTGCTGCACCGAGAAGAAGCCTTGCTGCATACGCACCTGACCAATACCGCCGCAGGTGGAGCACGTGACCGGAGCCGAGCCTTTCTTGGCACCGGAACCGTCGCACGGCTTGCAGTTCACCAGCGTCGGGACACGGATATTGACCGTGGTACCGCGCACCGCTTCTTCCAGGTTCAGCTCCAGGGTGTAGCGCAAGTCACTGCCACGCTGTGCGCCGCCGCGAGAACCGCCACGACCACCACCGAAGAAATCACTGAACACATCACCGAAGATGTCGGAGAAGTTGGCACCACCAAAACCGGCGCCGCCGCCACCCATGCTCGGGTCAACGCCTGCATGGCCATACTGGTCGTAGGCTGCACGCTTGCTCGCGTCGGAGAGAACTTCGTAGGCCTCGTTGGCCTCCTTGAATTTATCTTCCGAAGCCTTGTCATCAGGGTTACGGTCAGGGTGATGCTTCATCGCGAGGCGACGGTAGGCCTTTTTCAGATCGGCCTCGGACGAGCCACGCTCGACACCCAGAACCTCGTAATAGTCACGCTTTGCCATAAGTCTTTGCACTCTTGAGGACGTTCGGCAAACCTCTACGCATTCCGCGGGGTGCCGCCAGCACTGAAGCTTTGTCAAATGCTGTAAAAATTCGTGTATTCCAGACGCGCCAACGCGGGAGCAAGCCCCCGCGCGGCGACATCCTACCAGTCAGCGCAAGCATGCGCTGAACTGGCCGACAACAAGCGGTACTTACTTGTTGTCTTTGACTTCTTCGAACTCAGCGTCAACGACGTCGTCGTGCTTGGCTTCCGGCTCGGCCTGCTGGGCACCGGCCTGAGGCTGCTCGGCCTGTTCGGCGTACATCTTCTGCGCCACAGGAGCGGAAACCTTGGACAGCTCCTCAACCTTGGCTTCGATGGCAGCCTTGTCGTCGCCTTTGACAGCGGCTTCCAGGG
>CAYVPI010000305.1:0-2620 GCA_964453495.1 uncultured Pseudomonas sp. | reverse complement strand
GGTCATAGTTCATCTGGGCTTTGTGGCCCTTGATGCGCTCGACAACCATGATGCCCTCTTCCGAGGCCTTGTGTGCCAGCATCATACCGCGAACCACGTCGCCGATGGCGTAAACGCCAGGTACGCTGGTGGCGCAGTAGTCGTCGACGAAGACGAAACCGCGCTCGTCGATGGTCACGCCGCTGTCGGCAGCCAGTAGATCAGTGGTCACTGGACGGCGACCAACGGCAACGATCAGCTTGTCGAAGGTGATGGTCTGCTCGCCCTTGGCGTCGGTGTAGGTCACTACAACTTCTTCGCCATTGACCTTGGAGCCGGTCACACGAGCGCCCAGCTTGATGTCCAGGCCCTGCTTGGTCAGGGTTTTCAGCGCTTCCTTGGAAACCGCGGTATCGGCGGCCATCAGGAAGGTGTCCAGGGCTTCCAGTACGGTAACTTCAGCGCCCAGGCGCGACCATACCGAACCCAGCTCCAGGCCGATAACGCCGGCACCGATAACGCCCAGGCGCTTAGGCACGGCCTGGAATTCCAGGGCGCCGGTGGAGTCGACGATGACTTTCTGGTCGACCGGAGCCGGCGGAATGTCGATCGGGCGCGAACCGGATGCCAGGATCACGTTTTCGGCTTCGATCACTTCGACGGTGCCGTCAGGCTTGGTGACTTCGACTTTCTTGCCGGCCAGCAGCTTGCCGTGGCCCTGGATGGACGTCACACCGTTGGCCTTGAACAGGGTGGCAACACCGCTGGTCAGGTTTTTCACGATGTTGGCCTTGCGACCGACCATGGCCGGTACGTCCATGGTCACGCCTGCGTGGCTGATACCGTGGATCTTGAAACCGTCTTCGGCTTCGTGGAATTTCCAGGAGCTGTCCAGCAGCGCCTTGGAAGGAATGCAACCGACGTTCAGGCAGGTACCGCCCAGGGCCAGTTTGCCCTCGCCATCGGTGTACTTCTCGATGCAAGCGGTCGACAGGCCCAGTTGGGCAGCCTTGATGGCAGCTACGTAACCGCCAGGGCCGGCACCGATCACTACTACGTCAAATTTTTGCGACATTAAAATAGATCCTCTATTTAGCTGCAAGCTTCAAGCCGCAAGCTGCAAGCCAAGCCGCTTCGTCTTGCGGCTTGTAGCTTGCAACTTGCAACTGCTTTTATCAGATATCCAGCAGCAGACGAGCCGGGTCTTCCAGCAGGTTTTTGATGGTAACGAGGAACGTCACAGCTTCTTTACCATCGATCAAACGGTGATCGTAGGACAGCGCCAAGTACATCATCGGGCGGATGACAACTTGACCGTTGACCGCCATCGGGCGCTGCAGAATGTTGTGCATACCCAGGATGGCCGCTTGCGGCGGGTTGACAATCGGAGTCGACATCATCGAACCGAAAGTACCACCGTTGGTGATGGTGAAGGTGCCGCCGGTCATTTCTTCCATGGACAGCTTGCCGTCACGCGCCTTCTTGCCGAAGTTGGCGATGCCGCCTTCGATTTCAGCCAGGCTCATCAGCTCAGCGTTACGCAGAACCGGCACTACCAGGCCACGGTCGCTGGACACGGCAACACCGACGTCAGCGTAGCCGTGGTAAACGATGTCGGAACCGTCGATCGAGGCGTTGACAGCCGGGAAGCGTTTCAGCGCTTCGGTGGCAGCCTTGACGAAGAACGACATGAAGCCCAGGCGCACGCCGTTGTGGGACTTCTCGAACAGATCCTTGTACTTCGAACGCAGGGCCATGACTTCGGTCATGTCGACTTCGTTGAAGGTGGTCAGCATGGCCATGTTCGACTGTGCTTCGACCAGACGCTCGGCAACCTTGGCACGCAGGCGGGTCATCGGTACGCGCTTCTCGACGCGATCGCCGGCAGCCATGATCGGCGCGGCAGCGGCAGGTGCGGCAGCAGGCTTGGCAGCAGGTGCAGCAGCCGGGGCGGCTTTCTTGGCTTCGACGGCGGCAACCACGTCTTCCTTGGTTACACGGCCGTCTTTGCCTGTGCCCTTGACGCTGGCCAGGTTGATACCGTTTTCTTCAGCCAGCTTGCGTGCAGCAGGTGCTGCGATGGCATCTTCGTCGCCAGCAGCGGCGGCAGGTGCAGCGGCTTGAGCGGCAGGTGCGGCAGCCGGCGCAGCAGCGCCAGTGCCGGCTTCGATAGAGCCCAGAACTTCGTCGGACAGAACGGTGTCGCCTTCGTTCTTGACGATCGCACCCAGTACACCATCAGCGGTAGCCAGAACTTCCAGCACGACCTTGTCGGTTTCGATGTCGACGATCAGGTCATCACGCTTGACGGCCTCGCCCGGTTGTTTGTGCCAGGTGGCAACGGTGCCATCGGCAACCGATTCCGGGAAAGTAGGGGCTTTGATCTCGATAGCCATTATCAGTGGTTCCTTAAATTCGGTTTCAAGTGCGCGAAGGCATTAAACAGTGAAAGCATCTTGCAGCAGTTTTTCCTGCTGCTCGGCGTGCATCGACGCGTAACCACAGGCAGGTGCGGCGGACGCTTCACGACCGGCGTACTCCAGGACCAGGCCCTTCTTGTGGTTGGTGAGGCTGCGACGCATGTGGTGCTGGCTGCTGTACCAGGCGCCCTGGTTCATCGGCTCTTCCTGGCACCAGACCA
>CAYVPI010000304.1:0-2636 GCA_964453495.1 uncultured Pseudomonas sp. | reverse complement strand
GTCGTAGACGTCAGATTTACAGTCTGATCCCTTTGGCCGCTCGGGAACCCCTCCTGAACGTGGCAGCATTATCAACTCTTGCCACCCCTCTGTCAACCTTTTTTCTCAATTAAATCTTGAGGTTAGCTACGTTGACAGGCGCTTCACAGGATTCGAACTAGTCATCATCGCTGTGGAGCGGGCGCCATTCTATGCAAACTATTCGAGACTTGCAATGCCTTCGCACAGCATTATTTTATGTTTTAAGTCTTTGAATTCACGAGAAAGAGTTGCCAGGGCCGTTTCACCCACCAAACCACGACTTTCAGGCGCAATTCTGAGCCACCAATCCTGCCTTTCGGAGGCGCTGCCGGCGCGCAGGCGCACAACTACGCTCATTGCGGCCAGGCGCTGCGACAGCACGCCCAATTGTTCTTCATTGGCAACACCCAGAAACAGGCACTCCTGCCCTCCTCCCGCCGCCGACTTCGCACGCTCCCTTCGCTGAGCCTGGCGATCGGATTCGCTAAGCAAGTGAATATCTTGCTGCGACCCCTTGTAGCGCGAAAGAGGGGGCACTTCTTTGGCCTTCAGTGGCGCTTCCTGCTGGTGCCAAACGTAATAGAAGCCATTGAGCACCAGGAGCAACAGAAACAACCAACGCATAACCACCTCAGACCAGAGGGCAGGCCATGGCCAACCCTACGAAAACCAGATCCGGAACGACCCGCGCCTGCGGCGCGACCTCACGCACAAGATCGGCATCGCCGCCAGTGAGGAAAACACTGAACCCATCACCCCACAGCGATTGCGCATGCTCGAGCTGCGTCTGCACGAACCCCCTGAGCATGAGCGTACAGCCGCGCTCTACAGCCTCGACAGTCGAACGCCCAGGCTCCAGCGTCGCCAACGCACGCTCGGCTGACGCATCGTCATAGCGAATTTTGCGGGTGTGGGTGCGCAACTGGTTCCGCATCAAGGGCATACCCGGACATATGAAGCCACCCAGGTGCTCGCCCTGCGCCGAGACAAAATCGGAAGTAACGGCAGTTCCGAAATCAATGACCACGCATGCACCACCCGCCAAGTGAAAGCCGCCCAACAACGCGAGCCACCGATCCAGGCCGAGACGCTCGTACTCATCGTAACCATTACGAACCCCAGCCAATTCCTTTGCGGGCCCGGCAATGGCAACGCTCACCGAATGCTCAGCGACCAGCAAATCGGTCAGCCGCGCCGTTTCTTCCTCGGTGCGTACGCTGACCAAACGGCAATGACCCAGCCTCAGACCAGCAACACCCTGCAAAGCCTGCAATAACGCCTGGTCGGAATCGGTCACACCACCAGCAACGACCGCGCAGGTGTCTCGACGAATGACCCGCCACTTGATAAAGCTGTTCCCACAGTCGAGCTCAAGAATCATCACGCAACCTCAAACTGAGCTCTCCACCACTGAAGTGCTTTTCAACTTCACCCACCTTCAACCGCAAGGCACCTTGCTGGTCTATTCCCAACACTATGCCATCCACCTGATTCGCACCGGCGATGAGCGATACCGCACGCCCCTGCCACAGGTGGTTTTGTTCCCACTCCTGGGCAATGGCTGAGAAACCAGAAGCCCGATGCAATGCGAGGTAGTGCTGCAACTTAAGATTGAGTTGCGCCACTAGCACATTCCGATCAACCGGCTTGCCATTCGACAGCTGGATCGAGGTCCAATCCTGATCCACATCGGCGCTTGCACGCATATTGGCATTAATACCGATACCCAGCACCACATGACAAACATCAGCGGGATCACCGACAAGCTCCAACAAGATACCGGCAATCTTGTGGGTCCCCACCAATACGTCGTTTGGCCACTTCAAGCCGGCATTAGCGACACCCTGCTCGCGCAGTGTTTGCAGCACGGCCAAGCCAACCACAAGGCTCAGCCCTTCCAGCTGACGCATACCCCCCTCGATTCGTAGCACCAAGCTGTAATAGAGGTTCTCTGCAAAGGGACTGACCCAGGCTCGCCCGCGCCTCCCCCTCCCCGCGCTCTGACGCTCTGCCAGCACCAGGAAAGGCGCCTCCTGACCGCGCTCGATAGCGCGCAAGGCTTCGGCATTGGTCGAGTCGATCTCGTCGAAAATCAGCGCAGGCCAGTACTCGCCAGCAGATGCATGCTTGATCGCCTCTTCGTCGAGCAAGGAAAGCGGTGTAGCCAATTGATAGCCGCGGCCACGGACTTTGTGGATGGACAGGTTAAATTCAGCTTCCAGCTGCTGCAGTTGCTTCCATACGGCGCTGCGACTAACACCCAGTGCGGCACCCAGCGCCTGCCCTGAGTGAAATCGACCATCCTTAAGCAGCTTCAACAACGTCAACATGCCAATCTCGCCTTTCAATGAGGCAGGCATGATAGCTATGCAGCGAGCTGTTGCATAGAAAGCGCAGGGGCATTGTAGGAACTGTCGTACAGGACTACACAAGCTTCAGGCCGACCCAGAACCCCCGCACTAACGCCAATCTCTGTAGGAGCTGCCGCCAGGCTGCGATGGGCTGCGCAGCGGCCCCGGTGTTCCCATAATGACAGAGCACCGCATGCCAGGTAGACAGCGACGCAGCCTGGCGGCAGCTGCTACGAGGGGAGGTGGCGTGGGCTGGTTTTTCGC
>CAYVPI010000303.1:0-2637 GCA_964453495.1 uncultured Pseudomonas sp. | reverse complement strand
CTTCGATGTCTAGTGGGACCGTGTAGGAGCGGGCTGCCCCGCGAGCGGGCGCGCAGCGCCCGCAAATTTTTCCGCGCGCTGGCGCACTCGATCGCGGGCAAGCCCGCTCCTACAGAGGTATTCGCAAATATTGGTTAGCGGGTGGAAACCGGGCGCTTGACCCACACTGGCGACAGGCTGCTGCCAGTGCCGGTGACGTAGAGCACCGCAGCTTCGCCGCGCTCCAGGGCCACGGGCTTGAGGTCGCTGACCTTGGTGTCGCCGTCATACAGCGCCAGGCTGACCTTCACCGGGTTGATTTCGCGCTCGCCGCGGCCTTTGGCGGCCACGGCCTTGACCACGTCGGTCTTGCCGTCGGCGGTCTTGAGGGTCAGGGCCTTGTCACTGAGGTTCTGTACCAGCACCAGCGACTTCTGCTTGTTCTTGAACGGTGGCTCCTCCACCAGTTGCGGCTGGCCGCCGCTGTTGTTGACCAGGGTGTAGTAGTGGTCCGAAGCCAGCTTCACCGGCACGGTCTGGCTGCCGACCTTGGCGCTGTAGTCGCCCTGGGGCATGAAGCTGAAATCACTGCTGGCTTGCGGCGCGACGTCGCTCAGGTTGGTGTTGCCAACGCTGGCGCTCACCTGTTGGGTACCAGCGTTGTACAGTCGCACGAAGGTCGAGCCTTTTGGTGCACTCGGGCCGTACAGGGCGGCATCGGCACCGGCCCAGGCTTGCAGCGACAGCAAGCTGAGGCCGGCGGCCAGGGCGCAGGCCTTGGCGATGGTGTGGGTGCGGCGAGTAGTGGTGTGCAAGGTCATGTGCGTTTCCTCTCAGTGTTCCGTCCGATTGGACGACAGGGCCAGGTCTTGATTGGCATGACGGGTTTTCTTCAGTTGTGCGATCCACTGCGGATCGAACGCGCTGAGGTCGTTTTTCATTGGCAGATAACGTTCAGGAAACTCCCAGATCAGCACCTGTGGCGGGCTGTTCTTGAAAGCGTCGGATTGCAGGTACTTGAGCATGGGCAGAATCGGGCCGTGACCGTCTTCGGCGTAGTTGGCCACGTCGCTTTGCAGGGCCTGTTGCAAGGCACCGACGAAGTTCCAGTTAGGGTTGGCGCTGTAGCTGGTACCCACCAGCGCCACCGGGATTTCGTTGTCGGCAAACAGTGCATCGCCCGTGTCGGCAGCCGTTTCAGCAGCGTGGGTGGTGCGCTTTTGCAGGGTGTCCGGCGCCGGCAGCAGGTTGCTGAACAGCGGGTCCAGAGGCAGGAAATTGGTCAAGTCGCCTTTGTGCGGGGCGCTCGTGTCGGCTTCGGTCACGAATTGCCGGGCCTGGCCGCTCAACGGGCTGTGTTTGGCAATGGCCAGGCCCAGTTGCTGCGCGGCTACTTCTGCGCCCATTGGCGTCCAGTGGGAGTCGGTGCGCAAAAATACCTGGCCACGGTCCTTGGCTTCTTGCAACGTGCCCAGCAAGTCCGGCGCGAAGATCCCGGCCTGGCGAGCCTGGGCGTGGAACTCCTGGTACAGGCCGCCGTGCAGCATGGCCGGAGTCTGCTGGCCGATGTATTCGGGATAGAGTCGGGCCTTGGCGGGCACGATCGCCAGTACCAGTTCTACACCCTGCTGCTTGAGGGTATCGCGCACGCCCTGGATCAGCGCCAGGTTCTCTTGTTCGAACAGATCGCTGCCCGCGATGGGCTTGAATTCCTCATCGCTGAACAACCACTGCTCGCGGCCAAGCACTACGCCCGGGCGGCCTTCGTTGAACAGCTTGAAGTCCAGCGCGGCCCAGAGGTTGGTGCCCAGGCGTTTGATCGGGAACTCGTCGTCGTAGTGGGTCTCGACGGCCTTGGCCCAACGGCCATTGAGCACGGTGGCATCGCTGCCTGTGCTGAAGCCGAAGAAGCTGCGCAGCGACCAGGCCCCCAGGCACAGCAGCATGGCCAGGAACAGCGCGATGTAGAGGATGCGTAATGAGCGGGTCATGTTCGTCACCCTCAGAACTGGAAGTAAAGGAACGGCGAGAAGCTCTGCGCCGAGAGTTTCAGGATCGAGGCTACGAACAGCAGCAGTACCAGCGCGCGAGTGGCGTACAGCGACCAGTCGATGGCGATGGCATTGCCGGGCTGCACCTCAACTGCAACAGCGACTGGCTGCGGCTGTGCATTGCGGTAGAAATCGCGCAGGCCGAAGAACGCCAGGGTCGCGTAGGCCAGCATCAGCGTTGCCACTTGCAGGCCGGTGAGGCTGGCGCGGTTGAGCTCCGAGAGCTGCCAGTCGTTGAGGCTGAACATCGCCGAATACATGCGCCCGGCCACCTCCAGGTTTTCGGCGCGGAAGATCACCCAGCCGATAACCACCAGCAGGAAGGTGAAGGCCCAGCGCACGGGGTTGAAGCTGCGTGGCGTGGTGTTGATGCCTACCGCTTTTTCGATGGCCAGCCACATGCCATGCCAGGCGCCCCAGATGATGTAGGTGATATTCGCACCGTGCCACAGGCCGCCCAGCAACATGGTCAGGAACAGGTTGCGGTAGGTGGTCAGGGTGCCTTTGCGGTTGCCGCCCAGGGTGATGTACAGGTAGTCGCGCAGCCAGGTGGACAGGCTGATGTGCCAGCGCCGCCAGAACTCGGTGATCGACTGGCTGATGTACG
>CAYVPI010000302.1:0-2684 GCA_964453495.1 uncultured Pseudomonas sp. | reverse complement strand
TCGCCGTCGGTATCTCCGGCGCGATCCAGCACCTGGCCGGCATGAAAGACTCCAAGGTGATCGTTGCGATCAACAAGGACGAAGAAGCGCCGATCTTCCAGGTGGCTGACTACGGCCTGGTCGCTGACCTGTTCGAAGCCATCCCTGAGCTGGAGAAGCTGGTTTAATCCAGCGACTTCACTTATAAAGAGCCCGATCCTTTCGGGCTGTGAAAGCGCGGCAGTGATCTGCCGCATTTTCGACAGCCCGCATGATCGGGCTTTTTTATTGGGTTGGGCTGCAAGGGAATAGTGCATGGGACGGCTTGGCCGGTTGAAGGCAGTCATGTTGCTTGGCGTCGCCTTCATGCCGACGTTGGTGCTGGCGGCAGGTAAGTGCGAGCGCCTGGTGGCTACCGGCAATCCGGAAATGCCACCTTACTTGTGGCGCGACCCGCAGGACCCCAAGCATCTGGTTGGGGCCAATGTCGACTTGTTGACGCAAGTCGCAAGCGAGCTCGGCCTCAAGGTCGAAGTGCTCTACAGCGGCAAATCCTCCGAGGCGTTGGCGCAAGTACGAAGTGGGCGCATGGACTTGATCGTGGGAACGCCGCTGGAACCCGGTGAGCTGGAATCGCTGGACTTCGTACACCCTGCATTGGTGCACAACGATTACCTGGTGTGGACCCGTCATGATTCGCAATTGGTCTATGACAGCCTGGCCGATTTGCAGGGGCATGCTGGTGCCGTTTCGCAAAAGTCCCGATTAACTGCGCAATTTGCAGCACAAGCCAAGGTCAATTTGAACCTGCAAGCGGTTGAAAACCTGACCCAGGCTTTTCAGAAGCTCCTGCTCGGCCAGGTCGACTATGTGTTGGCCGGGCGTTACGCCGGAGCTGCCATTGCGCAGGTGCTTGGCATGAGCAATGAGCTGGTGGCGCGCGGGTTGCCGCTGGATCGCCCGGGCTTGTACCTGGCGCTGTCGCACAACTCCGCTTGCAACGATCCATGGTTGCGCGGACAGCTGGCGAAAAAAATGACAGAATTGCCGGCGTCCGGGCTGACCGAGGCGGTATTGCAACGCAATGTCGAGCGCTGGAAAGCGCACGCGCAGCAACCCGTTGGCGCCCCTAAACAGTAGGAATACCCATTGAGAATTCAACCATTTTTCGCCGCACTGGCGATCCTGGTACTGGCCGGTTGTGCCACCGACCCGGCACCGACCGAACAGTTTCGCCTGACCGAGCAAGCCCTTGAACAAGCCAAGGCCGTCGGTGCCACTGACGAGGTTCCCGAGCTGAAACTGGCTGAACAAAAGTTTGCCCGTGCCCATGGCAGCATGGCCGACGGTTCCTACAAGAATGCGCGCATGCGTGCCGAGCAGGCCGAATTGGATGCGCGCCTGGCTGAGGCGCAGGTGCTGACACAAAAGAGCCAGGAGCAACTGACGGCGCTCGATGCCCGGATCAATCGCCTGCGCAAGCAGTTGGGGGAGGTGCAGTGAGCCTGTTCAAGCAAATCAGTTGCGCGGTGGTGGTACTTGGCTGTGCCGGTTTGGTCGGTTGCGCCAGCCAGAACAGCGAGTCGGCATTGCAGCAAGCGAGTTCGAGCTTCCAGGCGGTCAAGGAAGACTCCAATGTGCTGCGCAATGCACCCAAGGATGTGATTCGAGCTGGTGAATCATTGGCGCGTGCCGATCGTCTGTCCAATTATTGGGGCAGCGGCACCGACGTGCGCCATTACGCTTATCTGAGTCAGCGTTACAGTGAAATCGCTCGCGAGCACAGCAACCAGGCCGTGAATCAGGAGCGACTGGCCAAGCTCGAGTTGGAACGCCAGCGTTTGCAACTGGCGTTGCGTGAGGCGAAATTGCTGAGCGTGCAGCAGCAAGGTAAGTGGCTGGAAGAGCAGATCGTCAGCCTGGCGACCACGGAAACCGATCGCGGCCTGGTCATGACCCTGGGCGATGTCTTGTTCGATACCGGGGAGGCGGACCTGAAAAGTTCGGCCAACCGCACCGTTCTCAAGCTGGTGCAGTTTCTACAGCTGAACCCGCGGCGTGTAGTGCGCATCGAAGGCTATACCGACAGTACCGGCGCTCGCCCGGATAACCTGCAACTGTCCCGCGCGCGCGCACAAGCTGTGGCGGATGTGCTGGTTGACCTGGGTATCGATGAAAAGCGCATCCAGGTCGAGGGGTATGGCGACCAGTACCCGGTGGAGGTCAATGCTTCCGAGCGGGGCAGGGCGAAGAATCGTCGGGTAGAGATTGTTTTTTCCGATGAGAAGGGGCAGCTCGGCGCGGCGCGCTGAGACGCTGATTTCGAGTAGCTCAAGCCCGGTGTTGAGAGACGCCGGGCTTTTTTGTCTGTGAATTTTTTCGCGGGCAAGCCCGCTCCTACATTAATTATGTCGTTCTGTAGGAGCGGGCTTGCCCGCGATAGGCTCCAGAAGAGACTTTCACAAGACTGTATCGTCGACTATTCTCCTAACTGTTCCCGTACACTTTGTAACTGTTCCGGTAATCTGTACTTCACCAAGAATAAATAAGCAGCCCGCAAGCCGAGACCGTGCCATGACCAACCTTCTGCTCTACCAACGTATCGCCCAGCAGTTGGCTGAGGATATTCGGCGCGGCGTCTACCAGCCTGGCGAGCGTGTGCCTTCGGTGCGCAAGATGAGCTCGCAGCTCAACGTCAGCCATGC
>CAYVPI010000301.1:0-2739 GCA_964453495.1 uncultured Pseudomonas sp. | reverse complement strand
GGTTCCACTTGTGCACTTGATGCAGGTCGGCAAAGCCACCCTGGGCAAAGGCGCGTAGCAGGTTCAAGGTGGCGGTAGCCTGGTGGTAGGCCTGGAGCAGGCGCTCGGGGTCCGGCACGCGGCTTTTTTCGTCGAAACCGATGCCGTTGACGATATCGCCACGGTAGGCCGGCAAGGTCACGCCGGCGATGGTTTCGTCGTTGGCCGAGCGTGGCTTGGCGAACTGACCGGCCATGCGCCCGACCTTGACCACCGGGCAGCCAGCGGCAAACGTCATGACAATGGCCATCTGCAGCAGCACCTTGAAGGTGTCGCGGATTTTTGCAGCGGAAAATTCGGCGAAGCTTTCGGCGCAATCGCCACCTTGCAGCAGGAACGCGCGGCCTTGGGTCACCTCGGCGAATTGCCGGCGCAGCTCCCGCGCTTCACCGGCGAAAACCAGCGGTGGGTAACTGGCCAGGCTTTGTTCGACCTGCAGCAGCCGCGCGGCATCGGGGTAGACGGGTTGTTGCTGGATCGGCAGGGCGCGCCAGCTGTCAGGGCTCCAGGGTTGGCTCATCACGGGCTCGGTATTCTTGGAAAGATAGGCTCATGTTATCAGGTCGGGATTGGCTGTGATCTTTAGATTGCTATCGCGGGCAAGCCCGCTCCTACAGGGTTCGTGCATGATCTGTAGGGGCGGGCTTGCCCGCGATGAGGCCCTGATGGCCAATTAAAACGTGACCTGCTCACCGCAGTGGCCGACAATCCCATCCCTTTGACACCCCTATTGACGAACGGTGTGATGGACAAGCAAGAAGACGAAATCCCGAGGGAGCGCATCGAGCGCGTGCTGGCCGAAGTGCACGACCAATTCGGCATGATCCGGGTACTGGAAGTCGAAGACTATCGCTTCCTGGAATTCGGTGAGGCCATCGAGCAAAGCTGTGTGTTTACCGCCGACCCCTGTTGGCTGGAGTATGACTACACCCGCGCCATGCTGATCGGTGCCCTTTGCCATGAGGCGCCGGACAGTGCGTTGTTCCTTGGCCTGGGGGCCGGGACATTGACCCAGGCGTGCCTGAAGTTCCTGCCGCTGGAGGATGTCGAGGCTATTGAGTTGCGGCCGGATGTGCCGCGCCTGGCAATCGAGTACATGGGGCTCGATGATGATCCGCGGCTGTATATCCGTATCGGCGACGCGGTGGAGCTGCTCGACAGTGCCGAGTCGGCCGACCTGATTTTCGTCGACCTTTATACCGACCACGGCCCGGGTGTCGCGCACCTGGCATGGCGCTTTCTGGAAAATTGCCAGAAACGCCTGAACCCGGGCGGCTGGCTGGTGATCAATCAATGGGCCGGTGATGACGGCAAGCCGTTGGGGGCGGCACTGTTGCGCGGGCTCTATCACCGTCATTACTGGGAGCTGCCGGTCAAGGAGGGCAATGTCATCCTCATGGTGCCGGCCGATCTTGAACAAAACCTGGACATGGCTGCGTTGAGCGCCCGCGCCGAAGCTCTGGCGCCACGTTTGGGCTATTCGCTGCAGCCGCTGATCGGGCAGATCCGTCCGGCAACCTGATCAGCACCCCTTGAAGTTGCCCGGGCGGCGCTCTTGCATGGCAGCCAGACCCTCGCGGGCATCGTCACTGTTGAGCAGTTTCGTCGTCATGGCCTGCAAGTCGCCCACTGCCGCGGTTTCACCATGGAGTACCGCCTGGCGTGCCGAAGCGAGCGTGGCCTGCACCCCCAGCGGCGCCTGTTGCGCAATCTTTTCGGCCAATTGCAAGGCGCGGGGCAGCAAGTCTTCGCTGGCCATCACTTCTTGCACCAGGCCCAGGCGCAAGGCCTCATGGGAGTCGAACTCTTCGCCTGTGAGCAACCAGCGCATGGCGTTGCCCCAGCCGGCAATTTGTTGCAAACGCACGGTAGCGCCGCCAAAGGGAAATATCCCACGCTGGACTTCCAGCTGGGCAAAGCGGGTGTTGCTGGCACACAGGTTGATGTCAGCGGCCAACATCAGCTCGATGCCGATGGTCAGGCAGTAGCCCTGGACGGCCACGATCACCGGTTTGCTGGGGCGTGCACCGCCGAACACGCCCCAAGGGTCGCCGCCGCCGGCTGGAAGTTGCCAGCCTTTGCTCATGCTGGCGGCGACTTCGCCCAGGTCCAGCCCGGCGGTAAAGTGTTCGCCATGCCCGTGCACCACCGCGACCCGCGCCTGCGGGTTACGCTCGAATTCACCATAGGCCAGGCTCAACTGGTCGAGCATGGGCAAGTCGAAGGCATTGCGCTTGGCTGCGCGTTCAAGGCCGATCAACATGACATGGCCACGCAGTTCACGGCTGACGCGGCCGGGGCAGTGTTTGGTCATGGTGCAATTCCTCGAGCGGGAAGAGGGCGGGGATGAACCGATTTAGCGACCCGACCGCCAAGACCGGCCTTCTGCAAAATAGTCGCTGTCAGGATTATCCGCAAAGGCTGTGACATTCCCATGCGGGCCCCGAGGTTTCTGATAAAAAACTCTCACGTGGGCAGCGAATTCAGGTATAGTGCGCGCCGGTCTTTGATCAGACCACGTTTAGGTAGTGCAATCCCCCGAAGACAGCTTCGGCTGCGCGTCCGCCCCGCGGACTCTCCTTGACGTTCCTTTCATTCAATCGTTTTCGCAAATCCCCGCCGACAAAGCTGCCAGGGTGACTCTCGAGTCTTACACGGCATGCGCAGCTTTGGAGCATGGGTCTTTGCGGATGCACTTAG
>CAYVPI010000300.1:0-2756 GCA_964453495.1 uncultured Pseudomonas sp. | reverse complement strand
TGATGGTGCGGCTGACGCCGAAGATCTCGCCCAGGGCTTCCTCGCTCAACTTGGTTCCCGGCGCCAGGCGTTGTTCGAGGATCGCCTCGAAGATATGCGCATAGACGATGTCGTCCTGGGTTCCGCTACGCCCGGCCTTGCCGGTACGCGAAGGTTTCTTGAGAGGTTGCAGCTGATCGTTCATGGGCACTCGAGGGCAAAGATTCGGCTGTGGAACCCTGACTGTAATACCAGCCGGAGGGTCCATGACAAGCCTTGCGTGAAAAACACGGAAAAAGGTACTGGCAATTGTACACATCCGTGGCTGTTTCTGCAGGCCGGGATGCGGTTATAGCCTTCAAGGCAAATAAATTGCCAACAAAAGCGAAAACATTATTTGCTTTCTTTGTATACAAAAGCATAATCCTCTCGTGCAACATCCTGACTCCGCGGTCAACTAATAGTCTGGACGCCTGCGCCACCCTTATCCGCCTCACAGACCCCCTAGTGCGAAGCGCAGGTACGGTTCTGGAAAAAACAAGAAAAGTCTTGAGGAGTACATGCTGTGGAAAGTCGCAAATCCGAAGCCCCTACGCTGGATCTCGCCCCGCCGCTTGGCAACAGTTGGCTGGAGCGGATTTTCAAACTCAAGCTACACGGCACCACCGTTAAAACCGAACTGATCGCGGGTCTGACGACCTTCATCACCATGGCCTACATCATTTTCGTAAACCCGAACATCATGGCCGATGCCGGGATCGATCACGGTGCAGCCTTTGTCGCCACTTGTATTGCCGCGGCACTGGGCTGCTTGCTGATGGGCCTGTACGCCAACTGGCCAGTCGGCCTGGCACCGGGCATGGGCCTCAACGCCTTCTTTACCTACACCGTGGTTGGCACCATGGGCTACTCCTGGGAAACCGCTCTGGGCGCGGTATTCGTCTCGGGCGTGCTGTTCATGATCCTGACCCTGTCGCGGATCCGCGAGTGGCTGCTCAACAGCATCCCTGTGAGCCTGCGTTATGCCATGGGTGCGGGGGTCGGGCTGTTCCTCGGCCTGATCGGCCTGAAAACCGCGGGTATCGTCGTTGACAGCCCGGCTACCCTGATCAAGCTCGGCTCGCTGCGTGAACCCGGCCCGCTGCTGGCGGCCGTGTGCTTTTTGATGATCGCCGTGCTCAGCTACCACCGTGTCTTCGGCGCGATCCTGATCAGTATCATCACCGTTACCCTCGCCGGTTGGGGCCTTGGCCTGGTGGAATACGGCGGTGTGTTCTCCATGCCACCGAGCCTGGCACCGACCTGGATGGCCATGGATGTGAAGGGCGTGTTGAACGTCGGCATGATCAGCGTGGTGCTGGCCTTCCTCTTCGTGCACATGTTCGACACCGCCGGTACCCTGATGGGCGTTGCCCAGCGGGCCCACCTGGTGAATGCCGATGGCCGCATCGAAAACCTCTCCCGCGCCCTGAAAGCCGACAGCGCCTCCAGCGTCTTCGGTGCAGTGGTCGGCGTCCCTCCAGTAACCAGCTACGTTGAAAGCGCCGCAGGCGTTGCAGCCGGTGGCCGCACCGGCTTGACCGCAGTTACCGTTGGCGTGCTGTTTATCGCCGCGATGTTCTTCGCCCCCCTGGCAGGCATGATCCCCGCGTATGCAACCGCCGGCGCACTGATCTATGTGGCCATGCTGATGATGGGCGGCATGGCCCACATCGACTGGGAAGAATCGACCGACGCCATTCCGGCGATCGTCACTGCAATCATGATGCCGCTGACCTTCTCGGTCGCCGATGGTATTGCGCTGGGCTTCATCACCTACGTCGTACTCAAGGCCGGTACTGGCAAACACAAAGAAATCTCTATCAGTTTGTATGCACTTTGTGCGATCTTTGTCGCCAAGTTTATTTTCCTGTAACCGCAACAACGCTCGTCAAGCAAGCCTCACCCTCGGGTGAGGCTTTTGCACATAAGGAGAAAAGCAATGAGTCTGGAAACCTGGTTATTGTTCAGCAGCGCGGCCTTGATCGTGATCCTGATTCCCGGGCCCCTCTCCCTGCTGATGATCAGCAATAGCCTCAATTACGGTTTGCGCCGCTCATACCCCGCGTTTCTCGGCGGCGTCAGCGCCTCGATCTGCCTGCTCAGCGCCTCTGCCCTGGGCCTCGGCGCCCTGCTGCTGGCGTCGGAACAATTGTTCAGTGCGCTGAAAATCGTCGGCGGCCTGTACCTGTTTTACCTGGCGTGGCAGAGCTGGCAGCAATCGCGGCAACCGGCCCATGCCGCCGAAGTACCCGAAGCCCTGGCGGCCCCGCGCTTCGGCGCCATGTTCTGGCGCGCATTCGCCCTGGGCGCCAGCAACCCCAAGGACATTCTCTTCTTTGCCGCCTTCCTGCCGCAGTTCCTCAGCGCCGACAAACCATTCCTCGGCCAGTTGCTGATCATGATCGCCACCTGGGCGGTGCTGGACCTGGCCTGCAAACTGGCCTACGGCCTGGGCGCCCACGGCGCGGCACGCTACCTGCGCAGCGGCAAGGGCCAGAGCTGGTTCAACCGGGTGAGCGCGGGGTTGTTTGGTGGGGCGGGGATGGCTTCGTTGCTCAGTCGTAGCTGAAGCGACGATCGATTTGTAGCAGCTGTCGCAATGGCGCACCAGTCCGAGCGCGGAGCGGTCGCAGGTTTACGGACCAAATGAAGGCCCTCCGGCCCTTAACGCAGCCTTACAGCAGCTTGTGTCTTGAAGAGGAAATACAATCTAGGGTGAGAGCGGTGAATGGCAG
>CAYVPI010000299.1:0-2860 GCA_964453495.1 uncultured Pseudomonas sp. | reverse complement strand
CAATGGGCGGGGACTTCGGTCCCCGCAGCATTGTTCAGGCCAGCCTTGCTTGCCTTTCAGCAACGCCCTCGCTACATCTGGTCCTCGTCGGCCAACCCTCCTTTCTCGAAGAATTGATTGCCAGCCAGCCGGCGGTGGATCGCGCACGCCTTGAAGTTGTGCCAGCGTCCCAGGTTATCGGTATGGACGACAAGCCTTCCCAGGCCCTGCGTGGCAAGCCCGACTCCTCGATGCGTGTCGCCCTTGAATTGCTGCGCGATGGCAAGGTCCAGGCCTGCGTCAGTGCTGGTAATACCGGTGCGCTGATGGCGCTCTCGCGCTATGTGCTCAAGACGCTGCCGGGTATCGATCGCCCGGCCATGGTGGCGGCCATCCCGACCCAGCGCGGTTATTGTCAGTTGCTGGATCTGGGCGCCAACGTCGATTGCAGCGCCGAGAACCTGTTCCAGTTCGCGGTCATGGGCTCGGTGGCTGCCGAAACGCTGGGTGTCGTGCGTCCGCGCGTGGCCCTGCTGAACATCGGCACCGAAGACATCAAGGGTAATCAGCAGGTCAAGCTGGCTGCAAACCTGCTGCAAGGCGCACGCGGCATCAATTACATCGGCTTTGTCGAGGGCGATGGCTTGTATCGCGGCGAGGCGGATGTGGTGGTGTGCGACGGCTTTGTGGGCAACATATTGCTCAAGTCCAGCGAAGGCCTGGCGACCATGATCGCTGCGCGGATCGAGGCATTGTTCACAGGGGGAGTGGTCGCACGAATGGCGGGGGCCGTGGCGTTGCCTTTGCTCAGGCGGCTGAAGGCCGACCTGGCCCCGGCACGGCACAATGGTGCGAGCTTTCTCGGTCTGCAAGGAATCGTCATCAAAAGCCACGGTTCGGCAGGCGTGCAGGGCTTTCAGAGCGCCATTGCGCGAGCCGTGATCGAAATTCAGGAAAACCTGCCGGAACGCCTTCATGGTCGTCTGGAGGATCTGCTGCTTTAGGCATATCCTGCTCGAGGCGCGTAAATGTGACCGTCCGGTACGAATTGCCATCCAACGTTCAATTACTTGCGTTCAGCCTTGGCTGTTCGTCATTTCTCCGTCGACAAGATCATTAGGGGCTTGTTACATGTCTGCATCCCTCGCATTCGTCTTTCCGGGACAAGGTTCGCAGTCGCTCGGCATGCTCGCCGAGTTGGGTGCTCAGCATTCGCTGATCATTGATACCTTCAAAGAAGCCTCCGACGCTTTGGGCTATGACCTGTGGGCATTGATCCAGCAGGGTCCCGAAGAGCAGCTCAACCAAACCGACAAGACCCAGCCGGCCATTCTGACCGCTTCCATCGCCTTGTGGCGTCTGTGGCTGGCCGAAGGTGGTGCGCGTCCGGCCTTTGTTTCCGGTCACAGCCTGGGTGAATACAGTGCGCTGGTTGCTGCTGGTTGCCTGAGCCTGGCCGATGCGGTCAGGCTGGTCGAGCGTCGCGGTCAGTTGATGCAAGAAGCCGTGCCGGCCGGTCAGGGCGCCATGGCCGCCATTCTGGGCTTGGACGACGCCGATGTTGTGGCTGTGTGCGCTGAGGCGGCCCAGGGTGAAGTGGTTAGCGCGGTGAACTTCAACTCACCGGGTCAGGTAGTCATTGCCGGTGCCAAGGCTGCTGTTGAGCGCGCCATGGAAGCCTGCAAGGCCAAGGGTGCCAAGCGCGCGCTGCCGTTGCCGGTCAGCGTGCCGTCGCATTGCGAGTTGATGCGTCCGGCTGCCGAGCGTTTTGCCGAATCGGTCAATGCAATCGACTGGCAGGCGCCTCAGATTCCTCTGGTACAGAATGTCAGCGCTGCTGTCGCGGCTGACCTGGATACCCTCAAGCGTGACCTGCTCGAGCAACTGTATAAGCCGGTTCGTTGGGTCGAGTGTGTGCAGACCCTGGCTGCAAATGGTGCTGTGCAGTTGGTCGAGTGTGGCCCTGGCAAGGTGCTTGCTGGTTTGAACAAGCGCTGCGCCGATGGCGTGAACACCTATAACCTCAATACCCCGGATGCTTTCGCTGCCACCCGCGCAGCGCTGGCCTGATTAAGGAGAGCTTGCATGAGCCTGCAAGGTAAAGTTGCACTGGTTACCGGCGCGAGCCGCGGCATTGGCCAGGCCATTGCGCTGGAACTGGGGCGCCTGGGCGCCATTGTTGTCGGCACCGCTACCTCGGCCTCTGGGGCTGAGCGCATTGCTGCGACCCTCAAGGAACACGGCATCGAAGGCACTGGCCTTGAGTTGAACGTGTGCAGCGACGAGTCCGTCACGGCTACCTTGGCCAAGATCCAGGAATTGTTCGGCGCGCCGACCATTCTGGTCAACAACGCCGGTATTACCCGCGATAACCTCATGCTGCGCATGAAAGACGACGAATGGCATGATGTGGTCGATACCAACCTCAACAGCTTGTTCCGCCTGTCCAAGGGTGTGCTGCGCGGCATGACCAAGGCGCGTTGGGGTCGTATCATCAGCATCGGTTCGGTTGTGGGTGCCATGGGCAACGTCGGCCAAGTAAACTATGCTGCGGCCAAGGCCGGCCTGGAAGGTTTCAGCCGCGCCCTGGCGCGTGAAGTTGGGTCTCGTGCAATTACGGTCAACTCGGTAACGCCAGGTTTCATCGATACTGACATGACCCGTGAACTGCCTGAAGCCCAGCGTGAAGCGCTGCAAACCCAGATTCCGCTGGGCCGTCTGGGCCAGGCCGAAGAGATCGCGAAAGTGGTCGCTTTCCTGGCGTCGGATGGTGCGGCATACGTGACCGGCGCTACAATTCCGGTCAACGGTGGGATGTACATGTAGTCAAATGTGACGGATTGCTTCAAAAAAATGTCATACGAGCTGTCTAAAATCCGTT
>CAYVPI010000298.1:0-2872 GCA_964453495.1 uncultured Pseudomonas sp. | reverse complement strand
AGAACATCGCCTACGACCATGAAATGGACACCACCTTCATGGCCAAGCCGTACCCCGGCCAGGCAGGCAATGGCTTGCACGTGCACATTTCGATCCTGGACAAAGACGGCAAGAACATCTTTGCCAGCGAGGATCCCGAGCAGAACGCCGCACTGCGTCACGCGATCGGCGGTGTGCTCGAGACCCTGCCTGCGCAGATGGCGTTCCTTTGCCCGAACGTCAACTCGTATCGCCGCTTTGGCGCGCAGTTCTATGTGCCCAACTCGCCGAGCTGGGGCATCGACAACCGCACGGTTGCGGTCCGCGTACCGACCGGTTCGCCCGACTCGGTGCGTATCGAGCACCGCGTCGCCGGCGCCGATGCCAACCCGTACCTGCTGCTGGCGTCAGTTCTGGCAGGCGTGCATCACGGCCTGACCAACAAGGTCGAGCCGGGGGCGCCGGTTGAAGGCAACAGCTACGAGCAAAATGAGCAGAGCCTGCCGAACAACCTGCGCGATGCCCTGCGCGAGTTGGACGACAACGAAATCATGGCCCGCTACATCAGCCCCGATTACATCGATGTATTCGTGGCGTGCAAGGAAAGTGAGCTTGCCGAGTTCGAAAACTCCATTTCGGACCTCGAGTACAACTGGTACTTGCATACGGTCTGACGACCGACCCTTATTACTTGTGTTGAGTAGATTCAATGGCTAAAAATCGCAACGACTGGGAGCAGCACTTCCAGTCCCTGAACATCGAAGGTCGCGCGTTCATCGACGGCCAGTATTGTGTAGCTGCCGACGGCGCGACATTCGACTGCCTGAGCCCGGTCGATGGTCGTTTCCTGGCCAAGGTTGCCAGCACCGACGCGGCCGATGCCGAAGTCGCTGTGCAGGTGGCACGCCGTACGTTCGAATCCGGCGTCTGGTCGGGCCTGGCGCCAGCTGAGCGCAAGCGCATCCTGATCGCTTTCGCCGACCTGATCCTGGCGCACAAGGAAGAGCTGGCACTGCTCGAGACCCTGGACATGGGCAAGCCGATCAGCGATTCGCTGTCGATTGACGTGCCGGCCACCGCCAACGCGATCCGCTGGACCGCCGAAGCGATCGACAAGGTCTACGACGAAGTCGCACCGACCCCGCAGGATCAACTGGGCCTGGTCACCCGTGAAGCGGTGGGCGTGGTCGCGGCCATCGTGCCGTGGAACTTCCCGATGATCATGGCCAGCTGGAAGTTCGCGCCGGCCCTGGCGATGGGTAACTCGTTCATCCTCAAGCCGTCGGAAAAGTCGCCGCTGACCGCGATCCGCATGGCCGAACTGGCCCTGCAAGCCGGTATCCCGAAAGGCGTGTTCAACGTGTTGCCTGGCTACGGCCACACTGTCGGCAAGGCCCTGGCCCTGCACATGGACGTGGATGTACTGGCCTTCACCGGCTCCACCGCCATCGCCAAGCAGCTGATGATCTACGCCGGCGAAAGCAACATGAAGCGCGTGTGGGCTGAAGCCGGTGGCAAGAGCGCCAACGTGGTCTTCGCCGACGCACCGGACCTGCAAGCTGCTGCCCAGGCTGCGGCCGGTGCCATCGCCTTCAACCAGGGCGAAGTCTGCACCGCAGGTTCGCGCCTGTTGATCGAGCGCTCGGTCAAGGACCAGTTCATGCCGATGCTGGTCGAGGCCCTCAAGGCCTGGAAGCCAGGCCACGCACTGGACCCGGAAACCACCGTGGGCGCCGTTGTCGATTCGCGCCAGCTGGAAAACGTGCTGCGCTACGTGCAGATCGGCCAGGAGCAGGGCGCTGCCCTGATCGCCGGCGGCAGCCGTACCCTGGAAGAAACTGGTGGCCTGTACGTGGAACCGGCAATTTTCGACGGCGTGGACAATGCCATGACCATCGCCCGTGAAGAAATCTTCGGCCCGGTGCTGTCGGTCATCACTTTCGATACCCCTGAGCAAGCACTGCAGATCGCCAACGACAGCATCTTCGGCCTGGCCGCCGGTGTCTGGACCCGCGACCTGAGCAAGGCGCACACCTTCGCCCGCGGCTTGCGCGCTGGCAGCGTGTGGGTCAACCAGTACGATGGGGGCGACATGACCGCACCGTTCGGCGGCTTCAAGCAATCGGGTAACGGTCGCGACAAGTCGCTGCATGCGTTCGACAAATACACCGAACTCAAGGCTACCTGGATCAAGCTTTAAATCACCTCGTTTTGTCTCTTTCTTCTGCGCTTGAGCGGCAGCTGGCGTCGGGCCGGCCGCCGCTCTTTTTTTGCAATTGGCGCAGTAATACAGGCAAACGTGATTTAATACTTGACGCCCAAGCTACTGGGTCGGGGAAAATGGGGGCAATGACGACATCGTCTGCGAACCACTCCCAATTCCTTCAAGTATCTAGCACATAAGGCTGCCATGGACACGGGGACTCGTCTCAAACTCGTACGCGAAAACTACAAGATGTCCCAGCGCGAGCTGGCCAGGCGTAGCGGTGTTACGAATGCCACTATCTCGTTGATAGAACAGAATCGCGTCAGCCCTTCGGTGAGCTCACTCAAGAAGCTGCTCGAAGGTTTTCCGATGTCGTTATCGGACTTTTTCACCTTTGATGAACCGCCGCGTGAAGAACGTTACGTCTTTCGCGCCAACGAACAACCCGACCTGGGCCGCCATGGCCTGCGTCTGCTGCTGGTCGGCGCCCCCATACCGGGCCGGCAGATGCGCTTCTTGCGCGAACAGTACGCCCCCGGCGCCAGCTCCGGCGAAGAACCCATCGTGCACGCCGAAGGCGAGGAGTGCGGCCTGGTAACGCGTGGCACCATCGAAATGACGGTGGACGGCGAAGTCAGCATCCTCACGGCCGGCGACGGCTACTACTTCCCCACGACTTTACCCCAT
>CAYVPI010000297.1:0-2879 GCA_964453495.1 uncultured Pseudomonas sp. | reverse complement strand
GGCCGGCACTGGGCGACCTGGGAAGACCCGTTCATGAAACCGGCCTACCTGTTTGCCCTGGTGGCCGGTGACCTGTGGTGTGTCGAAGACAAGTTCACCCGCCAGTCGGGCCGTGACGTGGCCCTGCGTATCTATGTCGAGCCGGAAAACATCGACAAGTGCCAGCACGCCATGACCAGCTTGAAGAAGTCCATGCGCTGGGACGAAGAGGTCTATGGCCGTGAATACGACCTGGATATCTTCATGATCGTGGCGGTCAACGACTTCAATATGGGCGCCATGGAAAACAAGGGCCTGAACATTTTCAACTCCAGTTGTGTGCTGGCCCGTGCTGAAACTGCCACCGATGCCGCGCACCAGCGCGTCGAGGCAGTGGTCGCCCACGAGTATTTCCACAACTGGTCGGGCAACCGCGTAACGTGCCGTGACTGGTTCCAGCTGTCGCTCAAGGAAGGCTTCACGGTGTTCCGCGATGCCGAGTTCTCTGCCGACGTCAACTCCCGCACGGTCAAGCGCATCGAAGATGTGGCGTACCTGCGTACCCATCAGTTCGCCGAAGACGCCGGTCCCATGGCCCACGCCGTGCGCCCCGACAGTTTTATCGAGATCTCCAACTTCTACACCCTGACCGTATACGAGAAGGGTTCGGAAGTGGTGCGCATGATCCGCACCTTGCTCGGCGCCGACGGTTTCCGTAAGGGCAGCGACCTGTACTTCGAACGCCACGACGGCCAGGCCGTGACCTGCGATGACTTTATCAAGGCCATGGAGGACGCCAACGGCGTTGACCTGACCCAGTTCAAGCGCTGGTACAGCCAGGCCGGTACGCCACGCCTGGCGGTCAGCGAGCAGTACGACAGTGCCGCCCAGACCTACAGCCTGACCTTCCGTCAGAGCTGCCCGGCCACCCCGGACAAGGTCGAGAAAAAGCCGTTCGTGATTCCGGTGGAGCTGGGCTTGCTCGACGCCCAGGGCAATGACATCCCTCTGCGTCTTGTTGGTGAAGCCGCAGCTGGAGGAACTTCGCGGGTATTGTCGGTAACTGAGGCCGAGCAGACGTTCACCTTCGTCGACGTCAGTGCCAAGCCGTTGCCTTCCTTGCTGCGCGGTTTCAGTGCCCCGGTGAAACTGAGCTTCCCGTACGATCGCGATCAACTGATGTTCCTGATGCAGCATGACAGCGATGGCTTCAACCGCTGGGAGGCGGGCCAACAGTTGTCGGTGCAGGTGCTCCAGGAGCTGATTGCCCAGCACCAGCAGGGCAGCCCTCTGGTGCTGGACCAGCGTTTGGTCACCGCACTGGGTACAGTGCTGGCCAACGAGCAGCTGGATCAGGCCATGGTTGCCGAGATGCTCTCGCTGCCGAGTGAGGCCTACCTCACCGAAATAAGCGACGTGGCCGACGTCGACGCTATCCACGCGGCGCGCGAGTTTGCCCGCAAGGAGATCGCCGATCAGCTGTTCGATGCGCTCAAAGCGCGTTATCAAGCCAATCGTGGTGTGTCGCGCGGTACCGAGTACGTGGCCGAGGCCGAGCACTTTGCCCGGCGCAGCCTGCAGAACATTGCCCTGTCTTACCTGATGCTCAGTTGCAAGCCCGAAGTGCTGACCGCGACGCAGGAGCAGTTCGATGCCTGTGACAACATGACCGAGCGCCTCACCGCGCTGGCCGTGCTGGTCAATTCGCCGTTCGAGGCCGAACGGGTCCAGGCCCTTGAAGTCTTCGCCGAAAACTTCAAGGACAACCCGTTGGTCATGGACCAGTGGTTCAGCGTGCAGGCGGCCAGTTCCCTGCCCGCAGGCCTTGCACGGGTCAAGGCGTTGATGCAGCACCCGGCGTTCAACCTGAAAAACCCGAACAAGGTACGCGCCTTGATTGGCGCGTTCGCCGGGCAGAACCTGATCAACTTCCACGCCGCCGACGGTTCGGGTTACCGCTTCCTGGCTGATCTGGTCATTGAACTCAATGCCTTCAACCCGCAGATTGCTTCGCGGCAATTGGCACCTCTGACCCGCTTTCGTAAATATGACAGCGCCCGTCAGGCGTTGATGCGGGCTGAGCTGGAGCGCATCCTGGCCTCCGGGGAGCTGTCCAGTGATGTGTTCGAGGTGGTGAGCAAGAGCCTGGCGTGATTGCACATTGCCAATGAAAAAGGCCCGAAAGGGCTGCAGGGCGCTGACAAGTGCTTGTAGCAGCTGCCGCTAGGCTGCGTCGAAGTCCGCAGGACTTCCTGACAATTCAAAATCCTGCACCCACTTTGCGGGTGGACGCAGCCTGATGGCAGCTGTTACGGGATATATTGCAGTTCAAGGTTTGTCAGCACTTTGAGGCCCGAAAGGGCCTTTTTCATTGGTGCGGCGAATGGCCTGGCATTCAGGCGGATGCAAGGCACAGCGGGGAAAAGTGCCGGAATCAGCGGCTAAACCGCAGGTCAGCGCGCTCCGGCAAATGGCTACTACTGCGTCTTAACAAAACATAACGTCGTATTCGTTGTTTTCCGTTTGTAAAGCCCGATAGGATTGGGGTAAGTACCGGGGGGCTCTAGATTGCCGCTTCCAGCCAAACAGGCCGAAGGCGGAGTTTTCTATGTGCGACCTGCGGGCAACACCCAATAACAATAATCGGGGAAAAGTCTATGAGTGAGCCTGTGATGGCTGGCACTGGGCCGGTATTCCAGATGGGGGCCAAGCGCCCGTCGGCATTTCACAGAGGCGTCTTGCGTACAGCTGCGTTGTCGTTGATCGGTGTGCTTTCGGCCACCGCCGTCGTTACGTCTGTGCAGGCTGCGCAAAACGCGGATGCCGTCTATTCCATTCAATCGAACAAGGCAGCGCACGGGCTGATGCTCGATGTTGCGCAAGCGGGTTCACGGCTGGTT
>CAYVPI010000296.1:0-2890 GCA_964453495.1 uncultured Pseudomonas sp. | reverse complement strand
AGTCATAGGTCACGGTCTTGGCGGAAATCGCGCCGTTGGTGCCCTTGATGATCAGATCGGCCGCCTCGGTCCAGCCCATGTGACGCAGCATCATCTCAGCCGAGAGAATGACAGAGCCAGGGTTGACCTGATCCTTGCCGGCATACTTGGGCGCAGTACCGTGAGTCGCTTCGAACATGGCCACGGTATCGGACAGGTTGGCACCCGGGGCAATACCGATGCCACCCACTTCCGCCGCCAGGGCGTCGGACAGGTAGTCACCGTTCAGGTTCAGGGTCGCGATCACGTCGTATTCGGCCGGGCGCAACAGAATCTGCTGCAGCATGGCGTCGGCGATAGCATCCTTGACGATGACTTCACGGCCGGTTTTCGGGTTCTTGAACTTCATCCAGGGGCCGCCATCGAGCAGCTCGGCACCGAACTCATTCTTGGCGATTTCGTAACCCCAGTCCTTGAAGGCACCTTCGGTGAACTTCATGATGTTGCCTTTGTGCACGATGGTCAGCGACTCGCGGTCGTTGTCCACCACATACTGCAGGGCCTTGCGCACCAGGCGCTGGGTACCTTCCTTGGAGACCGGCTTGACGCCGATACCGCAGTCCTGGTCGAAACGGATCTTGGTAACGCCCATCTCTTCTTTCAGGAACTTGATGATCTTCTGCGCTTCAGGAGAGCCAGCCTTCCACTCGATACCGGCATAAATATCTTCGGAGTTCTCGCGAAAGATGACCATGTCCACGTCACCCGGCTTTTTCACCGGGCTCGGCACGCCTTCGAACCACACCACAGGGCGCAGGCACACGTACAGGTCCAGTTGCTGGCGCAATGCAACGTTCAGCGAGCGGATACCACCACCGACCGGCGTGGTCAGCGGCCCCTTGATGGAAACAACATAGTCTTTGACCGCGTCGAGGGTTTCCTGGGGCAGCCAGGTATCCTGGTCATAAACCTGGGTGGCTTTTTCGCCGGCGTAGACTTCCATCCAGGAAATCTTGCGCTTGCCGCCGTAGGCTTTCTCGACGGCGGCATCCACGACCTTGATCATCACCGGGGTGACATCGACGCCGATACCGTCACCTTCGATGAATGGAATGATGGGCTGATCAGGAACATTGAGAGAATGGTCTGCGTTGACGGTGATTTTGTCGCCGACCGCTGGAACCTTGATTTTCTGGTATCCCATGCTGCAACTCCGTTTGGTGTTATTAATCTTGCTCGCAGCCTTCGAGCGTAACCCAGTTATATGCACACTGGAACCACATGTTCGGCCGTCATCCCAACGAACTGCACGCCGGTCGTCACCTGCGATGAGTGATCTGCCAAAACAGAGGACCGAGCAGCCAAATTGTCGTACAATCCTGCCCGCGCTTTAGACCAATGGACGAAAGTTCCCGGCGGCTTACATAGTTAGCTTGCTTCCGACTAGTGGTATACTGCGCAGGTGACCATCGGGTCACTACGGCCGACCTACCTCGATTGAGGCCTCGGCCAAACGAAGAAAAGCTGAACTGTTACCGCAGCCCAGCCGCTTGACGCTCTACTGATGTACCCCACATCACCGCGACGAACCTCGACTTTCGGCTCATTGATGACATTGAACGAAAGCGCCTACCCTGCGCCCTCGAGATTCTGTGCACGCTCAGCAAAGAGAGAGTTAATCCGATAATGCCAACCCGTTCGAAGATCATCTACACCTTCACTGACGAAGCTCCTGCCCTCGCCACCTACTCGTTGCTGCCCATCATCGAAGCCTTTACGGCATCAGCTGACATCTCTGTTGAAACCCGCGACATCTCTCTGGCAGGACGCATTCTCGCCAGCTTCCCGGAACGCCTGGGTGCTGACAAATCGGTAGCGGACCACCTCGCAGAACTCGGCGCCCTGGCCGTTACGCCAGAAGCCAACATCATCAAGCTGCCTAACATCAGCGCCTCGGTACCTCAGCTCAAGGCCGCCATCAAGGAACTGCAAGCGCAGGGCTTCGATTTGCCTGACTACCCAGAGGCCCCGGCCAGCGACGCTGACAAGGACGCCAAGACCCGTTACGACAAGATCAAGGGCAGCGCCGTAAACCCGGTTCTGCGCGAAGGCAACTCTGACCGCCGCGCCCCGCTGTCGGTCAAGAACTACGCCCGCAAGCACCCGCACAAAATGGGCGCCTGGACTGCCGACTCCAAGTCCCACGTTGCCCACATGAGCAACGGCGACTTCTACGGCAGCGAGAAGGCCGCCCTGATCACCGCCAATGACAACGTCAAGATCGAACTGATCGCTCAGGATGGCACCGCCACCGTCCTGAAGGAAAAAACCGCCGTGCTGGCAGGTGAGATCATCGATTGCGCCGTCATGAGCAAGAAAGCCCTGCGCGCTTTCATTGCCGAGCAGATCATTGATGCGAAAAACCAGGGCGTACTGTTCTCCGTACACCTGAAAGCCACCATGATGAAGGTCTCGGACCCGATCATGTTCGGCCAGATCGTTGCCGAGTTCTACCAGGAAGCCCTGGCCAAGCACGCCGACGTGCTGAGCGAGATCGGCTTCAACCTGAACAACGGTATTGGCGACCTGTACGCCCGCGTCAAGGCACTGCCAGCCGAACAGCAAGCCCAGATCGAAGCCGATATCCAGGCTGTCTACGCCGCGCGCCCTGCCCTGGCCATGGTCAACTCCGACAAAGGCATCACCAACCTGCACGTACCGAGCGACGTCATCGTCGACGCCTCGATGCCAGCGATGATCCGTGACTCGGGCAAGATGTGGGGCACCGACGGCCAGCTGCATGATGCCAAGGCAATCATCCCGGACCGCTGCTACGCCACCATCTACCAGGCTGTCATCGAAGACTGCAAGCAACACGGCGCCTTCGATCCGACCACCATGGGCAGCGTAC
>CAYVPI010000295.1:0-2899 GCA_964453495.1 uncultured Pseudomonas sp. | reverse complement strand
CCTTGCCCTGGATCAGCTGGAACTCGCCGATGCTCTGGCCGAACTGCTTGCGGTCATGGATATAAGGAACGACCACGTCCATGCACGCCTGCATGATCCCGGTCGGGCCACCGGAGAGCACCACGCGCTCGTAGTCCAGGCCGCTCATCAGTACCTTGACGCCGCCGTTGACCACACCCAGTACGTTCTCCTCCGGCACTTCGACGTCATCGAAGAACAGCTCGCACGTGTTGGAACCGCGCATACCCAGCTTGTCGAACTTGTTGCTGCGGCTGAAGCCTTTCCAGTCGCGCTCGACGATGAAGGCGGTGATGCCGTGGGGGCCTTTTTCCAGGTCGGTCTTGGCATAGATCACATAGGTGTTGGCATCCGGGCCGTTGGTGATCCAGGTCTTGCTGCCGTTGAGCACATAGCGGTCGCCGCGCTTGTCGGCACGCAGCTTCATCGACACCACGTCGGAGCCGGCATTGGGCTCGCTCATGGCCAGGGCGCCGATGTGTTCGCCGCTGATCAGCTTGGGCAGGTATTTGGCTTTCTGCTCGTGGGTGCCGTTGCGGTTGATCTGGTTCACGCACAGGTTGGAGTGGGCGCCGTAGGAGAGGGCGACCGAAGCCGAGCCGCGACTGATTTCTTCCATGGCCACCACGTGGGCCAGGTAGCCCAGGCCCGCGCCGCCGTATTCTTCCGGTACGGTAATGCCCAGCAGTCCCATGTCCCCGAACTTGCGCCACATGTCGGCAGGGAACAGGTTCTCCTGGTCGATCTGCGCGGCGCGTGGAGTCAGTTCGGCGGCGACGAAGGCCTGGACCTGGTCGCGCAGCATGTCGATGGTTTCGCCCAGGGCGAAGTTCAGGGAAGGGTAATTCATGCTTGCACCTTTGCTGTTTATTCTTGTGGGAGGGGCGAACAGCCGTGGCTGATCCTGCTATCACCTTTACGTTAACGTAAACCTGAAGTGGGAGACTGTCAACGCCGGTCAACGCTTTTGCGCAACGGATAAAAAAAGCTGCCTGTTGCCCTTTACGTTAACGTTAATTTGCGCCAGAGTTAAGGCGATTTTTCAGCCGGTGACTGATGGGTCACTGGTTTTGTACATGCTCCCAGAACAAACACAAAAGGGACCGTCATGGAACAACAAAGCTACACCTGCGGCCGACAAGACAAGCCATTGCTGGCCAAGACCATCGGCCAGGCATTCGATGACACCGTGGCCCGTTTCCCCGACGGCGAAGCACTGGTGGTGCGCCACGAGCAGTTGCGTTACACCTGGCGGCAACTGGCCGAGATTGTCGATATCCATGCTCGCGCCCTGCAGGCCCTGGGGCTGCAGACTGGCGACCGGGTGGGTATCTGGGCGCCCAATTGCGCCGAATGGACCATCGCCCAGTTCGCCAGTGCGAAAATCGGTGCGATTCTGGTCAACGTCAACCCGGCCTACCGCAGCAGTGAGCTGGAGTACGTGCTCAAACAGTCCGGTTGCCAGTGGTTGATCTGTGCCGGTGCGTTCAAGACCTCCAACTACCATGAAATGCTCACCGGGCTGTTGCCCGAACTGACCGAGCAGGCGCCAGGGCAATTGCGCAGTGAATTGTTGCCCGAGTTGCGCGGGGTTATCAGCCTGTGCAAACAGCCACCGGCGGGTTTCCTACCCTGGGTTGAGCTGGCGGCAATGGCCGACTCGGTCAGCAATGCCGACTTCCAGGCGCGGCAAAACAGCCTGCAGTTCGACCAGGCGGTAAACATCCAGTACACCTCCGGCACCACGGGTTTCCCCAAGGGGGCGACCCTCAGCCACTACAATATCCTCAACAACGGCTACATGGTCGGCGAAAGCCTGGGCCTGAGCGAACTCGACCGCCTGGTGATCCCGGTGCCGCTCTACCATTGCTTCGGCATGGTCATGGGCAATATCGGTTGCATGACCCACGGCAGCACCATGATCTACCCGAACGACGCCTTCGACCCCGTGCTCACCCTCGACACGGTCGCCAAGGAACGCGCCACCGCCTTGTACGGTGTGCCGACCATGTTTATCGCCATGCTCGACCAACCGCAACGCCTGGAGTTCGACCTGTCGAGCCTGCGCACTGGCATCATGGCCGGGGCGACGTGCCCGATCGAGGTCATGCGCCGGGTCATCAATGAAATGCACATGAGCGAAGTGCAAATCGCCTATGGCATGACCGAGACCAGCCCGGTGTCCCTGCAGACCGGCCCCAGCGATGACCTGGAGCTGCGCGTGACCACCGTGGGGCGCACTCAGCCGCAACTGGAGAGCAAAATCATCGACCAGGAAGGCCGCATCGTCCCGCGCGGGCAGATGGGCGAGCTGTGTACCCGTGGTTACAGCGTGATGCTGGGTTACTGGAACAACTCCCAGGCGACCCTGGAGGCCATCGACCAGGCTGGCTGGATGCACACCGGTGACCTGGCGACCATGAACGAGCAGGGTTACGTGTGCATTGCCGGGCGTAACAAGGACATGATCATTCGCGGTGGCGAGAACGTTTACCCGCGTGAACTGGAGGAGTTTTTCTTCACTCACCCGGCGGTCGCCGACGTGCAGGTGATCGGCATTCCCGATGACCGCTATGGCGAAGAGATCGTCGCCTGGATCAAGTTCCACCCTGGTCATAACGCTACCGAACAGGAGCTGCAGGCCTGGTGCAAGTCACGCATCGCCCACTTCAAGACACCGCGTTATTTCCGCTTCGTCGAGGATTTTCCAATGACGGTGACGGGCAAGGTGCAGAAATTCCGCATGCGCGAGATCAGTATCGAGGAACTGCGCAATCGGTAACGACGCTGCCACCTGGGCATCGCCGCAGGTGGTCTGCGGCGTCCCCATCGCTGGCAAGCCAGCTTGTATGGTAAGACTTGAAGGGAGGAGGAGGGACAA
>CAYVPI010000294.1:0-2954 GCA_964453495.1 uncultured Pseudomonas sp. | reverse complement strand
GAGAGGGGGAAGATGTCAGTTTTACTCAGCCCGCGCCAGAATCCGGCGAGCGCCTCGACGCCATCGGAATCAGGTCTTGCGGCAAAGTAGGCCCCGTTGATTGCGCCGACCGAAGCACCCACCACCATGTCGAATCGAACATTGGCCTGGACCAGGGCCCGCAACATACCCACCTGCACGGCCCCCAAACTGCCACCGCCAGCGAATACGATTGCGGTTTTGGTCGCCATGGCGGAAGTCTCTGTGCGCAAATGTATCGAATGAGTGTAGCTGGCGGGTCGGCATTACTCGCTCCCCACCACCTCCAGGCGGCCATCCCGGCCAAGATGGTAGCGCTGCAGGTCACGCGCCAGAATCAACCGACCAGTGAAGTGAGCCTCAGCCTCCTCGCGAACCTCTTCGATGGACGGGCTGCGCTGGGGATTGGCCTGGTAGCGGGCGCTGAAATGGGTCAGCACCAGGTTTGGAATGCCCGCCGCCTCGGCGAAACTTGCCACCGCTGCAGCCGTACTGTGCCCATAACTTGCCCGGGTGTGATCGACGGTCGGCTGGGTAAAGGTCGCCTCATGCACGAGCACATCCGCACCCGCTGCCACGTCGGCCAGTAACTTAGGTGTGTCGTTGTCACCGCAGACGATCACGCGCCGCGCCGGTCGAGTAGGGCGCAGATAGTCCCGCCCCTGCAGCATGCGCCCGGCATGCTCCACAGCGTGCCCACGAGCAAGCTCGCCCCAAAGGGGACCACGCGGGATGCCTTCGGCCTCCAGGCGTTGTACATCCAGGCGCGGGTCGGGATCAGTCTCGGTGAACACATAGCCGTGACAGGGCACCCGATGAGACAGGACCACAGTGCCGACCTGGACATTGCCATTGCACCAGCCGTCGAAGGTTTCGACCGCATTCAAGCGCAATTCGAACAGCAGGTGCGACTCGGTGACAGCCAGGCCAAGGCGCACCCACTCATGCAGCGCAGCCGGCAGCACCACGTCCAGCGGCTCGGTACGCCCGGCCATGCCGGCGCTGGCCAGCAACCCGGGCAAACCGAAGCAGTGATCGCCATGCACATGGGTAATGAACACCCCGCGCAGATCATGCACCGACAGCGGGGTGCGAAGCAGTTGATGCTGGGTGGCCTCGCCGCAATCGATCAGGTACCAGCCCTTGCCGGACGATTCGATCAGGGCGGTACCGCTGACATTCCGGGCCCGGGTGGGCACCCCGGCCGAGGTGCCGAGAAACTGCAGATCCATGGCTGACTCTTCTGCTGATCAGTGGGGCAAGTGTGTGGTTGCTCCAACAGACTGTACGCTTTCTGTAGCAGTTGGCGAAGCCTGCGTCCGGCTTGTGTTGAGCCTTAACTGATCGGCATTAGGCAGCCGATCCATGGCCGCGATCGTTGACAGCCGATGGGCGATTGCGATGACGGTCTTGCCCTCCATCATTTCATCGAGGCTTACCTGGAGGGCGACTTCGACTTCCGGATCCAGGGCGCTGGTGGCCTCGTCAAGTAACAGGATCGGGGGGTTGTTTTCACACAGCCTGGGCCCAAAGCTGAGTGGCTGCAACAATCTGTTGCCCCGACCAGCGGAGGCTCGCCAAGGCCATCCGCTGGGTACGGTTGTTAGCGGGTCATATAACTTTGACGACCTGCGGTGGGCTCCACGTTCCTTTACCAGGAGGCAGAATGGAAGGTGTTTGCGTCTTAGGCCAATACAGGCGCATCACCATGTAGATCTGATCATTCGGTGCGGGCAGCCAGTTGCTTTCCTTGTCTGCGCCAGGTGAGTCCTTCTGGATGTATAGCGTCAGCGAGCCGTCTACGTTCTTCTTCATGTCGGGTAGCATCGGCGAGTTGATGAGGTAGCGATTGATTGGATTTTTAATCAGCAATTGCGACTTACCGTCGTACATCGTCACCGACCAGAACGCATTAACTGGCGGAAGTTGTCCGGCGGGAAAGGTGATCGTGTAGTTGTGCTTGCTGCCGTCGAGCAGTGCGCCATCGGGTAAGCTATTGGTTATCGGATATGTGGCTTCATCGGCATCGTTGGCATAAATACCCGCTTGCGCGACGGCAGCACGCTTCAGCCAGTCGCCGTTGTAAAAGGCACTGTTGCCCCCTGCACCGACAATATTCCAGCCATTGATCTTGGTGCCGAGATTCTTGATCCCATCCTCGACCTTGGCATGCCCGGCCTGCATGCCCTGAACTATGGCGGACTTCTGCTCGGCAGGCAGAGCCTGGAAGTTGAAATCTTTGCCGGCGCCAATGCCAATACGGGCGAGCTTCTCGCGGATTGCCACTTCATCCGGTGCGGCTGGGTCGAACTGCAAGGCAAAACCCAGATACTTGAAGAAGTCGGTCTTTATCAGATCCTTGTCGATTTTCGGGAAATCAATCGGCGGCGCGGCGGGTGGCGCGGGCTGCTTGAGATAGGCAGAGAGGGGCTGTGCCTTATAGCCAGATTGGATTTCTACGACGTTTGGCATGTCCGCCGAGTTGAAAAGCTGGGTGCGGAAGATCGCAAAGGGTAGTTGCGTGCGGGAATGAAACACCTTCTTGATGCCCGACGGAGTCGCGCCTTTCCATTCGGGGCCGACCACCATGTAATCGCCGGCTTCATTGCCGGTGGTGCGGCTGCCGATGTAACCGAAGTTATAAGTGTTGCCGTCGATGAGTTGCACGGTGTAGTACCGCGGTTTCTCTACCGCTGGTACCGAGAGCACGATCGGCTCGCTGCGCAGGTCCATGAACAGCATGGAGTATGGCGTGTCGCTGTTCGGCGAGATGATTGCCGTGTCCTTGTAGGTAGCGACGTGATGCAGGCTGTCGATGTGATTGAACGGCGCCTTGAACTGGCTGGAGTTCTTGTCCACCGCGTAGTCGTACATGATCGCGTAGTTCATCACGATGGGCAGACCGTAGATGTAGCCTTCCTCGGCGATGGCTTTCG
>CAYVPI010000293.1:0-2971 GCA_964453495.1 uncultured Pseudomonas sp. | reverse complement strand
TTCAAGTCTTACCATACAAGCTGGTGGTGCGGCATTCCGATTGCCAGCGATAAGGTCCAAGGGACCTTCCGACACCCCCCTGATTTGCGCTAGCCTTCACCCCCATCACCTAACGGAGGCCAAGTACTGTCCATGGAAAAAGTCATCGTCATCACCGGTGCCAGCCGCGGCATAGGCGCCGCCACTGCGCTGCTCGCTGCGCGTGAGGGGTATCGCATCTGCATCAACTACCAGTCCGACGAACAGGCGGCGCACCTTGTACTTGAGCTGGTGCGTGCATTGGGCGCAGAAGCCATCACCGTGCGCGCCGACGTCAGCATCGAGGATGAAGTGGTCCACCTGTTCAACCGCGTGGACGCCGAGTTGGGCCGGGTCACAGCGCTGGTCAACAACGCAGGCACCGTGGGGCAGAAATCCCGGGTGGAGGAAATGTCCGAGTTTCGTTTGCTCAAGATCATGAAGACCAATGTGGTCGGGCCGATTCTCTGTGCCAAGCACGCGGTGCAGCGCATGTCCACACGCCATGGAGGCCTCGGTGGCAGTATCGTGAACGTGTCGTCAGTGGCTGCTCGGCTTGGCTCGCCTGCCGAATATGTCGACTACGCCGCTTCCAAGGGAGCGCTCGACACGTTCACCCTTGGGTTGTCAAAGGAAGTGGCGGGCGAGGGGATTCGCGTCAATGCGGTGCGACCGGGGTATATCTATACCGACTTCCACGCCCTGAGCGGCGATCCGGACCGGGTCAGCAAACTGGAATCGGGCATCCCTTTGGGCCGGGGTGGGCAGGCCAGTGAAGTGGCTGAGGCGATTATCTGGCTGTTGTCGGATAAAGCGTCGTATTCGACCGGGACGTTCATTGACCTGGGGGGCGGCCGCTGACGCGGCCTATCGCTGGCAAGCCAGCGATCGAGTGCAAAGCGCTCGCCCGCGAAACCCGCTAAAACGACCGCACAATCCGCCCCAACGTCTCCATCGCCTTCTCCGACTGCTCCGTCCACGGGCTGCCGTAATTCAACCGGATGCAATTACGAAACCGCTGGGTGGGCGAAAAGATCGGCCCTGGTGCAATGCTGATGCCTTGCGCCAGTGCCATCTGAAATAACTTCAGCGAATCCATCTGTTCCGGCAGTTCCAGCCAGAGAAAGTAGCCCCCCGCCGGCTGGCTGACTCGGGTTTGTGCCGGAAAGTGGCGGGCGATAGCGGCAAGCATGGCGCTTTGCTGTTCTTCCAGGGCGTAGCGCAGTTTGCGCAGGTGGCGGTCGTAACCGCCGTGCTGCAGGTAGTCGGCAATCGCCGCCTGGGCCGGCATCGAGGCGCACAGCGACGTCATCAGCTTGAGCCGCTCGATCTTCTGCGCGTAGCGCCCGGCGGCCACCCAGCCAATCCGGTAGCCCGGGGCCAGGCTCTTGGCAAAAGAGCCGCAATGCATCACCAGCCCCTCGGTGTCGAAGGCCTTGGCCGGCTTGGGTGCCTGCTGGGAAAAGTAGAGTTCGGCGTAGACGTCATCTTCGATCAACGGCACCTGATGCTGGCGCAGCAGTTCCACCAGTTGCTGCTTCTTGGCTTCAGGCATGCTGGCGCCAACCGGGTTCTGGAAGTTGGTCATGCACCAGACTGCCTTGATCGGGTGACGCTTCAGGGTTTGCGCCAGCACTGCCAGGTCCATGCCTTCGCGTGGGTGTACGGGAATCTCCACAGCCTTGAGCTTCAACCGTTCGAGCACCTGCAGGCAGGCATAGAATGCTGGCGCTTCGATGGCCACCAGGTCGCCCGGTTGGGTGACCGCCTGCAGGCACAGGTTCAGGGCTTCCAGGGCACCGTTGGTAATCAACAGCTCTTCGATCGGCAACATCAACCCGCCAACCATATAGCGCAAGGCAATTTGCCGGCGCAGCTGCGGGTTGCCCGGCGACAGGTCAGTGACCACCATGCGCGGGTCCATCTCGCGGCTGGCGCTGGCCAGCGAGCGGGCAAGGCGCGGTAGAGGGAACAGGCTGGGGCTGGGGAAGGCCGAACCGAACGGTACAGTCTGTGGGTCTTTGATCGAATCAAGAATCGAGAACACCAGTTCACTGACATCCACTGCGGTGGACTCGTTGTTCTGGTGACTGATCTGCGGTTCGCTAAATTGCGTTGGCGTGTGGGCGTTGACGAAATACCCCGAGCGCGGCCGGGCCCGGATCAGCCCGCGACGTTCCAGCAGGTAATAGGCCTGGAACACGGTCGAGGGGCTTACCCCGTGGGTCTGGCTGGCATAGCGCACCGACGGCACGCGCTGGCCGGGGCCCAGCACCCCGGAGCGGATCAGTTCGGCAATGTCGTCGGCGAATTTCTCGTAGCGTTTCATCATGGCTCGGTGCTGTCCCGTTGCCTGGCAGTGTATGTGATCAGCGGTTCACTGGCGCGACAAAGCGGCTATGGGCCACGCTGACCACGTGCGGGTCATCGCTGTCTACGACCTCGAAGACGATTCGCTGCGAACTGCTGCTCGGGCGCTCGGCCAACATGGCCACCGAGATCGGGAAGTCGCTGATCTCACCGGCGGCCAGGCTGAACGCGGTCTTGCCGTGCAACTCGAAGCCCTCGCCGTCAACCAGGCGCAATTGGTAATCCTGGCGCTGCTGGGTTTTGTTGATGACTTTCAGGCTGTAGATGTTCTCGATCTGGCCCTGACTGTTTTCGCGGAACAGGCCACGGTCCTTGCTGACATCCAGCGACACCATTGCGCGTTGATCGAGGGCGATCACCAAGGCGGCGATCATCACCAGCAGCACCGTGGCATAGCCCAGCAGGCGAGGGCGCAGCAGGTGGGTCTTGCCACCTTCGACCTGGCGCTCGGATTTGTAGCCGACCAGGCCACGGGCGTAGCCCATCTTGTCCATGATCGAATCGCAGGCATCGATGCACGCCGCGCAACCGATGCACTCCATCTGCAGGCCGTCGCGGATGTCGATGCCGGTGGGGCAGACCT
>CAYVPI010000292.1:0-3028 GCA_964453495.1 uncultured Pseudomonas sp. | reverse complement strand
GAAGCCGGCAAATGGCGCCTGGAAGGCAAGGACTACATCGTCAAGGACGGTGACGTGATGCACTTCCGCTTCAACGTCTGACCGTACTACGGATCCAGCCGGATCCCGATAGACACAAAACCCCTTGATAGCGTTAGCTTCAAGGGGTTTTTTCTTTTCCGTTACGCCATCTGCAAGTAGACGCAGTGGTACTGCATCTACGCTTGCGGGAAACCCTAGCGAATATTCGATCCTGCCATGGACTCCGGCGACCACTGCGCCGTCGACAACGGTTCGATGTATTTGATACCGCCGTGGGGCCCGACCACGCCATTGATGTTGTACGTGCCACGCGCCAGGTCATAGGTCATGAAAGGCGTAGCATCGGGCACCAGCTTATCGTAGCTCTGGCTGAGGAAGGCGAAGGAGCCACGGTAGAGCTTGCCACTTTTATCGTACTGGTCAGAGGCCAGAGCTGCCCAACTGTCTTCATCCAGGTAGAAGCGGCGCTTCTGGTAGATGTGCTTGGCACCAGGCTTGAGGTTGCCCTCAACGACCCACACGCGGTGTTTCTCCCAGCGCACGAAATCAGGTGCGAGGTGATGCGGTGTGGTCAGGCTCTTGGGATCTTGCGCGTAGGTCAACTTGTAGGTGTTGTAGGGCACGATCATTTCCTGCTTGCCCACCAGCGTCCAGTTGTACAGGTCCAGCGCGCGAGCGGTACCAGGGTTTGGGGTGTCGTAGGCCAGGATCGAGATCAGCTTGACGCGGCGCTGGCCCGGCACGTACTGCCAACCGCGCCCCGGCTGCTGCAGCGGATTGACGGCATTTTTCAACATGATCGACTCACCGGCCCGTCGCGCGGGGCCGGTGTAGGACAACTTCATCTGATAGTAGAGGTCCTTGTTGCTGATCGGCTTCGTCATGTTTTCGTACATCGGAAACGAGATGAACGCCTCGCCCGTGACCGCCAGGCTCGCCACGCCTGCCGCGTCGACGTTCCAGGAGTCATACTTGGAGTTGATGCTGACGCCCTGGTAGCGCAGGAGGAAGTTCCACATTGCCTCGGCACCCGATTGCGGGATCGGGAAGGGTACGCCGGGCAGTACGTTATCGATGGCTACCCCGCCCTCCAGTGACTTGGCGGCGGTGGCATTCTTGCGGCTATTGTTCAGTACTGCCTGCGGCAATGCTGCGGTGCGGTGCGTCGGGTACACATCGATACGATAGCTGGGATAACGCTTGGCCAACGCCACCGTGGTAGCGGTGAGCAGCCCCTTGTACTGGTCGACGTTGTTGCCATTGATCACCAGCAGCGGCTTTTCGCCAGCAAAGGGATCCGGGCGCATGGTATCGCCTTTCTTGAAGCCGGCTGGTGCTGTGGTCAGTCCGCCGCTATAGGGCGGAATCGAACCATCAGCATTACCCGCTTTTTCAGCACCGACCAGGGTGTGGCTGGTGCCCAGCTTGGCAGCTTCTTCGCTCGACACAGACGCTTGAGCGTCAACGGCCAGAGACAGGACGAACGAAGTCGCCAGCAGACTCTTCACGAATTTCATTTTGTTATTCTCCTGCTTAGTGAACTAAGCAAATCGTGAATCAGGCACAGCCGTCGATCTCAGGGTTTGAAGCGCTTTTGCAAAATTCCTGTCGATCTGGTCAGGCCCGATTTGTACTGCTACGAATCTAGGCTGCATGCTCAACAGTCGCTTCACATCAGACGACTAGGGCTTTTCATTTGGTGACAGAGCTTTTAACCACGAACGAAGTCCTCAACCCTACAAAGGCGTAAAACTGGTCATGGCGCTCAAAATCACACCCAGGGATCTTCAACGCGCAGTCGACAACGGCATCCTGCAGCCCGGCCAGGACGAGGCGCTGATAACCTGGCTGCAAAGCCGCCCGGAACAGCAGGCCAGCTTCCAGTTGGCCCACGTCGCTTATTACTTCGGTGCCCTGCTGATCATCGCGGCCATGGGCTGGTTGCTCACCGAGGCTTGGATGAGCATCGGCAACCAGGCCTTGCTGGTGATCGCGGCAGCCTACATGGTGTTTTTCACCTTGGCCGGGCGCGCCCTGTGGCAGCGCGGCCTGCAGATACCCGGTGGCTTGCTGGGTGCTGTAGCCGTGAGCCTGACGCCGCTGCTGGTGTTCGCCTTTGAGCAACTGACTGGACTCTGGGTATCGAATGATGTGCAGGACGACTACCACCAGTACTACATCCTGGTGCAGGGAGGCTGGTTGGCCATGGAGGTGGCGACTTTGCTGTTCGGGTTGGTGATGCTGCGCTTGCTGCCCTTCCCTTTCATCGTCATGCCGATGGCCATCGCACTGTGGTTCATGTCCATGGACCTGACAGAAGTGCTGTATGGCCAATGGTTCGATTGGGCGCAGCGCCGGCTGGTGTCGGTATGGTTCGGCCTGGTGGTGCTCCTGGCCGCGCTATGGGTCGATGGCCGCACCGACAAGGACTATGCCTTCTGGGGCTATCTGGCGGGCCTGCTGGCGTTCTGGGGCGGCCTGAGCCTGATGGACAGCGACAGTGAATGGGGCAAGGCCGCCTATTGCCTGATCAACCTCGTCCTGATGGGGTTTGCAGTGCTGTTGCGCCGCCCCGTGTTCATGGTATTCGGCGCACTCGGCGTGGCGGGATACCTGGGCTACCTGTCCCACCACATTTTCGGTGATTCGCTGCTGTTTCCGCTGGTGCTGACCCTGATCGGCCTGGGCCTGATCGCCCTGGGCATCGCTTACCAGAAGCGCCGTGAAGCGCTGACAAGTGCCCTGCGCGAAAGCCTTCCACCCGCGCTGTTGAGGTTCTTGCCAGCCCTGCGGCGCTGACTGTCAGGCCTTTTTCTTCGTACGCGGCAACAGAATGGCCAATACGCCGAACAGCGGCAGGTACGAGCACAAGCCATAGACATACTCGATGCCATGGATGTCCGCCAGATAGCCCAGCAAGGCGGCACCGATGCCGCCAAAGCCGAACATCAGGCCGAAGAACACCCCGGCGATCATGCCGACATTGCCAGGCACCAGTTCCTGGGCG
>CAYVPI010000291.1:0-3129 GCA_964453495.1 uncultured Pseudomonas sp. | reverse complement strand
GGCAGGTTGGCGCGGATTTCCGGGTTCTGCAGGATGTCCACGTACGCAAACTTTTCGCCACATGCCATCACGGCCTGCGCGGCTTTCGCGGAGAAGCCGCACTGCGGGGCATTCGGAGAGCCTTTCATGTAAAGCAGAATGGTGTTGTTGGCAATCTGCTCTTTAATAGTTTCAATGATATCCATGAACCACCTCGGCTGAACTTTCCGACATATGTCGGCACGATGACGCATTGTATCGGAAAGCCCAGCGCGATGCTCGGGATAGACTAACGTCCTTCGTCGCTCATGCGGCAACCACCTGTACCGGCACGCCATTCAAGGCTGCATTGCCGGAAACCGCATCGAAATGCCGCTCATCGGTCAGGTCGTTGGCACTGGCGCCGGGCTGCTCGCGTGCAATCGCCATCTGCACCCCGGGGCGCGCATGCCCCCAGCCATGGGGCAGGCTGACTACCCCCGGCATCATGTCGCTGCTGGCGGCCACTTCTACCTCAATCATGCCCACTCGCGAACTGACCCGCACCCACTGGCCATCAGTGAGACTACGGCTGTGCATATCGTCAGGGTGCATCAACAGTTGATGGCGTGGCTTGCCTTTGACCAGCCGATGAAAGTTATGCATCCATGAGTTATTACTGCGCACATGCCGTCGGCCAATCATCAGCAGTTGCCCGGTTGCGGGAAGTTGCTGCGCCGCAAAGCGTTGAAGATCGGCAAGCAGCACCGCAGGCGCTGCCTGGATCCTCTGCCCCGGTGTTTTCAGGCGCGCCGCCAGGTTCGGCTTGAGCGGCCCCAAGTCGATTCCGTGAGGGTGGTCGGCCAGGGTATCGACTGACAGGCGATAGGCGGATTCGTCTCCATACAGGCCTCGTCGCAAGCCGATATCGATCATCTGCGCCGGCGGCACGGTCGGCTTGAGTTCCTTGCCGCTGATGTCGGCAAAGGCCTTGGCCAGGCCGACGAAAATTTCCCAGTCGTGCAGCGCCCCAACCGGCTTGGGCAATATGGCACGGTTGAAGCGGCTGACGTTACGCACGGCAAACATGTTGAAGGTGGTGTCGTAGTGGTCGTTCTCCAGCGCCGAAGTTGAAGGCAGGATGAGATCGGCGTATCGAGTCGTCTCATTGATATACAAATCCACGCTGACCATGAACTCCAACCCATCGATCGCCTGTTCCAGGCGACGACCGTTGGGCGTGGACAGCACCGGGTTGCCTGCCACGGTAATCAGCGCCTTGATCTGCCCTTCCCCCGGGCTGAGTATTTCTTCGGCAAGGGCGGCTACCGGAAGCTCGCCGCCGTATTCGGGCAAGCCCGAGACGCGGCTTTGCCATTGGTTGAAATGACCGCCCGCAGTGCTCGCCACCAGATCTACCGCAGGTTCGGTGCACAACACCCCACCCACGCGGTCGAGGTTGCCGGTAACCAGATTGATCAACTGCACCAGCCAATGGCACAAAGTGCCGAATGCCTGGGTCGAAACGCCCATGCGTCCATAGCACACGGCCTTGTCGGCGGCAGCGAAATCCCTGGCCAACTGGCGAATGAGCGCGGCTTCGATACCGCAATGGGCACTCACTGCCTCAGCATTAAATGGCGTAATTGCGCCGCGTACCTGGTCAAGACCCTCGACCGATAGCGAACTGGCGCGCCCCAGGTTTTCGGCAAACAGGGTATTGAGCAGCCCCAACAACAAGGCCGCATCGCCCCCGGGGCGGATGAACAGGTGCTGGTCGGCCATGGCCGCGGTTTCACTGCGCCGCGGGTCGACCACCACCACCTTGCCACCCCGCGCCTGGATCGCTTTCAGGCGCTTCTCCACGTCCGGCACGGTCATGATGCTGCCGTTGGAGGCCAGCGGGTTGCCCCCAAGGATCAGCATGAAGTCGGTGTGATCGATATCCGGGATAGGCAACAACAAGCCGTGGCCGTACATCAAATAGCTGGTCAGGTGCTGGGGCAATTGGTCGACGGACGTCGCGGAATAGCGATTGCGGGTCTTGAGCAAGCCCAGGAAATAATTGCTGTGGGTCATCAAGCCATAGTTATGAACGCTCGGATTGCCCTGGTACACCGCCACCGCATTGTGCCCGTCGCGTTGCTGGATCGCCCACAGCCGCTGCGCAACCAGGTCGAAAGCCTCTTGCCACTCGATCGGTTGCCATTCGTTACCGACCTTGAGCATGGGTTGACGCAGGCGGTCGGGGTCGTTCTGGATGTCCTGCAACGCCACAGCCTTGGGGCAGATGTGGCCGCGGCTGAAACTGTCGTTGGCATCGCCTTTGATCGAGCTGATACGCAAGGGCTCGCCGCTGTCTTCAGTGGTTTCGATGGTCAAGCCGCAAATGGCTTCACATAGGTGGCACGCACGGTGGTGCAGAGTCTTGGTCATGGCCAGCCTCGTTCTTGTTTCGGGCGCGCGGCCCAGGGGTTTCAAGACTCGACTATGCTGCCCGCCCTGCGGTGACGCCAGCGACGTTCGCCGCATGAATCGTGCGGCATCAGGCGCACCGATAGCGACAGGTAGAAAGCACCTGCATTGCCAAAGCGACAGGCCACAGTGTACAAATGTTCTTTTGCCGGGCCAGCCGACACATTTGGTTGCCCCGCTGCGTGGAGTACCCTATTGGTAACACGCGACATTTAATTATAGTATTGCGTCTTCCCCCTATTTCGTCGCCCTGTGCGGCTTTCGCCGCAGGTCTCACTCGTTTTTTCGAAAAACCGGTTATTGAGCATCTGCGGTCTGTTGCAAAAAGGTAGTTAATGATGAGCGCAAGGCACTTTCTCTCCCTGATGGATTGCACGCCCGAAGAGCTGGTCAGCGTGATTCGTCGAGGGATCGAGCTCAAGGACCTGCGTAACCGCGGCGTACTTTTCGAGCCTTTGAAAAACCGGGTACTGGGCATGATTTTCGAGAAATCCTCGACCCGTACCCGCTTGTCGTTCGAAGCCGGCATGATCCAGCTCGGCGGCCAGGCCATCTTCCTGTCGCCACGCGACACCCAACTGGGCCGTGGCGAGCCGATTGGCGATTGCGCCATCGTCATGTCGCGCATGCTCGATGCGGTAATGATCCGCACCTTCGCCCACAGCACCCTGACCGAATTTGCCGCCAACTCGCGGG
>CAYVPI010000290.1:0-3149 GCA_964453495.1 uncultured Pseudomonas sp. | reverse complement strand
TCATGCCGGCCAGGTGCTGGATCGCGCCGGAGATACCGACGGCGATGTACAGCTGAGGTGCCACGATCTTGCCGGTCTGACCGACCTGCATGTCGTTGGGCACAAAACCTGCGTCGACCGCAGCGCGCGAAGCGCCAACAGCTGCACCCAGCTTGTCGGCCAGGGCGTACAGGTGCTTGAAGTTGTCGCCATTCTGCATGCCACGGCCGCCGGAAACGACGATCTTGGCAGCGGTCAGTTCAGGGCGGTCGGACTTGGCCAGCTCCTCACCGACGAAGGACGATTTGCCCGCGTCGTGGGCAGCAGCAACTTGCTCGACAGCAGCCGAACCACCTTCAGCTGCAACGGCGTCGAAGCCTGTGGCACGCACGGTGATGACCTTGACCGAAGCGCTCGATTGCACGGTGGCAATGGCGTTACCGGCGTAGATCGGGCGCTTGAAGGTGTCAGCCGATTCAACAGCGATGATCTCGGAGATCTGATCAACGTCCAGCTGCGCAGCGACGCGCGGCAGGATGTTTTTGCCGTTGGAAGTCGCTGGGGCCAGGATGTGGCTGTAGGTAGCGCCTACTTCAGCGACCAAGGGAGCGACGTTTTCCGGCAGTTGGTGAGCGTAGGCTGCGTTGTCGGCAACCAGCACCTTGGCCACGCCAGCGATCTTGGCAGCGGCTTCAGCCACGGCGCCAACACCGGCACCGGCTACCAGCACGTGAATATCGCCACCGATTTTCGCGGCAGCAGCAACAGTGTTCAGGGTTGCCGGGGCAACTACACCATTTTCGTGTTCAGCGATAACCAGGATAGTCATTTAGATTACCTTCGCCTCGTTCTTCAGTTTCTCGACCAGTTCCGCTACCGACTTGACCTTGATACCCGCGCTGCGAGCAGCCGGTGCTTCGACTTTCAGGGTCTTGTTGGTGGAGGCAGTGGAAACACCCAGTGCATCAGGGGTGAAGGTTTCCAGGGGCTTCTTCTTGGCCTTCATGATGTTGGGCAAGGAAGCGTAGCGTGGCTCGTTCAGACGCAGGTCGGTGGTGACGATGGCTGGCAAGCTCAGGGAAACGGTCTGCAGGCCGCCGTCGACTTCACGGGTCACGCTGGCCTTGTCGCCAGTGATTTCCACTTTCGAAGCGAAAGTACCCTGGGCAAAACCAGTCAGCGCAGCAAGCATCTGGCCAGTCTGGTTGTTGTCGCTGTCGATGGCTTGTTTGCCAAGGATCACCAGCTGCGGCTGCTCCTTGTCGACAACAGCCTTGAGCAGCTTGGCCACGGCCAGGGAGTTCAGTTCGTCGTTGGACTCGACGAGGACGGCACGGTCGGCACCCAGGGCCAGGGCAGTGCGCAGTTGTTCCTGGGCAGTGCTCGGGCCGACGCTGACGACGACGATCTCGGTCGCAACGCCTTTCTCTTTCAGCCGCACGGCCTCTTCCACAGCGATTTCGCAGAAGGGGTTCATGGACATTTTGACGTTAGCAAGGTCGACGCCGGAGTTGTCCGCTTTGACGCGAACCTTGACGTTGTAGTCGACCACTCGTTTGACAGCTACAAGAACCTTCATGGATTCCTCGTTACTCTCCGGTGAAAAGAATGTCGCCTGGGCGGACCCGGCGATTACGCGTGGGCACAAGGGCACCTCTAAAAACGATCGCAACGGCGTACATATAGCCCGACCCACCAGTCTTGTTCCGACCATACTGGCCAAAACCTGTGGGCCATTCGTTGTCGTGACGTGTAAACTTCACTACACGAGGGGCTTGGGCCTTACCGCCTGCCTTTTCGCCTGTTTTTAGAGGTGCACCTGAATCCGACGGCCAGCCTACGGCGAGCGCAAAACCGACCGTATCTTGACCGCAACGCCCAATCCGGTCAATACGGCAAAACAGCCACCCATCAGCCGCGCATCTTTGATTTTACTGGGGTGCGGCAAATTCAAACAAACGTTTGTATTGGACCCGGCGAGTGGTGTAGATATAATGCGCGGCCAAGAGAAAGCGGTGTAGTCCGTCATCACTCGAGCTACAGCCCGAGCGCGCTCAAAATGACCGCCTGACACCCGCCAACAAAGAAAAACCGATGAGCCTTGAGTAGGAGAGAACCTGTGGAACGCGAATACATGGAATTCGACGTGGTCATCGTCGGCGCAGGCCCCGCTGGCTTGTCCGCTGCATGCCGCCTGAAACAGAAGGCCGCCGAAGCCGGTAAAGAAATCAGCGTCTGCGTGGTCGAGAAAGGCTCCGAAGTCGGTGCCCATATCCTCTCCGGTGCAGTCTTCGAACCTCGTGCCCTGAACGAACTGTTCCCGGACTGGAAAGAACTTGGCGCCCCCCTGAACACAGCCGTCAAGCGCGACGACATCTACGTGCTCAGAAATGCCGACACCGCCACCAAGGTGCCTGACCTGTTCGTGCCCAAGACCATGCACAACGAAGGCAACTACATCATCTCGCTGGGCAACCTGTGCCGCTGGCTGGCCCAGCAGGCGGAGAACCTGGGCGTGGAGATCTACCCGGGCTTCGCCGCCCAGGAAGCACTGTTCGACGAAAATGGCGTGGTGCGCGGCATCATCACCGGTGACCTGGGCGTCGACCGCGAAGGCCACCCCAAGGAAGGCCTGTACACCCCGGGCATGGAATTGCGCGGCAAGTACACCCTGTTCGCCGAAGGCTGCCGTGGCCATATCGGCAAACAGCTGATCAAGCGCTTCAACCTCGACAGCGATGCCGATGCACAGCATTACGGCATTGGCCTGAAGGAAATCTGGGAAATCGACCCGGCCAAGCACCAGCAGGGCCTGGTGGTGCACACCGCCGGCTGGCCATTGGATATCGTTGGCACCGAAAACACCGGTGGCTCGTTCCTTTATCACCTGGAAAACAACCAGGTTGTGGTCGGCCTGATCGTCGACCTGTCCTACAGCAACGCCTTCCTGTCGCCGTTCGACGAGTTCCAGCGCCTCAAGCACCACCCGGTGCTCAGCCAGTACCTCGAAGGCGGCAAGCGCATCAGCTATGGCGCACGCGCTATCTGCAAGGGTGGCCTGAACTCGCTGCCGAAAATGGTATTCAAGGGCGGCGCCCTGATCGGCTGCGACCTGGGCACCCTGAACTTCGCCAAGATCAAGGGCAGCCACACCGCCATGAAGTCCGGCA
>CAYVPI010000289.1:0-3196 GCA_964453495.1 uncultured Pseudomonas sp. | reverse complement strand
TCGCCGAGTTGTCCGGCGGCTGGCGTCGTCGCGTCCTGCTGGCCCAGGCCCTGGTTTCCGAGCCAGACCTGCTGCTGCTCGATGAGCCGACCAACCATCTGGACATCGGCGCGATCGCTTGGCTGGAAGAAGCCTTGAGCACTTTCCAGGGCGCCGTGCTGTTTATCACGCACGACCGTTCATTCCTGCAAAACCTGGCTACACGCATCCTCGAACTGGACCGCGGCGGCCTGATTGACTGGAACGGCGACTACGAAAGCTTCCTGGTGCACAAGGAAGCGGCGCTGGCAGCCGAAGAGACCGCCAATGCCCTGTTCGACAAGCGCCTGGCCCAGGAAGAGGTCTGGATCCGCCAGGGCATCAAGGCCCGGCGCACCCGTAACGAAGGTCGCGTACGTGCCTTGAAGGCTTTGCGCGTCGAGCGCAGTGAGCGTCGCGAGCGTACTGGCAAGGCCAATATCCAGCTGGATACCGCAGACAAATCCGGCAAGCAGGTCATGGTCCTGGAGAATGTGAGCTTCGCCCATCCGGGTGGTCCATTCCTCATCAAGGACTTCTCGATGGTCCTGCAGCGTGGCGACCGTATCGGCCTGCTCGGTGCCAATGGTACCGGCAAGACCACTTTGCTCAAACTGATGCTCAGTGGTCTGGTGCCCACCAGTGGCAAAGTCGAGGAGGGTACGCGCATCGACGTGGCCTATTTTGACCAGCTGCGCCATCAACTGGACCTGGAGAAGACCGTAGTCGATAACGTCGCCGAAGGCCGTGACTTCATCGATATCGACGGGCAGAGCCGGCACGTGCTGAGCTACCTCGGCGATTTCCTGTTCAGCCCGCAGCGTGCCCGCACGCCGGTCAAGGCATTGTCCGGTGGTGAGCGTGCGCGCCTATTGCTGGCCAAGCTGTTCAGCAAGCCGGCCAACCTGTTGGTGCTCGACGAACCGACCAACGACCTGGACGTGGAAACCCTCGAATTGCTCGAAGAGGTCTTGTCCAACTTCAAGGGCACCGTGCTGATGGTCAGCCACGACCGGGCGTTCCTCGATAACGTGGTGACCAGCACCCTGGTGTTCGAAGGTGAGGGCAAGGTGCGCGAGTATGTCGGTGGCTATCAGGACTGGTTGCGCCAAGGCGGCTCGCCAAAGCTTTTGGGCGTCAGCGAGAACAAGTCAGGCAAGGCCGAACTCAATAGCGCCGTAGTCACAGCTCCTGCGGCGGTGCCGGTTGCCGAGGTCGAGACTGCGCCGGTGGCCAAGAAGAAGCTCAGCTACAAGCTGCAACGCGAGCTGGAAGCCTTGCCAGGCCAGATCGATGCCATGGAGCAGCAAATGGCGGCAGTGCAGGCCGAAATTTCGGCTCCGAGTTTCTACCAGCGTCCGATCGATGAAACCACCGCGGTGTTGGCGAAACTCGAGCAGTTGCAGGCTGAGCTCGACGTGTTGGTCGAGCGCTGGGCCGAACTGGATGCCTGATAGCAGGATTCGGGCCTGACGCAACAGTTCAGGCCCGTGTTTTGTTACTTCTTGGTCATCAGTCGAACGGCCAGCACGTCGCAGGGTGCGCCGTGCAACACATCATTGGCGGTCGAGCCCAGCAGCAGGGCCAGGCCGTGACGGCCGTGGCTACCGACCACGATCAGGTCGCAGCCGTCGTCCTTGGCCAATTGGTGGATTTCCTGGCGCGGTTGGCCGTAGGTCAGGTGGGCATTGGCGCCGGACAGCTCTGGATATTTTTGTTTCAGGCGCTCCATGCGCTCCTTGGCCTGGTCGAATTGTTGCTGCTGCAGCTGCGACAGGTCCATCGGCACATCGCCACCGAAGGCCATGGCCATCGGCTCGACAATATGCACCATCGAGAGCTTGGCTCCGCTGCCTTGGGCGATCTCTCGAGCACGGTGAATCACCGGATCGCATTCTTCGGTCAGGTCAACGGCGACCAGTATGTGTTGGTAGTGCATGAAGGCTCTCCTGAACGCTTGCGATTGTATTAAGTATGGTCGTTTTCAGGCTGAGTGGGTCAAATGACCGCTAACCAGCTCATTTAAAAAGCTTTATAGGGATAACACATATGACGGTCTGGATAGTTGTGTCAATCCTTGCAGTGGTATTGAGCCCTCTGGTCTGGTTGCGCCCCTCGCGCAGTCAGAGCGGGCGCATGGCCTTGCGCATGGAGGCGCGACGCATCGGCCTGGCCATGCAACTGGCGCCCCAGGAGTGGCCGCACTGGCTGCCCAAGGAGCCACCAAATCCCTGCGCGCAATACCACCGGCCGCGCCGCTCAGGCCAGGCCGCCACTTGGTGCTATTGGCAGACTACGCCCGGGATGTGGCTCAACCAGTGGCGTGAGCCCTGCGAGGATGCCGCCTTGATGGCCCATTTCTCCAAGCTGCCTGCCAATGTCTACAAGGTCGAAGCTGGCCCACAGTTGATCGCCCTGTATTGGGGGGAGAGCGGGGAGTTGGCTGTGTTGCAGGATATTGCAGCAACGCTGAAGGCGTTGGCGTAACCCCCACAATTTATTTTCCCCTTTAGGAGCGGGCTTGCCCGCGATTGGGGCGCATAGCGGCCCCTTATTGTTAAGGTCTGGTATCGCACGGGTCTGCTGCGCAGCCCGATCGCGGGCAAGCCCGCTCCTACACAAGGCTGTGCCAAACCTTGGGCAATAAAAAGCCCGATCATCAGCATCGGGCCGGGTTGGCCAGGCAGGCCGGTAAATTCTGCGACAGATAACCTGTACTTCTGCGTATCTGGGTCCACAGTGTAGTCGGGCCAAGGCGTAGTGCAGCCTCCCCATTGGAAAACTTTGCATTTGGGATGAGTCGACCCGCCGAGTATTGGTGTTTGGCGTAAGCCCGCAGTAGCCAAGGGCTTACGTGAATAATCGGTAATAAGCGCCATTGCTTTTACCTGGCGCTGAGCGCAAATGACTGGAAAGTCGCGGTTTCATGGGTATTCGAGGCATTTGACAATTGCCTGGTTTTCCCTGAATGTACGCGTACCCAAATCAAACGGGCGTATGAATTGAGCGTTTGTATTGTCAGAAGGCTCTTACAGAATCCCGACTATCGCGCTGGCGGGGGTCACTGATGACCAGGCTTCGGAACAGCGGCAATGTGCCGGCCCGGGTCTGCCTCAGCGTTCAGCGTGTACTGTTCAGCTTCCATATCGTGGAGATCAGTTGATGATTTACGAAGGTA
>CAYVPI010000288.1:0-3400 GCA_964453495.1 uncultured Pseudomonas sp. | reverse complement strand
TGGCGGTTTTTTGTGCCTGGGTTTTACGAAATCAATGGCCTTCAAATGTGCTTCTCTGCCAACGGAATCACCCGCTTCTCCTTTACCGACTTGAACGAAAAGCTCGAATAAATCTCCTTCACTCCCGGAAGTGACTGCAGCACTTCCCGGGCGAATTCACCGAACGATTCCAGGTCGCGAGCCAGAATCTCCAGAAGGAAGTCATAACGCCCGGAGATGTTGTGACAGGCAACGATTTCGGGAATCTCCATCAGCCGCTGCTCGAACGCCCGAGCCATTTCCTTGGTGTGCGAGTCCATCATGATGCTGACAAAGGCGGTCACGCCGAAGCCCAGGGCCTTGGGTGAAAGGATGGCCTGGTAGCCGGTGATGTAGCCGCTTTCTTCGAGCAGTTTGACCCGCCGCCAGCAGGGTGAGGTGGTCAAGGCGACATTGTCGGCCAGTTCGGAGATGGTCAATCGGGCATTGTCCTGCAGGGCGGCAAGCAGGGCGCGGTCGGTACGGTCGATGGCGGTAGGCATATTTTGCCCTCCGTAGCTTTAATTTATGGTTTTCTTTCCAATAAATCGTATGGAAGGTAGTACAGATTGGAAAAAAATTAGCACATCCCTGGCATAAGCTTATAACAAACCACAAGAGGCTCTTGTCATGAGCGGCGCCACCAAGGATTCAGGTTTTGCTACCCGTGCCATCCACCATGGCTACGACCCGTTGGCCAATCAGGGGGCGCTGGTGCCGCCGGTGTACCAGACCGCAACCTTCGCCTTCCCGACTGTTGAATACGGTGCGGCCTGTTTTGCCGGTGAAGAAGGGGGGCATTTTTATAGTCGTATCTCCAATCCCACCCTGGCGGTGCTGGAGGAGCGCATGGCCTCGCTGGAAGGTGGCGAGGCGGGGCTTGCACTGGCGTCGGGCATGGGCGCTATCACAGCCACCCTCTGGACCCTGCTGCGACCCGGCGATGAAGTGTTGGTGGGGCGTACCCTCTACGGTTGTACATTTGCTTTTCTGCACCATGGCATCGGCGAGTTCGGGGTTAAGGTCCGGCATGTGGACATGACCGACTTGCAGGCGGTAGCAGCCGCGATCAATGGGCAAACCAAAGTCATCTACTTCGAAACCCCGGCCAACCCGAACATGCAGATGGCCGATATCGCCGCCGTGGCAGCACTTGCGCACCAGCACGACATCAAGGTGGTGGTCGACAACACCTTCTGCACGCCCTACCTGCAGCGTCCGCTGGAGCTGGGTGCTGACCTGGTGGTGCACTCGGCGACCAAGTACCTCAGTGGCCATGGCGATATCACTGCAGGCCTTGTGGTAGGGCGCAAGGCATTGGTGGACCGGATTCGTCTCGAAGGCCTTAAGGATATGACCGGTGCGGTGATGTCGCCCCATGATGCCGCCTTGCTCATGCGTGGCATGAAGACCCTGAACTTGCGCATGGAGCGCCATTGCAGCAACGCCCAGATCATCGCCGAATTTCTCGAGCAGCACCCATCGGTGGAACTGATCAACTACCCCGGCCTGCCCAGCTTCGCCCAGTACGAACTGGCCCAGCGGCAGATGCGCTTGCCCGGCGGCATGATCGCCTTCGAGCTCAAGGGTGGAATCACTGCAGGACGACGCTTCATGAATGCCCTGCAACTGTTCAGCCGCGCCGTGAGCCTGGGGGACGCCGAATCCCTGGCCCAGCATCCGGCCAGCATGACCCATTCCAGCTATACCCCGGATGAGCGTGCCCAATACGGGATTTCCGAGGGGCTGGTGCGGTTGTCGGTTGGGCTTGAGGATGTTGAGGATTTGCTGGCTGATATTGAACAAGCGCTGAAAGCTTGTGTTTGAAGTCGGCGAGGATGAGGCCAGTGCAATAGCATGGCGGGGATGAGCGCTGGATTGGAGCGAATGCAATGCAACCTGTCACAGCTTCGGCTTTGACGGGTTTTTTATGGCTAGCTATATGTATGGCAGTGTTGATTATTTACCTTGGTTAAATGAGGATTCAATAACTGATTGCTCGAGGCTTAAATTGACTGTTCAATATGTCCGTTTCAAGCGAGCGGATTTTCAATCCTTCCTGCCAATCAGGCTATGTCTCCAGGGCAATATCTGCAGTCGCCAAATGGGCGATTTCAGTTGTTTTTACAGCATGACGGCAATGTGGTGCTCAAGGATGCTGGGGCGGTAGTTTGGGTAGCGGATGCCAATCAGCTTTTTAGTACAACGATATTAAGAAAGAAAATGCGCGAGCCGCTTCAGTTTGTTATCAGTAATAATGGCTTTCTGTTTGATCCTGCAAGGCGCAGGCTCTGGATAGCACAGAGCTCATTCACGACCGACAAAAATGCTTGGTATCAGAATCAGATGACGTTGCAGGATGATGGAAACCTAGTGATCTATAACAGTGTCACAGGTGGTCTTTGCTGGGCTCGGTTTGGCTTCGTTCCTGGTGCTGCTCCGAGAAAAAGGAAGATAAAAAGATGGTACTCCGAAAAAGAGCATGAAATATGGGTGTTTGATCTTTGGTGATTTGAGCTTGCTGTTCTAATTAATCGTGCATCGTGGGTCATAAGGATCCATCCAGCATTTGTATACGGCTTCAGTTCTGTTGTCGGGGCGCATCCGTTCGCGTCGGCTGTCCGACGCGCAACCGCTCAGAGCTATAGTGATAGCTAGAAGTATGATTTTGTTCATTTGTGGGCTCCTGACTATTAAGGGAGCTTACTTTTGGTTGTGGCTATTGCCCAATAGTTTTAGTCTGAGCAGCTTGTAAGGCGCATCCGTAATTGCAATTCCGCTTGTAGGAAAGTGGGACTTCACGATGCGACATAGTTACAATTCAATGCTTGTCTGGAAGTTGGACACAAAAAAGCCCGCCATTCAATCAAATGGCGGGCTTTTGCGAGCAGGCAGTCGCTTAGCGCTTCAACCCATAATGCTCATCAAGCATCCCAGGCGCGTTCGGCACTTTCGGTGCGTAGTCACGCGGTGGCTCCGAATCCCTTGGTGGGGTCAGGCGTTCGCGCGGCGCGGGGGTGGCGTCGGCGTGCAGCGAGGCGAGCAGGCGCTGGCGGGTGACTTCGTCCAGTGCCAGGCGGTTGGCGCCGTCGGCCAGGTGCTCCTGGACCTCCTGGTAGCTCTGGGTGAGTTTGGTCACCAGGGCGGCGGTGCTGTTGAAATGGGTCACCACTTCGTTCTGGTAGCTGTCGAAACGCTCCTGGATGTCGTCCAGCTGCCGTTGCGTGCTGCTCGGGGCGGCGTTGGGCAGCAGGCGGGCGACCAGGAAACCAATGGCGACACCCACCACCAGGGCGAGGGTCGGCAATAACCAAACTAAGAGCGATAGTTCCACGAGTCCTTCCTCTATAAACGGCTTTGCTTTACGTTAACGGCTCGGACC
>CAYVPI010000287.1:0-3407 GCA_964453495.1 uncultured Pseudomonas sp. | reverse complement strand
ATACCGGAGCGAAGGTACGCCGAGCCTTAGCGAGGGGCCGGACGCTTGGGGCGAGCGTTTTTTTGCTTACTTTTTTTAGGCGCTTGTAAAAAAAGTGAGTCGCCGTAAGGGCGAAACCGCCAGCCGCCGTTGCCGCAGAAACGGATATGTACCCAACCCCCAAGAACATGGTCGGCCCAAAGGCCGCCAAGTCAAAAGCACCTGTCCAAACCCTGAACACACACCCAGAAATATCCTGCCCCATTGAAACCACCCCCCACCTGCCCCATCTAAGACCCATACCCCATTGCGCAGGTGCCCCATGAGCGACCAGCAAGAATTCCCTGAAGACCCGAGCGAATACGCCGACCCAGAGAACGCCGAACACCATTCCACCGGCAAAGGCCTCGCCCTGCCCGGCCAGAACCTGCCGGACAAGGTCTACATCATCCCGATCCACAACCGCCCGTTCTTCCCGGCCCAGGTGCTGCCGGTTATCGTCAATGAAGAACCCTGGGCTGAAACCCTGGATCTGGTGAGCAAATCCGATCACCACTCCCTGGCCCTGTTCTACATGGACACGCCCCAGGAAGATCCGCGCCATTTCGACACCTCGGCCCTGCCGCTGTACGGCACTCTGGTCAAGGTGCACCACGCCAGTCGCGAAAACGGCAAACTGCAATTCGTCGCCCAAGGCCTGACCCGCGTGCGCATCCGCACCTGGCTCAAACACCATCGCCCGCCGTATCTGGTGGAAGTCGAATACCCGCACCAGCCCACCGAGCCGACCGACGAGGTCAAGGCCTACGGCATGGCGCTGATCAACGCGATCAAGGAACTGCTGCCGCTCAACCCGCTGTACAGCGAAGAGCTGAAGAACTACCTCAACCGCTTCAGCCCCAACGATCCGTCGCCGCTGACCGACTTCGCCGCCGCCCTGACCTCGGCCACCGGCAGCGAGCTGCAAGAAGTGCTCGACTGCGTGCCTATGCTCAAGCGCATGGAAAAAGTCCTGCCGATGCTGCGCAAGGAAGTCGAAGTTGCACGGCTGCAGAAAGAGATTTCCGCCGAAGTTAACCGCAAGATCGGCGAGCATCAGCGCGAGTTTTTCCTCAAGGAACAACTCAAGGTCATCCAGCAAGAACTGGGGCTGACCAAGGACGACCGCAGCGCCGACATCGAACAGTTCGAGCAGCGTCTGGAAGGCAAGGTGCTGTCGAGCCAGGCACAGAAACGCATCGAAGAGGAAATGAACAAGCTGTCGATCCTCGAGACCGGTTCGCCGGAATACGCCGTCACCCGCAACTACCTCGACTGGGCGACTTCGGTGCCGTGGGGCGTGTACGGCGAGGACAAACTCGACCTCAAGCACGCGCGCAAGGTGCTGGACAAACACCACGCCGGCCTCGACGACATCAAGGACCGCATCCTCGAATTCCTTGCGGTCGGTGCTTATAAAGGCGAGATCAGCGGTTCCATCGTCTTGCTGGTCGGCCCGCCGGGCGTGGGTAAAACCAGTGTCGGCAAATCCATCGCCGAATCCCTCGGCCGGCCGTTCTACCGCTTCAGCCTCGGCGGCATGCGCGACGAAGCCGAGATCAAGGGCCATCGCCGCACCTACATCGGCGCGCAGCCGGGCAAACTGGTGCAGGCGTTGAAAGACGTCGAAGTGATGAACCCGGTGATCATGCTCGACGAAATCGACAAGATGGGCCAAAGCTACCAGGGCGACCCGGCCTCGGCGCTGCTGGAAACGCTGGACCCGGAACAGAACGTCGAATTTCTCGACCACTATCTCGACCTGCGGATGGACCTGTCGAAAGTGCTGTTCATCTGCACCGCCAACACCCTGGATTCGATTCCCGGCCCATTGCTGGACCGGATGGAAGTGATTCGCCTGTCGGGTTACATCACCGAAGAAAAAATCGCCATCGCCAAGCGTCACCTGTGGCCCAAGCAGCTGGAAAAGGCCGGCGTGTCCAAAGGCAGCTTGAGCATCAGCGACAGCGCGCTCAAAGCCCTGATCGACGGTTATGCCCGTGAAGCCGGGGTGCGCCACTTGGAAAAACAGCTGGGCAAACTGGTGCGCAAAGCCGTGGTGAAGTTGATCGACGAGCCGAAAGCGGTGATCAAAATCGGGCCGAAAGACCTGGAAGCCTCGCTCGGCCATCCGGTGTTCCGCAACGAGCAAGTGCTGTCCGGCACCGGCGTGATCACCGGCCTGGCCTGGACCAGCATGGGCGGCGCAACGTTGCCGATCGAAGCCACCCGCATCCACACGCTCAACCGTGGCTTCAAACTCACCGGGCAACTGGGCGACGTGATGAAAGAGTCGGCGGAAATCGCCTACAGCTACGTCAGCTCGAATCTGAAGTCGTTTGGCGGTGATCCGAAATTCTTCGACGAAGCCTTCGTCCACCTGCACGTCCCGGAAGGCGCCACCCCGAAAGACGGCCCGAGCGCCGGCGTGACCATGGCCAGCGCCCTGCTCTCGCTCGCCCGAAACCAGGCGCCGAAAAAAGGCATCGCCATGACCGGCGAACTCACGCTGACCGGGCATGTACTGCCGATTGGCGGGGTGCGTGAGAAGGTGATTGCGGCGCGGCGCCAGAAAATCTTCGAATTGATCCTGCCGGAGCCGAACCGTGGCAGTTTTGACGAACTGCCGGACTACCTGAAGGAAGGGATTACCGTGCACTTTGCCAAGCGCTTTGCGGATGTGGCGAAGGTGTTGTTCTAGTCACACACTGCAGTGGCCAGAGCGTGCTCTGGCCACTGCACACATGATTTTCTGAACAGCTATCGCGATCGGATATAAAAACTGTCATTAATGACAGTATCAACCCTATTACTAATGCCCTAGCCTGTCACTCGACTATCCGAACATCTTCAAGGGACGACCACAATATGTCGACTGATAAAACTCCGCGCGGGACGAAGTCTAGCGGTCATTTCGAATGGACAATTAAAGGAGTAAATTTTCATACCGAGCAAATTTATATATGGCACGAAGGACCCAACATACAAATCAACGGTTATTTCGATTTTGCCGGCCCAAATCAAAAAATAATGACTGTCCTTATCGATCGCGATACCCCTGGAGAGGAGCAAACATTTGACCCTCCAACGTGGCTAAAGGAAGTGAGTTACCAAGCTGATAGCGGATCGGCTTATGCCATTACCGGAAAATACACTGCCACTCTCAACAAACACACTAAACAGTATAAGTTATCGTTCGACTTACTGTTTGGTGGCGGCCTATCAATTCAATGTAAGCTCGACGTTAGCGAGTAGATACTCAATCCGCTTAAATGCGCACCACTCGCGCCAGAGCCTGTACGTTAGCCATTCCTCGACCCGGCTCTGGTCACATTTTGTCTCATCTTCAGTTATGCTCGCCGTTCGTCGTGAATGCCGGAGCCACTGAC
>CAYVPI010000286.1:0-3430 GCA_964453495.1 uncultured Pseudomonas sp. | reverse complement strand
CGGGTCTGCTCAATCAAATAGCGACTCAGGGTAACGCGGGACATGGACGGCTCCGAAAAATGGGGTCATAAAACCCGCGCAGTTTACAGGGAGAGTGAAAACCTAGCGAGCAATAGGGACGAATAGCGACGCAATAGGAACATCGTTACCGGCAATCAGACCGGCTTTAAGGCCCCAGAGTTCACGCGCCCGGCTGACCGTAGCGCGAAAACCCCCGGGCCGTGTTTCACTCCAGCGCCTTCCAGATCTCGCTGGCGTACTCACGAATGGTGCGGTCGGAACTGAACCAGCCCATGCGCGCGCTGTTGAGCACTGCCACTCGCCACCACTGCTTGGGGTCGTGCCAGAGCGCGTCGACCCGGCGCTGCGCCTCCCAGTAGGCATCGAAATCGTCGCAGACCAGGAAGCGATCGTGAGCCACCAGAGAATCGACCAGGCCCATGTAGCGAGCCGGATCGTCAGGCGAAAAAACACCGCTGCGGATCGCCTGCAACACATCGTTGAGGCGGTATGAGGCGGCGACGGCGGCATGCGCCCCGAACTCCCCGCTGCGCTTGCGTGCCTCCACCTGCTTGGCGGTAAGGCCGAAGATGAACATGTTCTCGGCCCCTACCCGATCACGCATTTCCACGTTGGCACCATCTAGGGTACCGATGGTCAGCGCACCATTGAGGCCGAACTTCATGTTACTGGTACCGGAAGCCTCATAGCCTGCAGTGGAGATCTGCTCGGACAGGTCAGCTGCCGGAATGATGCTTTCGGCCAAGCTGACATTGTAGTTGGGCAGGAACACCACCTTGAGCAGGCCGCGCACGGTCGGGTCGTTGTTCACAGTGCGAGCGATGTCGTTGGCCAGCTTGATGATCAACTTGGCCTGGGCATAACTGGCAGCAGCCTTGCCGGCGAAGATTTTCACCCGCGGCACCCAATCGGTACCCGGTTCGGCACGAATAGCCTGGTACAACGCCACGGTATGCAAGAGATTGAGCAGCTGGCGCTTGTATTCGTGTATCCGCTTGACCTGCACATCGAACATCGCCTCGGGGTTGATGTCGATGCCAAGGCGCTCGTGTATCAGTTGGGCCAGGGCCTTTTTGTTGTGCAGGCGCTGCTCGGCGAAACGTTTGCGGAACGCCGGCTTTTCGGCCAGGGGCTCCAGGCCGATCAGGCGTTGTTCCGGATCATCCAGAACTTCTTTGCCCAACTCTTCGACCAGCATGTTGGTCAACTCGGGATTGGCTTGGTAGAGCCAGCGGCGGAAGGTGATGCCGTTGGTCTTGTTGTTGATACGCCCCGGGTAAAGCTTGTGCAGCTCGGCAAATACCGTGCTGCGCATCAAGGTCGTGTGCAGGCCCGACACCCCGTTGACGCTATGGGAGCCGAGAAACGCCAGGTTCCCCATACGTACCCGGCGGCCGTTGTCTTCTTCGATCAAGGAAACGGCACGCAACACGTCAAAATCATGGATGCCCTGCGCACGCAAGGAGTCGATGTGATAGGCATTGATCAGGTAGATAATCTGCATGTGCCGCGGCAACATGCGCTCCATCAAGCCTACCGGCCAGGTTTCCAGGGCTTCGGGCAGCAAGGTGTGATTGGTATAGGCCAGCGTCTTGACGGTGATCTGCCAGGCGCTGTCCCACTCAATGCCGTGTTCATCGACCAACAGACGCATCAACTCGGCAACGGCGATCGAAGGGTGCGTGTCGTTGAGCTGGATAGCTGCCTGGTCGGGCAGGTTGAACAGCGTGTCGTGCATGTTGCGGTGGCGGCGAAGCAAATCCTGCAACGACGCGGAAACGAAAAAATACTCCTGGCGCAGGCGCAACTCTTGCCCTGCTTCAGTGCTATCGGCCGGGTATAACACCCGCGAAATGCTTTCCGCACGAGCGACTTCTGCAACCGCGCCGAGGTGATCGCCGGCATTGAAACGCTCCAGGTGCAGCTCCTCCAGGGCCCGTGCCCGCCACAAGCGCAGGGTGTTAACGCTGGCTCCGCGCCAGCCCACTACCGGCGTGTCATAGGCGACCGCCCGTACGGTCTCGGCCGGCCACCAGACCTGCTTGGTGTGGCCATCATCACTGTGCACAGTCTCGACGCTGCCGCCGAAACTGATCGGGTATATGACCTCCGGGCGTTCGAACTCCCAGGGGTTACCGAAATCCAGCCAGTTCTCGGTCTGCTCCTGCTGCCAGCCATCGACCACCGCCTGGCGAAACAGGCCATGTTCATAACGGATGCCATAACCGTGGGCGGCAATACCCAAGGTCGACATGCTTTCCATGAAGCAAGCCGCCAACCGCCCCAGGCCACCGTTGCCCAGCGCCGCGTCAGGCTCTAGCAGGCGAATGCGCTCCAGGTTTACGCCAAGGCCGGTCAAGGCTTCACGGGCCACATCGAGTATGCCCAGGTTGCTCAGGCTGTCGAAGAGCAAGCGGCCAATCAGGAACTCCAGGGAGAGGTAATACACCCGCTTCTGGTTCTTGCGGTAAATCTGCCGGGTGTGATCCATCCAGTGGTCGACCATATGATCACGTGCCACCAGGGCGATGGCTTCGAACCAGTCGTGGTCGAAGGCATGGTCCGGGTCCTTGCCTACCGCGTAGGTAAGCTTGGCCAGCACAGCGGCACGGAAGGCTGCCACCTCAGCGTCACGAACAAGCGGTTCCTCAGACATGGAAAGTCCTCTGGGAAGTTGACGATTTAGGGATGGGAGAAGACTGAGCCTAGACGGTTCGACAAAAGCAGAAAGCCCTGGTTCGTGACAATCTGCGCATCACAGCGAAAACTCGCAAATAAAAACCGGCAAATGGTTGTTCAAAATTTCACCAGCTCCGGTATCATCGCGCGCCCGATTACCCCTGAATACCATAATCTGATGAAGCCTACACTGATTGCCGCTGCCGAAATCGACCGCCTGGAAACCTGGCAGAAGTACTCCAGCTACATGTGCGGAAGTTGCATGTCGAGCTGCTGCACCATGCCGGTAGAGGTAAAGCTCAAGGATCTGATCCGTATTGGTGTAGTCGATGAGTTCGAAAAAGGCGAGCCGCCGAAGAACGTGGCCAAGCGCCTACAGAAGGAAGGCATTGTAGAACGCTTCAACCAGAAGTCCGGAATCTTCACCCTGACCCGCATGAGCAACAACGATTGCATGTATCTGGACCGCAAGAGCCGCTTGTGCACCATTTACGAGCTACGCCCGGATACCTGCCGCAACCACCCCAAGATCGGGCCGCGGCCGGGGTATTGTGCGTATAAGCCCAAACCTAACAGCTACTGACACCTCATTCCCACGTACCGCGGCGGCGGCTCCAGAGCTACCACCCCGTGGCAGCAACTGTCTTGTGCGGTTGATTGCGCATTCTACGTATGCGGACGCAGCCTGGCGGCAGCTTGTGTCTTGAAGAGGAAATACAATCTAGGGTGA
>CAYVPI010000285.1:0-3494 GCA_964453495.1 uncultured Pseudomonas sp. | reverse complement strand
TGATGTTCTCGCGCACCGTCAGCCAAGGCATCAGGGCGAACTTCTGGAACACCATGGCGATGCGCTTGGTGCGCATCATCTTCAGTTCGGCCGGGCTGCAGGAGGCGATGTCGATCTGCCGGCCTTCATGCTCGACGAACAACTTCCCGCGACTGACGGTGTTCAAGCCGTTGATGCAACGCAGCAGGCTGGATTTACCGGAGCCGGACAGGCCCATCAGTACGCAGATCTCACCTTTTTCGATGTCCAGGCTGGCTTTTTCAACACCAACAATCTGCCCGGTCTTTTTCAGGATCTCGTTACGGGTCATGCCTTGATCCAGCAGCTTGAGTGCCTCGCGTGGATCCTTGGAGAAGATAACGTCAACGTTATCGAAGCGAATAATGCTCATGCGTCACCCCCTACTTTGGCGTCGGGTTGTTTGCAGATACGGTCGAGCATGATCGCCAGCAGTACGATCGCCAGGCCTGCTTCGAAGCCCAGGGCGATATCAGCAGTGTTCAGTGCATTGACCACAGGTTTACCCAGACCATCGGCACCCACCAGCGCCGCGATGACCACCATCGACAACGAGAGCATGATGCATTGCGTGACACCGGCAGCGATGCTCGGCATGGCATGGGGCAGTTCGATACGCGACAGCAGTTGCCGGCGCGAGCAGCCGAAGGCTTTACCCGCGTCCAGCAGTTCCTGCGGTACATCGCAGATACCCAGGTAGGTCAGCCGGATCGGTGCGGCGATGGCGAAGACCACCGTAGAGATGAGGCCCGGTACCACGCCCAGGCCGAACAGGGTCAGGGTCGGGATCAGGTAGACGAAAGTGGGAACCGTCTGCATTAAGTCTAGTACAGGCCGTAGCATGGTGTAGAACATCGGCTTGTGCGCCGCGACGATGCCTAGCGGTACGCCGATGGCAACGCAGACCATGGTGGCGAAAAGCACCTGGGCCAGGGTTTCCATGGTTTCCTGCCAGTAGCCCATATTGAAGATCAGCAAAAACGACAGCACGCAAAAAGCGGTCAAGCTCCATTTGCGCTGAATCAAGTGGGCGATCACCGCGATCAGGCCGATCAGGACGAAAGGGTTAAACCAGGTCAGGGCGCCAGTGACGCCGTGAATCATAAATTCCAGTGCTTGGGCAAAGGCGTCGAAGTAATTGGCGCCGTGTTGCGTCAACCATTCAACGAACCCTGCTATGTACTGGCCCAAAGGTATTTTTTGATCGATCAGCATGATAGTGAACGTCCACATGCGAAGAGATGAGTACGGATCCAGGCGGGCGAACCCGCCTGGAGTCAGTGGTTACTGCGTGAGCTTGGCTTTGGCGGCCTCCAGCCCCGGTTTGCCATCAACGGTGGTGACGCCAGCCAGCCAGGTGTCGAGCACCTGCGGGTTCTGTTTCAGCCAGGCCTTGGCTGCTGCATCGGGTTTCATCTTGTCGTCCAGGACATTACCCATCAGGGTGCTTTCCATATTCAGGGTGAATGACAGGTTTTTCAGCAACTGGCCTACGTTGCTGCATTCCTCGGCATAGCCCTTGCGGGTGTTGGTGTAGATGGTGGCCTGGCCGTAGTTGGGGCCAAAAAATTCATCGCCACCGCTCAGGTATTTCATCTTGAAGCGGGTGTTCATCGGGTGGGGTTCCCAGCCCAGGAAGACCACATCGGTGTTACGCCGCTGGGCCCGATCGACTTGCGAGAGCATGCCCGCTTCGCTGGATTCGACCACCTTGAAGCCGGCGTCCTTAAGGCCAAAGGCGTTCTTGTCGATCATGGTCTGGATCATGCGGTTGCCGTCGTTGCCGGGCTCGATGCCGTAGATCTTGCCGTCAAGCTCCTTCTTGAATTTGGCGATATCGGCAAAGTCCTTCAGGCCCTTGTCATACAGCGCTTCGGGCACGGCGAGGGTGTACTTGGCGTTCTCCAGGTTGGCGCGCACGGTTTCCACGGTGCCGGCATCACGGTACGGCTTGATGTCGTTTTCCATGGTCGGCATCCAGTTGCCAAGGAACACGTCCATGTTCTTTCCATCGGCCAGGGACTTGTAGGTCACCGGTACGGAAATCATGGTGGTGCGGGTCTTGTAGCCCAGCGACTGCAGAACGGCGCTGGTCACCGCGGTGGTCACGGTAATGTCGGTCCAGCCGACATCGGAAAAGTTGACGGTTTGACAGGACTCGGGCTCCGCGGCCTGGGCCAGTACAGGCAGGCTCAGCATGGCGGCCAACAACAACGAGGGTGAACCTTTCATGAATTGACTCCTTGGTGTTTTTTGGCGGCTTCCCCGGAGGCGGCCGCACTTATAGTTGGTTGCGGTTGGAGGCAGGAGCAGGGCGGTTGCGCAACCGCGCTGGACGAATGCCTTGCAATCGAGTCGAGACTGATCATGTAACAGGGGAAATCAAACGCCTACAGGGTGCGTCGTATCCAGTACAGACAGAGTCGTATCCAGTGTCGATGAGGTCGTTTATAGATTTTTTGCGTGCTTGAAATGCGATTCTGGCCAACTGCACCGCTTGAAAAACGGCGAAAAAACGCCGTAACGACGTGGCGGCGTTAGTGGGCAAGAGTGAGTCGGTTGCAGACGTAAGGCACCCTGGTAAAAGGCTGATCATGCGCGCATCCCGGCGGATTGCACTTTCAGCGTAGCAGCTCCGTCACCCGGTGCCGTGGCACCGGGGGTCTGCCTATTCAGGAGGTTCGCGACAATGGCCATCAGCGTGTTTGACCTGTTCAAGATCGGTATCGGCCCATCCAGTTCGCACACGGTCGGGCCCATGCGCGCCGCTGCATTGTTCGTCCAGGGATTGCGGGAGCGCGAGGAGCTGCCCCGTGTGCGACGCATCGAAGTGCGTCTCTATGGTTCCCTCTCGGCTACCGGCATCGGCCACGGCAGCGACAACGCAGTGATCATGGGGCTGATGGGGCAATGGCCCGACTCGATCGACCCGACCACGATTGGACTGCACATTGCGACCCTGCGCGAAACCGACACCTTGCAGCTTGCTGGAAACCTGGCAGTGCCTTTTATCTGGCAGCGCGACATGCGCCTGCTCGAGGAAAACCTGCCCTACCATCCCAACGCCATGACCCTGATCGCCGAAGGTGAAACCGGTGAATTGCACCGCGATACCTACTATTCGGTCGGGGGTGGTTTCGTCGTCGATGCGGCCCAGGCCGCCAGCGGCGTACTGGACGCCGATAACACCATCCTGCCCTATGATTTCAACAGTGCGGTCGAATTGCTGGAGCTGTGTGAGCGGCACAGCCTGCGCGTGTCTGAGCTGATGATGGCCAATGAAAAAGTCTGGCGCAGTGAAGTGGAAATTCGTGCAGGGCTCATGTCGCTCTGGCGTGCCATGCAGGACTGCGTCGAACAAGGCCTCAAGCATGAAGGCATTCTTCCGGGCGGGCTGAACGTGCGGCGCCGTGCGGCGAAACTGCACCGCAGCCTGCAGGAGTTGAACAAGCCCAACGTGATTGGCTCGACCCTCA
>CAYVPI010000284.1:0-3640 GCA_964453495.1 uncultured Pseudomonas sp. | reverse complement strand
ACGTTGGCATCGCGATCGAAAATGATGGCCCGCGAACTGGTCGTGCCCTGGTCCAGGGCAATGATGTAGTTCTTGTTCTGGGTGTCTGTCATGTCGTTGGCCTTGCACAAAATAGGGTGTGATCGGGGGGCAGGGCGAACACCGCAGGTTCGCCGGCCGGGTGGCATCAGGATGCGCGCACCTTGCCCTGGGAATTATCGTCCGTCTGCGCAGCCGCGCTGGCGGCACTGGGCAAGTTTCGCGCAATCAGGCCGCGATACAGGGCAGCGCCGAGGCATGCACCTATGATTGGCGCAAAAACAGGAATCAGGAAATAGGGAATATCGCGGCCACCGGTAAGGGCAATATCACTCCAGCCAGCGAAGAAAGTCATGAGCTTGGGGCCAAGGTCCCGGGCCGGGTTCATGGCGAAACCGGTCAACGGGCCCATGGCACTACCGATCACTGCGATCAGCAGGCCGATTAACAAGGGCGCCATGGCGCCGCGCGGCAGGCCATTGTTGTCGTCGGTCAACGACATAATCACGCTCATCAGCACGGCGGTGATGATGACTTCTACCAAAAATGCCTGGCCGGTGGAGAGGGCAGGGTGTGGGTAAGTGGAGAACACCGAGGCAAGCTCCAGGCTCGCCTGGCTGCCGCGTACCATCTGATGGCTTTGTTCGTAATCGAAGAACAGGTTGCTATAGAGCACATAAACGAGCGCAGCCCCACAGAATGCGCCAGCGACCTGGGCCAGGGCGTAGAACGGCAGTTTTCGCTTGTCGAAATCGGCAAACAAGCACAGGGCGATACTCACGGCAGGGTTCAAGTGTGCTCCGGAAACCCCGGCGGTGAGGTAGATGGCCATGCTCACGCCAATGCCCCAGATGATGCTGATTTCCCACAGGCCAAAGCTGGCACCCGCCACCTTGAGCGCGGCAACGCACCCGGTGCCGAAGAAGATCAGCAGCGCAGTACCAAGGAACTCGGCCATGCATTGGCTGGATAAGCTGGGTTGTTGCAGTGCAGTCGTCATACGTGACCTCGTTTCTTGTTGTTGTGTGGCGCCTGATGCGCTCTGCGGTGACCCGACACAAACATCCCCGTTCTATCGGGCTTGCTGCACGAAAGCGCACCTTGCTGGTGCGCTGCATATTCAGAAACGAAAAAATATAGACAAGAAACGCTAATGTCAAAGGTCGAAAGTGAACCGTCGGCCACAATCTGACTGCTGATTGCGACTTCGATACTGTAAAGCTCGAAATTTCTGAAGGGGATAGAGGAGAATTCCGCGTTGAATCGGCTATCGTGCTCCGCTGCTATCTGAAGATTCCGAAACACCGTTTTCGACCTGGAGTCCTGGAATGACCCCCGCACTGGATTTGTTGAAGAAAGTTCGCGCCGAGCACCGTATTCACAGCTACGAGCACGATCCCAAAGCTGCTTCCTATGGCCTGGAGGCCGCTGAGAAACTGGGGCTCGACCCTGCGCAAGTGTTCAAGACCTTGCTGGCCAGCAGTGAAAAGAACGAACTGCTGGTGGCTGTGGTGCCGGTAGCCGGCACGCTCGATCTCAAGGCGCTGGCCCATGCAGCAGGGGTCAAGAAATGCGAAATGGCTGACCCGGTGGCGGCCCAGCGTGCGACGGGTTATCTACTGGGTGGGATCAGTCCACTGGGGCAGAAGAAGCGCTTGCGTACCTTTATTGACCAGTCGGCGCAGCTGTTCGCGACGATACATGTCAGTGCGGGGCGGCGTGGGCTGGAAGTTGAACTGGCGCCGGCGGTGTTGGCTGAGCAGACAGGGGCGATCTTTGCGGATATTGGCCGAAGCTGAGTGCGGCAAGCTGTATGCGGGTAGCCAGCGGGCAATAACTGCTCGATTGAGATGCATAAGGACGCTGCCGTGTTGCGGCAGCGCCGATACACGGTTGAATCAGGTCGCGGAACTGTAGCGGCGCACACCGTTTTCCGCCGCAGGCAACTGCGCGGCCACGCTGCCGGGTGCCAGGAACAGCACCAGGTGATCGGCTGCCACCGCGATGCCGACTTCGCTGCCGGGCACTTGGTCGATGTGGCTCGGGAAGATCGCTTCCAGCTGGCTGCCGGTCGACAATTGCAGGCGGTAGAGCGTTGCGGCACCGAGGAAGCTCTTGCCGACGATCCTGGCTTTGAGCGAGCTGTCCGGGGCGTGGACGATATCGTCCGGGCGCAGCAATACGTCCACTGCGCTGCCTTGGGCCCAGGTGTAGGCACGGTTGCCGCGCAATTCGCCCAGTTCAGTCTGTACCGATTCAGGGCTGGTCAACTGCCCACGGATGAAATAGCCCTGGCCGATAAAGCTGGCAACGAAAGGTGTCAGTGGCTCGTGATAAAGGTTGTAGGGGGTATCCCACTGCTCCAGCCGACCTTCCTTGAACACGCCCACGTGGTCGCTGACGGCGAAGGCTTCTTCCTGGTCATGGGTGACCAGGATGGCGCTGGTGCCGCGGCTCTTGAGGATGTCCCGTACTTCGTGGCTGAGGCGGCGGCGCAGTTCAACGTCGAGGTTGGAAAAGGGCTCGTCGAGCAACAGCAGTTGCGGCTCGGGCGCCAGCGCACGCGCCAGGGCGACGCGTTGTTGTTGGCCGCCGGACAGTTCATGGGGGTAGCGCTTGCCCAATCCGTTGAGCTTGACCAATTCCAGCATTTCGTCGACCACTCGGGCCGGCTGCGGGTGCTTGCGGATACCGAACGCAATGTTCTCGGCCACCGTCAGGTGCGGGAACAGGGCGTAGTCCTGGAACACCATGCCGATCCGGCGCTTCTCCGGGGCCAGGGTGAAACCCGCCTGGGAGATGACTTCGCCGGCCAGCTGGATTTCACCTTCGTGGACCGGTTCGAAGCCGGCGATGGCGCGCAGGGTGGTGGTCTTGCCGCACCCTGACGAGCCCAGCAGGCAACCAATGTCGCCGGCATTGAGGTGAAGGTTGAGGTTCTGTACTACGCGCTGGTCTTGGTAGCCACAGGCCAGGTTGCGCAGGTTAAGCAGTAAAGGTTGACTCATGCGTGGTGGTAGGCCGGTTCAACAAGAAATTCAAGCAGCGCTTTCTGCGCATGCAGGCGGTTTTCAGCCTGGTCCCAGGCGACCGAACGGGGGTCGTCGAGCAAGTCGAGGCTGATTTCCTCGCCCCGGTGCGCGGGCAGGCAATGCATGAACAGGACGTCTTGGGCAGCCAGGTCGAGCAGTGCACGGTTGACCTGGTAAGGCGCGAACAGCGCCAAGCGCCGGGCGGTTTCGTCTTCCTGGCCCATGGAGGTCCAGACGTCGGTGCTGACCAGATGGGCGCCGACCACGGCGTCCTTCGGATCACGCACGATGGTCACACGGTCACCGGCCTGGGCAACGAACGCCGGGTTGGGCTCGTAACCTTCAGGGCAGGCGATGCGCAGCTGGAAGTCGAACTGGATGGCTGCTTCGATATAGCTGTTGCACATGTTATTGCCGTCGCCGATCCAGGCAACGGTCTTGCCCTGGATAGAGCCACGGTGCTCGAGGAACGTCTGCATGTCGGCCAGCAATTGGCAGGGGTGCAGGTCATCGGACAGGCCGTTGATCACCGGTACCCGCGAGTTGGCGGCAAATTCGGTCAGGGTGCTGTGGGCGAAGGTGCGGATCAT
>CAYVPI010000283.1:0-3717 GCA_964453495.1 uncultured Pseudomonas sp. | reverse complement strand
ACGTGTCAAAAGCTGCTTGAGAGCTTCCCCTGAACCATAGAATCTCCCACAAAGGGCATGTAAACCCTGTGGGAGCGGGTGGTGCGGCATTCCGATTGCCAGCGATGGGGCCCTCAACCACGCCGCGCGTGGTACAGGCTCACATTACGAAACTCCAACGGCTCCGCCAGGTCCGGCATGGTAAACGCCTCGAGCATCTCCAGCCGCTGATAGATCGGATGCTGGAAATCCCGCACCCGTGAGTCTGCCACCAATGCCTCGCGGCCACGGCTGAGGAACTCATCGAGCAACGGCAGGTTGGCGCGGTCGTAGAGCACGTCGGCAACCAGGATAAGGTCGAAGCGGTCGGCCTCCTCGAAGAAGTCCATCGAGTACTGCAGTTCGACGTCATTAAGGGCGGCATTGGCCCGGCAGGCGTCGATGGCCAGCGGATCGAGGTCGCAGGCCACCACTTCCAAAGCACCGGCCTTGGCCGCGGCAATGGCTGCCACGCCGGAACCGGCGCCGAAATCCAGCACGCGCTTGCCCTGGACCCACTGCGGCTGTTCGGCCAGGTAGCGGGCCATGGCCAGGCCGCTGGCCCAACAAAAGCTCCAGTAGGGTGGCTCATGGAGAATGCGCCGGGTTTCTTCAGGGGTGAAAGCGCGGTCCATATTCTCGGCATCGATCAGCCAAAGTTTCAGCGCGGTTTCGGGCAGCTCGCTGATGACCAGTCGAGCATCGCCGAGCAATTCGCTCAAGGCAGTTTGCAAGTGTGCGACCGGCATCATGGCGCCTTTACGAATTGCATTGAACCGAGCGCCTGGCTCGTCGGCTGGGTGATGCGCCGGGACGGCAAGTGCAGGATCAATTGCCCGGACTGGCTGGCGCGGCCACGTAACTCAACTCGCGCGCCGGCGGGAAAGGCTTCGGGGTTGAAGCGCAGCTGGAACGGCAGCGGCTGGCTGGTGCCGTTGAGCTTGCTGCTGGCCAGCAACTGTTGCGGCCGGCTGCGCTCGTCGATTACCAACAGGGCCAGCTCGACCTCGGCACCGGCCGGCACACCCAGCAAGGAGCCGCTCAATTCGCGCTGATACGCCGGCAGAGGGCCAAGGTTGGGTTGCGCCCTGGTGGTTTGTGCAGCCGACGCTTGGGTCGATTCTGGCTTGGGCTTGTCACTGCTGCAGGCAACGAGCAAGCTGGCGAAGCTGAGCATAACGAGCGCGCGAAATGACATTGAGTTCTCCCAGAGCATTAATCCTGCGCCGATGGTAACCCCTTTGGCTTGTCTTGCCAGTGGGATGCGCTAACATGAGCCTCCCTTTTTTTGTTGCCTGCCACCATGCACTGTCCCTTCTGCGGTGCCAACGACACCAAGGTCATCGACTCGCGCCTCGTCGCCGAGGGCGAGCAAGTTCGCCGACGCCGCGAATGCCTGGCGTGCGGTGAGCGTTTCACGACCTTTGAAACGGCCGAGTTGGTATTGCCACGTCTGATCAAACAGGACGGCAGCCGCCAGCCGTTCGATGAAGAAAAACTGCGTGCCGGCATGCAGCGCGCGCTGGAGAAGCGTCCGGTAAGTGTAGAGCGCCTGGAAGCGGCGCTGGCGCATATCAAGCACAAGCTGCGTGCAACCGGTGAGCGTGAAGTCAAATCCCTGGTCGTGGGCGAGTTGGTGATGGCCGAACTGCAGAAGCTCGACGAAGTCGCCTACATCCGTTTCGCGTCTGTATATCGGCGCTTTCAGGACCTCGACGAATTCCGCGAAGAAATCGACCGCCTGGCCCGCGAGCCGGCCAAAGAGTGACTATGCCAGCTGAACAACAGGTGCTTGACGCTCACTACATGGCGCGTGCGTTGGAATTGGCACGCAAGGGCCTGTATTCGACCCACCCCAATCCTCGGGTGGGCTGTGTGATCGTGCGCAATGGCGAAGTCGTCGGCGAAGGTTGGCACGTACGCGCCGGCGAGCCCCATGCCGAAGTGCATGCCCTGCGCCAGGCTGCCGAGCGGGCACTGGGCGCAACTGCTTACGTTACCCTTGAACCGTGCAGCCACCATGGGCGCACGCCGCCTTGTGCCGACGCGCTGGTCAAGGCCGGCGTTGCCCGGGTGGTAGCGGCAATGCAGGACCCAAACCCGGCAGTGGCCGGCAGCGGTCTGGCACGGCTGGCCGCTGCTGGCATCGAAGTGTGCAGCGGGGTGCTGGAGAGTGAAGCGCGAGCGCTGAACCCCGGCTTCATCAAGCGCATGGAACAAGGCCTGCCTTATGTGCGGGTCAAAATGGCCATGAGCCTGGATGGCCGCACCGCCATGGCCAGTGGCGAAAGCCAATGGATCACCGGCCCTGCCGCGCGCTCGGCAGTGCAACGCTTGCGGGCGCGCTCCAGTGTAGTGCTGACCAGTGCCGAAAGCGTCATCGCCGACAATGCCCGCATGACCGTGCGTGCCGATGAGCTAGGCCTGGAACCGGAACTGGCCGCCCTGGCTCTGGCGCGGCCGCCTTTGCGCGTATTGATCGACGGGCGCTTGCGTACGCCACTCGATGCCCCGTTTTTCCAAGCAGGCCCCGTGCTGGTGGTGACCTGCGCGGCCGATTCCGCGCACGATGGCTATACGCAAGCCGGGTTGGAATTGCTGGTACTGCCGGGCAGTGATGGCCAGGTCGATTTACGCAAACTGCTGGCCGAACTGGCCGGGCGTGGCGTCAGTGAAGTGCTGGTCGAGGCTGGGCCACGCTTGGCCGGCGCCTTTGCCAGCCAAGGCTTGGTCGACGAATACCGTTTGTTCATTGCCGGAAAGTTTCTCGGCTCGACTGCGCGGCCCTTGTTCGAATGGCCGATGTCACGCATGAGTGAAGCGCCGACACTGAAGATCATTGAGATGCGCGCGATTGGCGATGACTGGCAAGTCACTGCCATCCCTGTGCCAGCGCTCAGCGTATAATTATCGGCTTGCGCTCCGCGCCAGCCTTGTTCTCGAGGAGGACCCATGTTTACCGGCATTATCGAATCCATCGGCAGCATCCGTTCATTGACCCCCAAAGGCGGTGATGTGCGGGTTTATGTAGAGACCGGCAAGCTCGACCTGGGCGATGTCAAACTGGGCGACAGCATCGCGGTCAACGGCGTCTGCCTGACGGCGGTGGAGCTGCCAGGCGATGGCTTCTGGGCTGATGTAAGCCGTGAAACCCTCGATTGCACGGCGTTTATCGACCTCAAGAGCGGTAGCCGGGTCAACCTTGAAAAAGCCCTGACACCGACTACCCGCCTGGGTGGCCACTTGGTCAGCGGCCATGTCGATGGCGTTGGCGAAGTGGTGTCGCGCACCGAAAATGCACGCGCCATCCAGTTCCGCATCCGTGCACCGAAAGACCTGGCCAAGTACATCGCGCACAAGGGTTCGATTACCGTCGACGGCACCAGCCTGACCGTGAACGCAGTCGATGGCGCCGAGTTCGAGCTCACCATCGTGCCGCACACCTTGGCCGAAACCATCATGGCCGATTACCGTGCCGGGCGCCGGGTCAACCTGGAAGTGGACCTGCTGGCCCGTTACCTGGAGCGTTTGCTGCTCGGTGACAAGGCTGCCGAGCCTTCCCAGGGCGGCATTACCGAAAGTTTCCTGGCCGCCAACGGCTACCTCAAATCCTGAATTGAAGGGGGTGCCGCGTGGCGCTCAACAGCATCGAAGAACTGGTTGAAGACATCCGCCAAGGCAAGATGGTCATCCTCATGG
>CAYVPI010000282.1:0-3717 GCA_964453495.1 uncultured Pseudomonas sp. | reverse complement strand
TCACCATTCAACGCGAAGCCCTGTTGAAACCCCTGCAACTGGTCGCAGGCGTCGTTGAGCGCCGTCAGACCTTGCCGGTACTCTCCAACGTATTGCTTGTGGTGCAAGGCCAGCAGCTCTCGCTCACTGGTACAGACCTTGAAGTAGAACTGGTTGGCCGCGTGCAGCTCGAAGAGCCGGCTGAACCAGGCGAAATCACCGTACCCGCTCGCAAGCTCATGGATATCTGCAAAAGCTTGCCGAGCGATGCTTTGATCGATGTAAAAGTCGATGAGCAAAAGTTGGTGATCAAGGCTGGCCGCAGCCGCTTCACTTTGTCGACCCTGCCGGCTAACGATTTCCCGACTGTCGAGGAAGGCCCAGGCTCGCTGACTTGCAGCCTTGAGCAAAGCAAGCTTCGCCGACTGATCGAGCGGACCAGTTTTGCCATGGCTCAACAGGATGTGCGCTACTACCTCAACGGCATGCTGCTGGAGGTTTCGTCCGGCATCATGCGCGCCGTGGCCACCGACGGTCACCGCCTGGCCATGTGCTCGATGCAGGCAGACATCGGTCAGACGGATAAGCACCAGGTCATTGTTCCACGCAAAGGCATCCTGGAATTGGCGCGTTTGCTGACCGAGCCAGACGGCACTGTTAGCATCGTATTGGGCCAGCATCACATTCGAGCTACTACAGGCGAATTTACCTTTACCTCGAAGCTAGTAGACGGCAAATTCCCAGATTACGAGCGTGTGTTGCCAAAAGGCGGTGACAAGCTTGTGGTGGGTGATCGCCAGGCATTGCGTGAAGCATTCAGCCGTACGGCGATTCTGTCCAACGAGAAGTATCGTGGTATCCGCCTGCAACTGGCAGCGGGTCAGCTCAAAATTCAGGCTAACAACCCAGAGCAGGAAGAAGCCGAAGAAGAAGTGGGCGTAGAGTACAACGGTGGTTCCCTGGAAATCGGTTTCAACGTCAGCTACTTGCTCGACGTGTTGGGCGTCATGACCACTGAACAAGTGCGCTTGATTCTCTCCGACTCGAACAGCAGCGCCCTGGTGCAGGAATCGGATAACGACGATTCTGCGTATGTCGTTATGCCGATGCGCCTGTAACTATCAGCTGACTCTAGATGTCTCTCAGTCGTGTCTCTGTCACCGCGGTGCGTAACCTGCACCCGGTGACCTTCTCCCCCTCCCCGCGTATCAATATCCTCTACGGTGCCAATGGCAGCGGCAAAACCAGCGTGCTGGAGGCCATCCATCTGCTGGGCCTTGCCCGATCATTTCGTAGTACTCGATTGCTTCCAGTCATTCAGTACGAGCAACTAGCTTGTACGGTGTTTGGTCAGGTCGAGCTCAATGGCGGTGGTCATAGTAGCCTGGGGATATCTCGAGAGCGGCAAGGGGATTTCACCATCCGCATTGATGGGCAGAATGCTCGAAGTGCCGCGCAGCTGGCAGAGATACTGCCGTTGCAACTGATAAATCCAGACAGCTTTCGACTGCTGGAAGGCGCACCAAAAATTCGCCGGCAGTTTTTGGATTGGGGAGTGTTCCACGTGGAACCCCGATTCATGTCCACTTGGCAGCGCTTGCAGAAGGCCTTGCGGCAGCGGAACTCATGGCTGCGGCATGGTACACTTGACGCTGCTTCACAAGCGGCTTGGGACCGGGAATTATGCCTGGCCAGTGCTGAATTGGATGAATACCGCCGCGCTTATATCAAGGCATTGAAGCCTGTCTTTGAGAGAACCCTGAGCGATCTGGTCGAACTCGAGGGCCTAACCCTGAGTTACTACCGCGGGTGGGACAAGGATCGAGAACTCAGTGAAGTGCTCGCCTCTTCGCTTTCGCGAGACCAGCAAATGGGGCACACCCAGGCTGGACCGCAACGTGCAGATTTGCGCCTCAGGCTCGGTGCACACAATGCTGCGGAGATCCTTTCGCGAGGCCAGCAAAAGTTAGTGGTCTGTGCACTGCGAATTGCGCAAGGCCATCTGGTAAGCCAGGCTCGGCGCGGCCAATGTATTTATCTGGTGGATGATTTGCCATCTGAATTGGATGAGCAACATCGCCGCGCACTTTGTCGTTTGTTGGAAGAATTACACTGCCAGGTTTTTATCACCTGTGTAGATCACGAATTATTGAGGGAAGGCTGGCAGACGGAAACGCCAGTCGCTTTGTTCCACGTGGAACAGGGCCGTATCACCCAGACCCACGACCATCGGGAGTGAAGGCATGAGCGAAAATCAAACGTACGACTCCTCCAGCATCAAAGTGCTGAAAGGGCTGGATGCCGTACGCAAGCGTCCCGGTATGTATATTGGCGACACCGATGATGGTAGCGGTCTGCACCACATGGTGTTCGAAGTGGTCGATAACTCTATCGACGAGGCGTTGGCCGGCCACTGCGATGACATCAGTGTCATCATCCACCCTGATGAATCCATCACGGTACGCGACAACGGTCGCGGCATTCCGGTAGACGTGCACAAAGAAGAAGGCGTTTCTGCGGCCGAGGTCATCATGACCGTACTGCACGCCGGTGGTAAGTTTGACGACAACTCCTACAAGGTATCCGGCGGCTTGCACGGCGTAGGTGTTTCGGTTGTTAACGCCCTCTCCGAAGTGCTGGTGTTGACCGTACGCCGTAGCGGCAAAATTTGGGAACAGACGTACGTCCACGGTGTTCCACAAGCGCCTATGAAAATCGTTGGTGAAAGCGAAACCACCGGTACTCAGATTCACTTCAAGCCATCGGCCGAGACCTTCAAGAACATCCATTTCAGTTGGGATATTCTGGCCAAGCGTATTCGTGAACTGTCCTTTCTGAACTCGGGCGTCGGTATCGTCCTGAAGGACGAGCGCTCAGGCAAAGACGAGACCTTCAAATACGAAGGCGGTCTGCGTGCGTTCGTCGAATACTTGAACACCAACAAGACGCCGGTCAACGAAGTGTTCCACTTCAATGTACAGCGCGATGACGGGGTTGGTGTAGAAATCGCGTTGCAGTGGAACGACAGCTTCAACGAGAACCTGTTGTGTTTCACCAACAACATCCCGCAGCGCGACGGTGGTACTCACCTGGTCGGCTTCCGCTCGGCCCTGACGCGTAACCTGAACAACTACATTGAGCAGGAAGGCCTGGCGAAAAAGAACAAGGTCGCAACCACTGGGGATGACGCCCGTGAAGGCTTGACCGCGATCATTTCGGTCAAGGTTCCGGACCCCAAGTTCAGTTCGCAGACCAAGGACAAGCTGGTCTCTTCCGAAGTGAAGACCGCTGTCGAGCAGGAAATGGGCAAGTATTTCTCTGACTTCCTGTTAGAGAACCCCAACGAAGCCAAAGCGGTTGTCGGCAAGATGATCGATGCTGCGCGTGCTCGTGAAGCAGCACGTAAAGCGCGTGAGATGACCCGCCGCAAAGGTGCGCTGGATATTGCTGGCCTGCCAGGCAAATTGGCGGACTGCCAAGAGAAGGACCCTGCCCTTTCCGAACTGTACCTGGTGGAAGGTGACTCCGCGGGCGGCTCTGCAAAGCAGGGACGTAACCGCAGGACCCAGGCAATCTTGCCACTCAAAGGCAAGATCCTGAACGTTGAGAAGGCTCGCTTCGACAAGATGATTTCCTCGCAAGAGGTTGGCACCTTGATCACCGCGCTGGGCTGCGGCATCGGCCGCGAAGAGTACAACATCGACAAGTTGCGCTATCACAACATCATCATCATGACCG
>CAYVPI010000281.1:0-3774 GCA_964453495.1 uncultured Pseudomonas sp. | reverse complement strand
AAGGTCACCAGCACCTGAAGCTGGCGTGTCTACCAATTTCACCATCTGGGCAAATCGTCGAGGCTACATGATGCTTCACATCGTGCCGCTTCTCAACTACAACAGCGTCGCCGTCGTTGTGGGGCGCACTATACGGATGGGTCTTTGCTCTGTAAAGCCCCGTTTGGAAAAAAACTTAAAAAATCCAAGTCGTTGATCCCTAGGCCGAATTCCGGGCGCCAGGGCGGGGTTGCAGAGCTTGTTGGAGCCGGAAATTTCCCGTTTCAATACGCGTATGCCAAACTAACTCGCATATAGACAAGGTGAACTCTCTCTAATGGCCGATTGGCAGTCCCTCGATCCCGAGGCCGCTCGTGAAGCGGAAAAATACGAAAACCCTATTCCTAGCCGCGAACTGATCCTGGCGCACCTCGCCGATCGGGGTTCGCCGGCTGCCCGCGAGCAACTGGTCGAAGAGTTTGGTCTGACCACAGAAGACCAAGTCGAAGCCCTGCGCCGCCGCCTTCGCGCCATGGAGCGCGACGCACAACTGATCTACACCCGTCGCGGTACGTACGCGCCGGTCGACAAGCTCGACCTGATCCTTGGCCGCATCAGTGGTCACCGTGACGGGTTCGGCTTCCTGGTGCCGGACGACGGCAGCGACGACCTGTTCATGAGCCCGGCGCAAATGCGTCTGGTATTCGACGGCGACCGCGCGCTGGCCCGTGTTTCCGGCCTCGACCGTCGCGGTCGCCGCGAAGGCGTGATCGTCGAAGTGGTTTCGCGAGCTCACGAAACCATCGTCGGTCGCTACTTCGAAGAGGGCGGCATCGGTTTTGTCGTTGCCGACAACCCGAAGATTCAGCAAGAAGTGCTGGTCACCCCGGGCCGCAACGCCAATGCGCAGATCGGTCAGTTCGTCGAGGTGAAAATCACCCACTGGCCGACGCCGCGCTTCCAGCCGCAAGGCGATGTGGTCGAAGTGGTCGGCAACTACATGGCGCCGGGCATGGAAATCGATGTGGCCCTGCGCACCTACGATATCCCGCACGTCTGGCCTGAAGCGGTTCTGAAAGAAGCCGCCAAGCTCAAGCCGGAAGTCGAAGAGAAAGACAAAGAGAAGCGCATCGACCTGCGCCATCTGCCGTTCGTGACCATCGACGGTGAAGATGCGCGCGACTTCGATGACGCGGTTTACTGCGAAGCCAAGCCTGGCAAGCTGCGCCTGTTCTCCGGCGGCTGGAAGTTGTACGTGGCGATTGCCGACGTTTCCAGCTACGTGAAGATCGGTTCGGCACTGGATAACGAATCCCAGGTTCGCGGCAACTCGGTGTACTTCCCCGAGCGCGTCGTGCCGATGCTGCCGGAGCAGCTGTCCAACGGCCTGTGCTCGCTGAACCCGCACGTCGATCGCCTGGCCATGGTTTGCGAGATGACCATCTCCAAAACCGGCGAGATGACCGACTACTGCTTCTATGAAGCGGTGATTCACTCCCACGCCCGCCTGACCTACAACAAGGTCAGCGCGATGCTGGAAACGCCGAAACTCACAGAAGCGCGTCAGCTGCGTGGCGAGTACACCGACGTCCTGCCACACCTCAAGCAGCTTTACGCACTGTACAAAGTGCTGCTGGCTGCTCGTCACGTGCGTGGCGCGATCGATTTCGAAACGCAGGAAACCCGGATCATTTTCGGTACCGAGCGCAAGATTGCCGAAATCCGTCCGACCGTGCGTAACGATGCGCACAAGCTGATCGAGGAATGCATGCTGGCGGCCAACGTGGCCACCGCCGAGTTCCTCAAAAAACACGAAATTCCGGCCCTGTACCGTGTTCACGACGGTCCGCCGCCGGAGCGTCTGGAAAAACTGCGCGCCTTCCTCGGTGAACTGGGTCTGTCGTTGCACAAAGGCAAAGACGGTCCGTCGCCGAAGGATTACCAGGCGCTGCTGGCAGGTATCGCCGGTCGTCCGGACTTCCACCTGATCCAGACCGTGATGCTGCGCTCCCTGAGCCAGGCGGTGTACAGCTCGGACAACCATGGCCACTTCGGCCTGAACTACGAAGCCTATACCCACTTCACCTCGCCGATCCGTCGCTACCCGGATTTGCTCACCCACCGGGCGATCCGTAGTGTCATCCATTCGAAGATGGATACCCCGCACGTCAAGCGTGCCGGTGCGATGACCATTCCCAAGGCGCGCATCTACCCGTACGACGAGAACAGCCTGGAGCAGTTGGGCGAGCAGTGCTCCATGAGCGAGCGCCGTGCCGACGAAGCCACCCGCGATGTGGTCAACTGGCTCAAGTGCGAGTTCATGAAGGACCGCGTCGGCGAGAGCTTCCCGGGCGTGATCACGGCGGTGACGGGTTTTGGCCTGTTCGTCGAACTGACCGATATCTACGTCGAAGGCCTGGTGCATGTCACCGCCTTGCCGGGTGACTATTACCACTTCGACCCTGTGCATCACCGCCTGTCGGGCGAACGCACCGGGCGCACCTTCCGCCTGGGCGATACCGTGGAAGTGCGGGTCATGCGCGTTGACCTCGACGAGCGCAAGATCGATTTCGAGATGGCTGAGAAAACCCTCAGTGCTCCGATCGGTCGCAAGCATCGTCAGGCTGAAGCACCGGTGGAGAAAGCGCCTGGCGCAGCGGCCAAGATCGGTCGTCGCACCAAGGAGCCGGCACCGGTCGAGGCCTATCGCTCGTCCGATGCGGCGGCGAAAAACGCCGAAGTGCGCAAAAGCCGGGAATTGAAAAAGGCCCTGCTGGCCGACGCCAAGAGCAGCCATGCCGCTGGCGGCAAGAGCAGTAAGTCGTCGGCCACGGCCGGCAAGCCCGCTAAACCGAGTAAACACCGTAAAGGCCCGCCGAAGCCGGGCGCGGCGCGTAAACCGAAGGCCAAGTCATGAGTCAGTTGGAAAAAATCTACGGTGTACACGCCGTAGAAGCCCTGTTGCGCCACCATCCCAAGCGGGTCAAGCAGATCTGGCTGTCGGAAGGTCGCAGCGACCCGCGCGTGCAGGTCATTGTCGAACTGGCCGGGCAGAACCGCGTTTCGGTTGGCCAGGCCGAGCGCCGCGAGATGGACGCCTGGGTCGAAGGCGTGCACCAGGGCGTGGTCGCTGAGGTCAGCCCAAGCCAGGTCTGGGGCGAAGCGATGCTCGAGGAACTGTTGGATCGCACTGAAGGTGCGCCGCTGATCCTGGTGCTGGACGGTGTGACCGATCCGCACAACCTCGGTGCCTGCCTGCGCACCGCCGATGCTGCCGGTGCCCTGGCGGTAGTCGTGCCCAAGGACAAGTCTGCAACCTTGACGCCTGCTGTACGCAAGGTGGCCTGTGGCGCAGCCGAAGTAATCCCGCTGGTGGCCGTGACCAACCTTGCGCGTACGCTGGAGAAGTTGCAGCAGCGTGGGCTGTGGGTGGTCGGTACTGCCGGCGAAGCCGAGCAGGAGCTGTACGAGCACGATATGACCGGGCCAACCATTCTGGTCATGGGTGCTGAAGGCAAGGGCATGCGTCGCTTGACGCGCGAGCATTGCGATTACCTGGTGAAGCTGCCGATGGCGGGAAGTGTCAGTAGCTTGAACGTCTCCGTGGCGACTGGGGTTTGCCTGTTCGAGGCGGTGCGTCAGCGTCAGGCCAAGGCTGCGAAGAAGGCCTGATACCGCATCGCGGGCAAGCCCGCTCCTACAAGAGCCCGATATCCGGCGGCCCCCTCCCCTGTAGGAGCGGGCTTGCCCGCGATAAGGCCCTAAAATCTGTTCAAATAATCACCAATTACCTTG
>CAYVPI010000280.1:0-3798 GCA_964453495.1 uncultured Pseudomonas sp. | reverse complement strand
ATCTGGCTTTGTCCCTCCTCCTCCCTTCAAGTCTTACCATACAAGCTGGCTTGCCGGATCGCCGCACCGCAGCGATGAGGTCTTGGCAGGCACCATAGAATCTCCCACAAGCAGGAGTGTCGTTTTGCTCCTGCTCAGCAATCCGGATCAGTCAACAGCGCATACAGCATGCGCGCCATCATCCTGGGCGTCTCTTCATCGGTGAGGTAGTCCGGCTTTTCCAGCAGGATGGCCCGAGGCAACGCCGTCAACGTCTGGAACACCAGAAACTCGGCTTTTTCCCGGTCCTTGACCCGGACTTCGCTGGCGAAGCGCTTCATCAGGGCCGAGCTCGCCGTGGTGGTCCACAGCTGCTTGGCCTTGACCACATCCAATCGCACCAGCTCGTCGTAATGCGTGGAGCGCACGCAAAACACCGGATCGAGCAGGGTTTTCTTGCGGTGACTGGCCAGGACGGCGCGCAAGGCCAGCAAAATTCCATCCAGCAGGCTGGCATCAGGCGGTAGAGCCATGATGCCGGCGAACAGTTCGGTGCGGGCCTGGGCCCGGTAATCATCGAAAATCGCAGCGATCAACGCCTCCATCGTCGGGAAGTATTCATAGATCGAACTGATCCCCACGCCGGCGTACGCCGCCAGGTGCGCGGTGTTCAAGGCGTCCCGGCCTTCGTTTTCAATAATCTCGCGAGCGGCTTGCTTCAAGGCCGTGACCAGCGCGACCGAGCGCGCCTGCCGTGGGGCCTTGCGTGGCTGAGCCGGAATTTCGACCTTGAGCACGCAATCATCCTCAATGTTCTTGTGCGTCATCCACGCGTCCTCTGATCAGGGCTCCCTCGGCAAGGCCGGCCTGCTGCCACCGCGACAGATTCGCCAGGTGGCAGCCAGAGGGAGTATGACCGAGTCGGCTCACTTAGTCAGCGATACGTGCAAGCACCGTGCGCACTGCTTGTGGGATGGGCACGGAGGTGTTGCTGGCCCGGTCGACATACACGTAGATGATGTGAGCCGCAGCGGCGGCTTCATGCTCATCGTTGCGAAACAGGGCCAGCTCGTACCGCGCGCTGCTATTGCCAAGGTGGGTAATTTTCATGGCGACAGTGATCTGGTCGGGGAAGCTGATGGGCGAAAAGTAGGTGCAACTCGAATTGACGATCAACCCGATCACCGGGCTGGTGGCAATATCGAGCGTGCCCTGTTCGACCAAAAACGCAGTGATCGCCGACTCACAGTACGAGTAGTAGACCACGTTGTTCACATGCCCATAGGAGTCATGGTCACCCCAGCGCGATGGCATGACGGTAAAGCGGCGAAATTCATTTCGGCGCGGCCGTTCGATCTTCTTGCTCATAGGATCTCCCGGTAGATCGCGCGCACATCGGCCAGGCTGAGTGGCCGAGGGTTGTTGCCGAGCAGGCGTGTCTGCTTCATCGCATCGGCAGCCAGTGCGTCGATGTCAGATTCGGCGATGCCGACATCGCGCAGGCAAGTTGGCAGATGAAGCTCGCCGGCCAAGGCACCGAGGTAGTCCGCCAGCGCCGACGCTTTCTCCCTATCGTTGCCACTGACGCCTGGCAGCACGATCTCTGCCAACTGCGCGTACAACGGCGCCACAACCTCCAGGTTCAAGCGCATCACCGGCCCCAGCACCAAGGCGTTGGAGAGCCCGTGCGGCACATGAAACCGCGCACCGAGCGGATAGGCCAAGGCATGCACCGCCGCCACCGGCGCATTGGCGAACGCCATGCCAGCAAGGGTTGCACCCAGCAGCATGTTTTCCCGCGCGCAAAGGTCCGTGCCGTCCTGGCAGGCCTGGAACAGGTTGGCCGACAACAGGCTCAGCGCTTCGCGCGCCAGGCAATCGGAAATCGGGTTTTTCAGGTTTTTGGTGGTATAGGCCTCGATGGCATGGACCATGGCATCGATACCGGTCGCCGCAGTGACATGGGCGGGCAGGCCCAGGGTCAGCTCGGCATCCAGCACGGCAATGTCAGGCAGCAGCAGTGGCGAGTAGACCACGTTCTTCTCGCCCGAACCTGTGGTCACCACCGAGACCGATGTCACCTCCGAACCGGTCCCGGCGGTGGTGGGTACCAGAATCAGCGGCAAGCGCGGGCCCTTGGCTTGGTTGATGCCGTACACCTGCTCCAGGGATTCATCACTGCGCGCGAGCAGCGCCGCAAGCTTGGCGGCATCCAGCGAACTGCCGCCACCCAGTCCGATGACGCATTCGGCGCCACTGGCTTTGGCGACATACACCGCGGCCAGGATGACCGACTCCGGTGGGTCGGCCTGTACCTGCGAAAACACGGTCACGGCTACACCGTCGGCTTCAAGGCCGCTGAGCACCGCATCCAGCAGCCCGGCGGCCACGACGCCGGGGTCGGTCACCAACAACACCGAGGCACAGCCCATGGCTTTGACCTGGACGGCGAGCCGGGTAGAAGCACCAGGTTCGATGATCATCGAGGGAGTGGTCTGAAACACCATTTTCAACATGAAAGCCTCACGAATTAGTTGTATTGCGCGAACTTGTTTTTGGCAATTGAAGCCCGAGTATATGCGCGCAACGGCCTCAATCAGCGGCCCCAACCATGGATCCGGAAAGCCCTTCGGCGCACACTTGAATTTTTGATTTTTCTCTTTATTTATCATCAGCTTAAAGAAATAAGCTGGTCACTCCGATCCGGAAGATAATCCGCGCCCGCATCCCCATACTCGAAAAACACCTGCCCCCGGCCCTCGCCGGTTTCATAGTCGAGTAGCGAGCCAGAAAATGCCCACTGCACAACTGTCGATAGAACAAAAAACCCAGCTACTGCTGAACAACCCGGCAGCATTGGCCAACTATTCCCAACAGGCCTGGAGCCTGCTGCCCCGCGCCGAAACCGACGCGTTGCAGCTCAATGCGCTGAAGCAGCGCTTCGCCGAACTTCGCGAGCGCATTCCGGTGCTCAAGAAACTCGCCGACGCCCAAGGCGTGGACCACATCGAGCAGCTCGACGATGTGGTGCCGTTGTTGTTCGAACACACCGTCTACAAGTCCTACCCGCCTTCGTTGCTGGAGAAGCGCAGCTTCGGCCAGATCAACAAATGGCTGGGCAAACTGGTGACACCGGAAGTTGCCGACGCCATCACGGCGGTAAACGTCAGCGATTGCCAGGGCCTGGACGACTGGTTCGAGACCATGGACGAGGGCGTACCTGCGCTGCGCATCAGTCACACCTCGGGCACTTCCGGTACCCTGTCGTTCCTGCCCCAAGGCGTACGTGAGTGGGAAAAATTCGCCCAACTGCGCAAGATGATGGTGTGGAACACGGAGGGGCCGGACACCCCACAGCCCGATCTGCACACGATCTACCCCTACTACCGCAGGGGCTACCTGAGCCATGTGCGCGTCCACGCCGCCATGATTCCAGCGCTGTTGCCGAGCGAGTCGCATTTCCATGCCGCCTACCCGACCACGCTCAGCACCGACGTGCTCCACTTGGGCGCCAAGCTGCGCGCAGCGCAGTCCAAAGGCACCCTCGACCGCCTGGTGATCAGCCCGGAACTGTTGGAAAAGAAGAAGGCGTTCGACCAATTGCAGGCCGACATGCCCCAGCACCTGGCGAAGTTTTTCGACCACATGTCCACCCAGCTCAAGGGCAAGCGCGTGTACATCGGCGCGACCTGGAACCTGTTGCACAGCATGGCCAAGGCTGGGCTTGAACGCGGCCTGGAAGGCGTCTTTCACCCCGATTCGTACGTCCATACCGCCGGTGGCGGCAAGGGTGTGGTGCAGCCCGAGGGCTGGCGTGAG
>CAYVPI010000279.1:0-3806 GCA_964453495.1 uncultured Pseudomonas sp. | reverse complement strand
TGTCGCGCAGGTAGTCGAAACCGAATTCGTTGTTGGTGCCGTAGGTGATATCGGCAGCATAGGCTTCACGTTTCTCTTCCGGCGGCATAAAGGGCGTGACGATGCCCACGCTCATGCCGAGGAATTCGTACAGTGGGCGCATCCAGTTGGCGTCGCGACGGGCCAGGTAGTCGTTGACCGTGACCACGTGCACACCCTTGCCTTCCAGGGCGTTGAGATACACCGCCAGGGTCGCCACCAGGGTCTTGCCCTCACCGGTGCGCATCTCGGCGATCTTGCCTTCGTGCAGGGTCATGCCGCCGATCAACTGGACGTCGAAGTGGCGCATGCCCATCACCCGCTTGCCCGCCTCACGGGCAACGGCAAAGGCTTCTGGCAGTAACTGGTCGAGGGTTTCACCTTTGGCCAGACGGGCTTTGAATTCATCGGTCTTGGCACGCAGTTGCTCATCGGAGAGAGCGAGCATCTGCTCCTCGAAGGCATTGACGGCTTGTACCGTCTTGAGCATGCGTTTGACTTCACGCTCGTTCTTGCTTCCAAAGAGTTTCTTCAACAAAGGCGCAAACATATCGACAGGATCTTCCAGGCGTATGGATTGAGGGGCACTGGCAAAGCACCCCATGCAGCCTGCATGGCTGCGTGCGAAGGGGGCATTCTACCCGGAAACGCAGATGAGGAAAGCGGCGTTATTCGACGTCGCTGACTCGCGCTATATAGCTGGCGGGATTGACCACGCGGCCATTTTGGCTGACTTCGAAATGCACATGGTAGCCACTGGCGCGGCCAGTGCGGCCGACCTTGGCAATGGTCTGGCCGCGCTGCACCAGATCGCCGATCTGCACCAGGTTGCTCTGGTTATGCGCATAGAGGGTGACATAGCCATCGGCATGGCTGATTTCGACGGTATTGCCGTACCCCGACTTGCTGCCGGAGAAGGTCACCACGCCGGCGGCCACGGACACCACGTCACTACCGGGCTTGGCGGCAAAGTCGACACCCTTGTGCAGGGTATTGCGACCGCTCAGGGGGTGGACGCGCCGACCGAACGGCGAGGACATATAGCCCTGGCGCACCGGCATGCCGGACAGGTATTCGGCCTCGCTCAGGCGGCGCTCGCCGATCAGCTGCTCGAGCACCTCGAGCAGCTGTTCGCGGCTGTCCAGGCGCAGGCTCAGACGGTCCAGTTCATCCATAAAGGGCGGCGGGGCATAGGCCGCATCGCCCATGCTGTCTTCGGCACCGCCCTGCCCCACATTAAGGGAGAAGTCGAACTCGCTGGCATCCAGCTCCGCCAGTTCGGTGAGGCGTTCGCCCAGAGCATCCAGGCGGGTCAGGCGAGCCTGCAGCTCGGCGACATGGGCGGCGAAGGCGTCCAGTTGGCGCTGCGCATCGCGGCGTACCACGCTGACCTCGGCCCGCTGCTGATCCAGGGCCTGGCTGATCTGGGCTTCGCCCGCCGGATCGACGATGGCCGGTGCCCACCAGGCACCGACTGCGGCACCGCTGACGCCGGCCACGCCCACCAACAGCAGCACGGCCATCAGCAACCAGCGCATATCCAGGCTCAGGGTGCGTGCGGCACCCTGGTGCCGACTTAATAAAATGATCTGCAAGGCTTCCCCCTAGTGGCGGAGCCCAGGTCGGCAGCAGGGATTCTGCTACCATGGCGGCTCCACTCTCACAGGCGTCCTGCCATGACTTTTCGTCCTTTGCCGGCTAAGGCGACCGCCGCGCTTATGCGCGATGTGAAGCCTCTGAAGGCGCTGTTCAGTCAGGCGCAACGCCTCGACCATCTACAGCACCTGCTTGAAAGCCAGCTGCAACCCGCTGCCCGCGAACACTGTCATGTCGCGTCCTGGCGTGAGGGTTGCCTGCTACTGATAATCACCGATGGCCACTGGGCCACTCGCCTGCGCTATCAACAAAAACGCTTGTTGAAACAGCTGCAGGCACTCGAAGAATTCGCGACCTTAACGAAGATACTGTTCAAGGTGCAACCTCCGACTGCCGAAAGGCGTGCACCCGGTCGCACTATTAGCCTGTCCAGCAGCGCCGCGGAAAATATCCAGGCCACCGCCGACGGCATCAGCGACCCCAAGCTGCGCGCCGCTCTGGAGCGCCTGGCCAAGCACGGCAAACCCAACGGATAAGCACTTTCATGCCCGCTAAAACGCAGGCAATAAATGATCGGGAAGCATTTTCAACGTCGCGCAGCGACGGCCCGAAGGGTTGCCGCCAGGGATGGCAGACCACAAGAACGCCCGGAGCGTTCTTGTGCGGAGCCCCGAAGGGGTGAAGCACATGGATGTGCTGAACATAAAAAAGAGGCCACCCTAAGGTGGCCTCATAAGCAAAGCAAAGAGGGTACTGGGTTACACGGCCGCAACCGGGCGCATGTACGAGATCGGTGCCGTGCTGGGGTCGTCGAAGGTGACCACTTCCCAGGCATCGGTTTGCTCAACCAGGGCACGCAGCAGGCGGTTGTTCAACGCATGCCCCGATTTGAAGCCCTTGAACTCGCCAATCAGGCTATTGCCCAGCAGGTAGAGATCGCCGATGGCATCGAGAATCTTGTGTTTGACGAACTCGTCCTCGTAACGCAGGCCGTCTTCGTTCAACACGCGGAACTCGTCCACCACAATGGCGTTGTCTACGCTGCCACCGAGTGCCAGGTTCTGCGAACGGAGGAACTCGATGTCGCGCATAAAGCCGAAGGTACGCGCGCGGCTGACTTCTTTCACAAAGGAGGTGCTGGAGAAGTCAACGCTGGCCGACTGGGTGCGATTGCGGAACACCGGATGATCGAAATCGATCTCGAAGGTCACCTTGAAGCCCTCGAAGGGCACGAAGGTGGCGCGCTTGTCGCCCTCCTCGACCGTCACTTCACGAAGGATACGGATGAACTTCTTGTGGGCGTCCTGCTCTTGCAGACCGGCGGATTGAATCAGGAATACAAAGGGCCCGGCGCTGCCATCCATGATCGGCACTTCGGATGCGGAGAGCTCGACGTAGGCGTTATCGATGCCCAGGCCTGCCATGGCCGAAAGCAGGTGCTCTACCGTATCCACCTTGACATCACCATTGACCAACGTGGTCGACATGGTGGTTTCACCAACATTGCCTGCACGCGCGGGAATTTCCACGACAGGATCCAGGTCGGTACGACGGAACACGATACCGGTGTCCACAGGGGCCGGCTTCAGGGTCAGGTAAACCTTCTCCCCGGAATGCAGGCCAACGCCAGTGGCGCGGATAATGTTCTTCAGGGTGCGTTGTTTGATCATGGCTTGGCCGCTATAGCACTAGTTGCGAATTGTTTTCAACAATGGCCGGCGATAATAGCAGAACCGGCCTTTGCTGAACACCAATCAGCCCAATGCTCCTGATACATTCCATCAATCAGCCTGACGACGCAGAAAGGCCGGGATGTCCAGGTAATCCAGGTCATCCTGCGCATTCAGCTTGGCCGCAGTGGCCGCGCCGCCATGGCTCTGACGCTGCACGGTGGGGCGCTCGTAGTCCTTGTAGTTGACGCTCTGCTCGCCACGGCTCGGAGCCGGGGTCTGCTGGGCATGGGTGGCGTTGTTGGTTGTCACCTGGACGGTGTTGTCGATCACCTTGACCGGCTTCTCGATACGCGCGCCCAGGCCGGTAGCGACCACGGTCACGTGCAGCTCATCGCGCATGTCCGGATCGATCACGGTGCCGACCTTGACGGTGGCGTGCTCGGAAGCGAACTGCTCGATGATGTTACCCACGTCGGAGTACTCACCCAGGGACAGGTCAGGACCGGCGGTGATGTTCAC
>CAYVPI010000278.1:0-3877 GCA_964453495.1 uncultured Pseudomonas sp. | reverse complement strand
TTGTCCCTCCTCCTCCCTTCAAGTCTTACCATACAAGCTGGCTTGCCAGCGATGGCCCCCCAAGGGGGCCCATCATCTTATTTACTACCCAACTGAATCTTCGGCGCCCACTTCAACCACTCCTCATCGACCTCATCAAACAAAGCAAAGGTCTGATATGGCCGCGCCGGGTTGCCCATGCGCTCGCCATCTGGGGTGGCAAAGGCAATCCCGCCGTCGATCAGGGTCTCGAGCGACTCGGTGCGTACGGTCGCGCCCTTGATCAAGCCGAAATCAACATTGAAGCCACTGGTGTTCCAGAAGCGGCTGCCACTGCGTACCAACGTGGCATAGCGCGGCTCGATGAGGATCTTGATCAAGACCCTGTCCGCTGTCTCGCCCAGCTCATAACCGGTGACCTTGCCCACTGTCACCTCACGATAAGTCACTGGCACGCCTGGTTTGAGGGAACCACGGCGCGGCGCACTGAGCACCAGGCTCAACCCGGGCTCACGCTCGGCAAATTCAGGCGGCTGCGCCAACACTGTGAAACTGTTCTGGGGCCCGGCATTTTTGCTCGCCGGTTGTACTTCCAGGTACTGCCCCGTCACCAGTGTTTCCAGGTTGGCCGTCTTGACGATGCCAAGGGCCGGTTTGACGACCCAGAACTGTGTGCCAACACGGGCAATGCGCTCTGGCACTTCGGTAATACGCGCGGTGAGCACGACCGACTGCAGGTCATCGCTGAGGGCCACTTGCTCGACCTTGCCCACATCCAGGCCTTTGTAGCGAATCGGCGTACCTTCCTTGAGACCATCTGCGCGCTCGACCTTGATGGTCACCATGGTGCCGGTCTTGTTCGCTTCTTCCAGGCTTTCATGCAAGCGAAAACGCGGGATTTTCCTTTGCAATGGCACGTTCGCCTTTGGTGTCTCAAAGGCAATGCCGCCAGCCATCAGGCTCTGCAGTGATTCGGCCTTGACCTGGATGCCGGACAGGCCGCCGGTAAGGGTGATGCCGCTGGCATTCCAGAAGCGGCTCGAACCGTTGACCAGGTTGGCGTACTCCTTTTCGATGTGCACACCGATGATCAATTGCTTGCGCGAACGAGAAAACTGATAGCTCTGCACCGTACCGACCTTCACCTGCTTATACAGGATCGGGCTGCCGACCTCGAGGGAGCCGAGGTTCTCGGTGAACAGCACCAGGTGCAAGCCCGGTGCACGCAGGTCAAGCGGCGGGGCCTTGGCCCGTGCCTCGAACTCGCGTTGCGGGGTCGCGCCCTTGTCACCCGGGCGAATGGCAATGTAATTACCTTTTACCAGGGCCTCCAGGCCGGTAATCCCTGCCAGCGAAATCGACGGCTTGACCACCCAGAACTGTGTACCGTCGACCAGATAGTCCTCGGCCTGCGGGTCGAGGGTTATCTCGGACGTGGCGCTATCGAGGTTGGGGTCGACCTTCAGGGTCTTGAGCGTACCGACCTGGATGCCCTTGTACATGACCGGTGTGCGACCGGCTTGCAGGCCTTCGAAGTCGGTCAGCTTCACCTTGATGCGTATCCCCGCCTGGGCGGCATCGAAGTCTTCGTAGAGGCGAAACGGCAGGCTCGGATCAGTCGGTGGGCTGTCCTGGCGATGCTCTGGCGTCGCGAAGGCAATACCACCGGCCACGATGCTCGACAGCGACTCACTGCGCACCTTCACGCCAGACAAGCCGGCGTCGATACTGATGCCGCTGGCGTTCCAGAAGCGCGTATGTTTGCGCACCAGGCTGGCATAAGTGGGCTCGATGAAGACCTTCAATTCCACCGTATGCTGATCGTCGGACAAGGCATAGCTCTTAACTCGCCCCACCTTGATCTGTTTGTAGAACACCGGGCTGTCGCGGTTGAGCGATCCCAGGCGATCGGCCTTGAGCGTCAAGTGCAAGCCTGGCTCGGTATCGGAAAGTGGTGGCGCAGAGGCCAGCGCCGTGAACTTGTGGGTCGGCTCGCCACCTTCGCCCGGGCTCACGGCAATGTAATTACCCGAGACCAGGGTCTCCAGACCTGTGATCCCGGCCAGGCTGACGCTAGGCTTGACCAACCAGAAGCGGGTGCTGGTGCGCATGTGCGGCTCGGCAGCCTTGTTCATCTCGATGGTGGCGATAACACCTTTGTTATCACCCTTGTCATCAAGTGCCAGGGCCTTGACCTTGCCGACCGACATGCCCTTGTAGACCACTTCGGTCTTGTTGGCCTGGATGCCCTCGCCGCTTTCGAAGCGCACTTCGATTTCGATGCCGGACTGGTTGTAGGCTCTCCAGCCCAGCCAACCTCCGATAATCAAGGCAATCAGTGGAAGCACCCAAATAGCCGACCAATTGGAAGCTGGGCGGGTTTTAGCCGTTGGCAAATCACTCATGGTCGTCATCCGACTCCGTGTTATCCCAAATCAGTCGGGGATCGAAAGTTACTGCAGCAAGCATTGTCAAAATCACCACACTGGCAAAAGCCACCGCACCAAGGTTGGGTTCCACGCTGGCAAGGCGGCCGAAATTCACCACTGCCACCAGGATGGCAATGACGAAAATATCCAGCATTGACCAGCGCCCGATGAACTCGATGAAGCGGTACATCCAGATACGTTGCCGGGCCGACAAGGGCTGGTGACGCTGCACCGAATACAGCAACAAGGCGATGCCCACCAGCTTGAAGGTCGGAACCAGGATACTGGCTACGAACACCACGCCGGCAATCGGGTACATGCCGTGTTGCATCAATGTGATCACGCCGGACATGATGGTGTCCGGGCTACCCTGCCCCAATGAGCTGACAGTCATGATCGGCAGCACGTTGGCAGGGATATACAGAATGGCTGCGGTGATCAGCAACGCCCATGTCCGCGCAACGCTGTTCGGCCGCCGTGCATGCACCATGGCGCCACAGCGGGTGCAAACCTGCTCGTCGGTATCGGGTTCCTGCCTGTTGAGCTCATGGCATTCAGCACAGATCAGAATGCCTGCATCAATCGCCCGCATGCGTGTCCTCCCCCGATAATGCCACCCAGACCTGATGCGGCGACATCACTACCTCCAACCAGACCTGAACCAACAACAAACCGACAAAACAGGCCATGCCCAGGCCAAGCGTCAACTCGGCCAGGTCGGACAATTTTACAATCGCCACCAAGACCCCCATCAGATAAACCTCGAGCATGCCCCAATCGCGCAGGTGGTGATAAATGCGGTAGAGCAATAGGCCGTAACTGCGGCCGATGTCCAGGCGAATACTCAACAGTACGAATAATTGGCACAGCAGTTTGAGCAGGGGAATGCCCATGCTGCAAAGAAAGACCACCACTGAGATACCTTGCATCCCGGTATTGAACAAACCGACCACGCCGGTCCAGACCGTGTCCTGGGAAGACTGGCCCAACAGGTTGAGCTGCATGATTGGAAGAAAGTTCGCCGGGATGTACAGCAACAACGCAGCCAGAACCAAGGCCAGGCTGCGGTTGACGACGTTGTGACGGTGGGCGTAAAGCTCATAACCACAGCGGGGGCAGAGGGCTTTCTCGTCGTGGGCAAGCGTGGGTCTGCGCATCAGCAAGTCGCACTCATGGCAGGCCACCAGCTCATCCAGCGGCAACTGCGCTAGCCGACTGGGCTCAACGGGTTCTGGCATAAACGGCTTCTGTTTGAAGAAATGGCTCTATTCTAGTGTTCTGACCCGAAAATAACCGGGTAATTTTATTGCGTTCCGGTTACACGTCGGGTGCCCTGGTCCTTTTGCCCCTACCCAATCCGTAGCAGCTGCCGCCAGGCTGCGTCGCTTTTGCGCTGGCAAGGCAGTGCCAAGCCCGGACGCAGCCTGGCGGCAGCTTGTGTCTTGAAGAGGAAATACAATCTAGGGTGA
>CAYVPI010000277.1:0-3882 GCA_964453495.1 uncultured Pseudomonas sp. | reverse complement strand
TGGAGCGCTCGATGTCGGCCAGCAGTTCGGCCATGCCGTCGAACAGCTTGCTGTGCACGGCGCAGTCGCGCTGATAGCGTTCCAGGAACTCCAGGCGCAGGGGTTCGAATTCTGCGTGGTCGGGCGACATATTAAAGGTCGCCTCGACCATGGCGCGGGCGCCACCGGAAATCACGTCGCGAATCAGTTGCTCGTTAATCGCCGGCAGGCCGCGATCGGTGCGCATGCCCTGGCAGATGGCGATGAAGTCCGGCGCCGTATCGAGCAGGGTGCCGTCCATGTCGAAAAGTACTGCTCTTAAACGCATGCTCATTCCTCGCGCAGGGTCTGGATCATGTAATTGACGTCGACGTCGGCGGCCAATTTATAGTGCTTGGTCAGCGGGTTGTAGGTCAGGCCGATGATGTCCTTGACCGTCAGGCCCGCAGCGCGGCTCCAGGCACCCAGTTCGGAAGGGCGGATGAATTTCTTGAAGTCGTGGGTGCCGCGTGGCAACAACTTCATGATGTATTCGGCGCCGACGATGGCGAACAGGTAGGCCTTGGGGTTGCGGTTGATGGTGGAGAAGAACACCTGGCCGCCCGGCTTGACCATGCGCAAACAGGCGCGGATGACCGAGGAAGGGTCTGGCACGTGCTCGAGCATTTCCAGGCAGGTGACCACGTCGAATTGTTCGGGCATCTCCTCGGCCAGGGCCTCGGCGGTGATCTGGCGGTAGTCGACGCTCACACCCGACTCCAGCTGATGCAGTTGAGCCACGGCCAGGGGCGCTTCACCCATGTCGATACCGGTAACAGTGGCGCCGCGCTGGGCCATGGCCTCGCTGAGGATGCCGCCGCCGCAGCCGACGTCGAGTACTTTCTTGCCGGCCAATTTGGCCCGCTCATCGATCCAGTTGACCCGCAGTGGGTTGATGTCGTGCAGTGGTTTGAACTCGCTTTCACGGTCCCACCAGCGATGGGCCAGGGCTTCGAATTTGGCGATTTCGGCGTGGTCGACGTTGCTCATGGAGTGTCCTCTGAAGCTTGATAATTCCGGGTACGAGCCGGCAGGCCGCAGCCTGCCGGTGACTTATTCGTTGTGGCCACTGATACGTCGGCCCCAGGCGGTGGCGGTGGCATGCAGTTGCTGTTCGTCCAGGCGGGTCAGCCGGCGCTCATCGAGCAGTTGCTGGCCGGCAACCCAAACGTGTTTGGCGCAATCGCGGCCGCTGGCATACACCAGTTGCGAGACCGGGTCGTAGACCGGCTGTTGAGCCAGGCCGGACAGGTCGAAAGCGACCATGTCGGCGGCCTTGCCCAGTTCCAGCGAGCCGGTCTCGGCATCCAGGCCCAATGCCCTGGCCCCGTTGAGGGTGGCCATGCGCAGGGCGCGATGGGCGTCCAGGGCAGAGGCAGAGCCGGCGACAGCCTTGGCCAGCAAGGCAGCGGTACGGGTTTCGCCAAGCAGGTCAAGGTCATTGTTGCTGGCCGCGCCATCGGTGCCGACCGCCACATTGACCCCGGCTTGCCACAGGCGTTCAACCGGGCAGAAGCCGCTGGCCAGCTTGAGGTTGGACTCGGGGCAGTGAATGACGCTGGTGTTGCTCTCTACCAGCAGGCTCAGGTCCTGGTCGCTGACCTGGGTCATGTGCACCGCCTGCATGCGCGGGCCCAGCAGGCCCAGGCGGGCCAGGCGCGCCAAGGGGCGTTCGCCGTACTGCTCGAGCGACTGTTGCACCTCGAAGGCGGTTTCGTGCACATGCATATGCAAGGGCGCATCGAGCTCTTCGGCCAGTACCCGGACTTTTTCCAGGTTTTCATCGCTAACGGTATAAGGCGCGTGCGGACCAAAGGCTACGCTGATACGGGGGTGATGCTTGAGGTCGCTGAACAGTTCGACGCCCTGGTGCAGTGCATGGTCGGTATCGCGTGCCCCGGGGATGGGGAAATCCAGGATCGGAATGGCGAGCTGGGCGCGAATGCCGCTTTCATGGACGCGCTCGCTGGCCGCCTTGGGGAAGAAATACATGTCCGAGAAGCAGGTGATACCACCCTTGAGCTGCTCGGCGATGGCCAGGTCAGTGCCGTCGCGCACGAATGCTTCATCGACCCAGCGCCTTTCGGCTGGCCAGATGTGCTGTTCGAGCCAGGTCATCAGGGGCAGGTCATCGGCCAGGCCGCGGAACAACGTCATCGCGGCATGGCCATGGGCGTTGATCAGGCCGGGCGCAAGCAGGCATCCCGGTAGCTCGCGCACCTCGCCGGCAATCAGCTGCAGGGCCTCGGCACGTGGGCCTATGTAGGCAATGCGCCCATCGCGGATGCCGACACCATGTGCCTGCAAGACCACGCCGGCCGGTTCCACAGGCACAAGCCAGGTGGGCAGCAGCAGAAGGTCGAGCGGGGCGGGGCGGTTGGGCATGGCGGGTTTTCCGGCGCATTTGAACGGTGATGGCGAAGTATACCCGAGCGTCTTGGCCGGGGGCTCGCTATAATCGACCGCTTTTGATGTCCGAGTACGGGGTGAGCATGCGCGATCGACTATTGGCTGCGGAGAAGGTTAAGGCCATCGATTGGCGAGATGGCGCCTTGCATCTGCTGGATCAGCGTAAATTGCCGTACGAGGAAACCTGGCAGGCCTACACTGATGCGGCAGGGGTTGCTCAGGCGATTCGCTCGATGGTGGTGCGTGGTGCGCCGGCCATCGGTATCAGCGCCGCCTATGGCGTGGTGCTGGCGGCCCGCCTGCGCCTGGCCGCCGGCGGCGAATGGCGCGCGGCGCTGGAGCAGGACTTCGCCTTGCTGGCGGCGTCCCGGCCCACCGCGGTCAACCTGTCCTGGGCGCTCAATCGCATGCGTGAGCGCCTGGAACGGCTCAAAGGTAGCGATGATCCGCTGATGGGGCTTGAGGCTGAAGCGCTGGCCATCCACGAAAGCGACCGCGAAGCCAACCTGACCATGGCCCAGTTGGGCGTCGACTTGATCCGCAAGCACCAGGGCAATGTGCAGGCGTTGCTGACCCACGGCAATACTGGCGCACTGGCGACCGGAGGCGTCGGCACGGCATTGGGGGTGATTCGCGGGGCTTTTCTGGAAGGTATGGTGGAGCGCGTCTATGTCGATGAAACCCGGCCCTGGTTGCAGGGCTCGCGGCTGACGGCGTGGGAGCTGGCGGGTGAGGGCATTGCGGTCACACTTAATGCCGATTCTGCCGCCGCGCACTTGATGAAGACCAAGGGCATCACCTGGGTCATCGTGGGTGCCGACCGCATCACCGCCAATGGCGATGTGGCCAGCAAGATCGGTACCTACCAGTTGGCCGTTACCGCCATGCACCATGGCGTGCGCTTCATGGTGGTGGCGCCGAGTTCCACCATCGACATGAGCCTGGCCAGTGGTGAGGATGTCCTGATCGAGGAACGCGACGGCAGTGAGTTGCTGGAAGTGGGTGGGCACCGGGTCGGGGTGGATGTGGATACCTTTAATGCGGTGTTCGATGTGACACCCGCTGACCTTATTGATGCAATTGTGACTGAAAAGGGCATTGTCGAGCGGCCGGATACGGCCAAGATGACGCAGTTGATGTGCCGCAAGCGGTTGCATTGAAGCGCCACCAAACCCTGTAGGAGCGGGCTCGCCCGCGATCGGTCGCGCAGCGACCGCCACACTCCCAAGCATCCGGCGATTGTGGTAACATCCGACGGTTTCCAAGGCCGCTCGTAAGAGTGGTCTTCATTGCGCAAATCCATGGCATAACTTGTTGATTTGTCGTAAGTCGTTGCAAGGCAAAGGTCTGCAGCGGCGAGCTTCGTACGTCCCATATGGATGAGACGGAGTTTCACCCGAAAAAAGGAATCAGGCTTCTCATGGGCGAACTGGCCAAAGAAATCCTCCCGGTCAA
>CAYVPI010000276.1:0-3995 GCA_964453495.1 uncultured Pseudomonas sp. | reverse complement strand
TGCCGAGGAAACCATGGCCGACTTTTTCAACAGAATCGGCCAGAAGCGGACGTTCTAGTATCGCCATACCCTGGCAAGCGGCTGTTGCTACCAGTGCCGCCAGGGCATTCGATTGAAACCGTTGGTGAACGCGTGATACCAGACTTCCATTTTTTGTGGTGACACGGGACCCAAGCCCCAGCCCTGATGGAAACATGTTCAGAATTAACCAAGTGTAACGAGGAATCTCTCTAACGCTATCAGGCCCGGCGGGTTTCAGTTGATGCTGGCGAAACTCGCCTGCACCGCTGCTCGATCAACCTTGAGCCCCTCGGTAACACCCATCGCCATGGCGTCTGGATACACTTCCGTGGCGCCGATGGCCAGGCCCGCGATTATCGCCCGTGCCACGGCCTAGGGCGAGGCTTTCGCTCCGGAAAAGTCCCGGCTCATCGCAGTATCGATCACCCCTGGTAGTACTGCCATTACCTGTACACGACCGGCCAGTTCGGCGCGGGCCCTCCCTCAGCCGCAATGCGGCCGCCTTGGAGGCGCAAAGCGACCCCATAGTCGGCAAGGCCACCTGCGCAAGGATCGACAGCACGTTGATGATTGCCCCTCGGCGTTCGCTCAACACAGGCGCGAACGCATGGATCATCGCCAGCATGGCAAAGTAAATTACAGCCATTTCCTGGGCTGCTGCCTCTGGTGCGTTCGTGCCCAGCAACCGCTGCTGACGGTTGAGACCTGCGTTGTTCACCAGAATATCGATGTCGGCAATGACTGCTGCCTACCTGATTTGTTCTGGATCTGTCACATCCATAGGGAGTGCCTTCACCCGGGGGGGATTTAGCGCAAGCCGGCCTGGATCGCGACACGCGGCATATATTTGCCCTGGCCCCCGCTTTCAGAAAAGCCTCGATCAAAGCCAGCCCCAAACCGCTAATGGCGCCTGTTATCAGCACACTCTTGTCCACCACCTGCATGTTCTCTCCCTGGGAATACGAAGCTACGCCGGTCATAGGTGTTCACTCGAGGCCCACCGAGCCATCAGCTTGTTGGACGGAAGACTCATCGAGCACTTTTTTGCGGTTTCGATACCGGCCACCGGCAGCCCTGTAGGGTCCAGCAGGCCGATCTGAACCAGCACCGAGGCCTGATCCCAATAGATGTGCTCCTGGTACAGCTTGTCGCCGCGGAAGTTAACGACCGCCAACATGGGATTTCCACATGTTTGCCGGTAGGCGCGACCCCAGGCAACATCCAATCGATCTCGCAGGTGTGGGTGAAACACATGATGAATTCGTCGACCATGTACACAACTAAATAGCTTTCACCAGCAAGGCCACCGCCACCACCATGGAAACAGCGGCGAACCCTTTTTGTATGTGTGGACCCGCTAGCCGGGCCGCGATCAGGTGCCCGCACACCATTCCAGCCAATGCTCCAATGGAAAACGGAATGGCGACCGCCCACTGTAAGTGCCCGGCTGCGGAGCTTGCCGCAACGCCGGAAATTGAAACCAGCGCAATAACGGTAAGAGACGTTGCGAGCACCGACTGCGCTGTCAAATTGGTGTATCGCTGGAGCGCCGGCACCATCACAAAGCCACCGCCCACGCCGAGCAAGCCGGAAAGCCCGCCCGCGACAACGCCAGAGACGGTCAGTGCCCATGCACACGGCCCCGTCCAGTTAAGCTTTCCCCGGTTGACGTCCAATAGGCAAGGCGGCGGTTTGGATGTGACGGGGGGCTTCGATTCCGTGGAGCGAGGGAGCGATCGTTGATATACGCGGAATGCAACGTACATCAGCACAAAGGCAAACATGATCGTCAGCGGACGGTTAGGCGAGCGCTGCGCCAGCCAAAGGCCAAGGGGAGAACACACGATTCCCGCTCCTGCAATTAGAAGCGCAGCTTTATAGCGGACGGTGCCATTTTTGAGCCCCATTACGGCACCCAGGGTCGCGGCCAGACCGACAGCCAGTAAACCAATTGGCCCTGCCTCGGCCATGCTCAACCCCACTCCAAACACCAGTAATGGAACAGCCAGTATTCCTCCTCCGGCACCGGTCAGAGCCAGGATGACCCCGACAGTAAGCCCGAGCAGTAAGACAACGATCATCTCAGTCTCCTTGCTTTCAGGCCTGATTTCATACGTCAGCCATCTCAGGTTTCGCCATCCACTCATGGCCCTTGAGCATTCCCTTCCAATACAGCGGTGGAAGAATCCGCTCTTTGAGCAGCCATGCCAGCCTCGATGGCCGGGTACCGTCAATCAGCCAGGATGGAAAGCTGGGGGCGACCTTGCCGCCATAGGTGAACTCAGCCAATACGATCTTGCCGCGTTCAACCGTCAGCGGGCAGGAGCCGTAACCGTCGTAATGGGCGCTGCCTTTTGCTTTACCCATTGCCGCTAACACGTTATGGGCAACGACGGGCGCCTGCTTGCGTGCTGCGGCCGCGGTTTTGGCGTTGCTGGAGTTGATGGCATCTCCCAGTGCGTGAATATTGATCCAGGTTTTATGGCGCAACGTGGCAGGGTCGACATCGATCCAGCCAGCCGCGTCAGCGAGAGGGCTGACCCAAACGAAATCCGGCGCAATCTGCGGTGGCACCACATGAAGGAGATCAAAGTCGCGCGTAACACGTTGGGAGCTGCCATCCGGATTCACGCAGTTGAACGTTGCAGTCCGTGCGGGTCCATTCACACTGGTGAGTGTGTTGCTGAATTTCAGGTCGACACCATAGGCCTTGATGTATTCCATCAGTGCTGGCACATAGTCGGGAACTCCGAACAGCACTGCGCCGGCGCTGCAAAACTCAATCTCGACGTTGTCCAACACACCGGTACGTTTCCAATGATCGGCAGACAGGTACATTGCTTTTTGCGGCGCCCCGGCACATTTGATTGGCATGGGCGGTTGCGTGAAAACCGCACGGCCACCACGCAGTTGCTGCACCAGTTCCCATGTATAAGGCGCAAGGTGATACAGGTAGTTTGAAGTCACGCCGTTGCGGCCCAGGGTGTCCGACAAACCCTCGATGGCATGCCAATTGAGCTTCAGGCCAGGGCACACGATCAATTGCTCGTATTTGACGACTCTGCATCCATCGAGAATGACGGCATTTCTCTCGGGTTCGAAAGCGGCGACCGCCGACTTGATCCAATGCACACCGCGGGGGATGGTCGTACCCATCGTGCGGACAGTTTGGGGGGCATCGAAGACTCCACAGCCGACGAGTGTCCAGCCAGGCTGGTAGTAGTGCACATCGGCCGGATCGATGATGGCGACGTCGAGCCCAGGCTCTCGCGCCAGCAAACTGGATGCAGTCGCGATACCTGCCGCACCGCCTCCGATGATGACCACGGCATGCTGCGCCTCAGCCACTTCGACCGGCGTACGCCCCTGATTGGCAATCCGGCGAATGACGCCTTTCATATTGAACCCGGCTTTTTTGGCCGTCTCGACGATATGTGGCAGGGATTGTTTACCCGCTTGTGAGAGTACCCACATCGTTGTCGAGCGCATGCCGGAACGGCAATAGGCCAACACCGGTTTTGGCAGTGCTTCAAGGAGCTTGCCGAAGGCGATACCTTGCTCGTCAGTGACTTTGCCTGATTCCGCGGGAAGGTAGTGCGCTTCGATGCCGACTGCTTCGGCGGCTCGTTTGACTTCGGCAAACAAGGGTTGATCACTGCCTTCGCCATCGGGACGGTTACACACGACGGTGCGAAAGCCGGCCTCTTTCAGTTCGGCCAATTGGTTGGAAAAAATCTGTTCGGATACCGACAGTCCAGGTGCAAGGGGGCGAATGTCCATAAGTGACTCCGTTATGGGTTTTTTCTTATGCGTATTGTGGGGAAGGCAACGTCAGGCTACGTTGAGCGGGATTTTCAGGTAGCGCGTTCCGTTCGCTTCAGGCTCAGGCAAGTGCCCGGCGCGCATGTTGACCTGAACCGATGGCAGGATCAGCGTCGGCATTTCCATCGATGCATCGCGCTTTGTGCGCATCG
>CAYVPI010000275.1:0-4001 GCA_964453495.1 uncultured Pseudomonas sp. | reverse complement strand
GGCAAGCCGATCATCATGGGTCGCAAGACCTGGGATTCGCTCGGCCGGCCGCTGCCGGGCCGCCTCAACCTGGTGGTCAGCCACCAGCCGGGCCTTATGCTCGAAGGCGCCGAAGTGTTCGCGTCGCTGGAGGCTGCCATTGAGCGCGCCGAAGCCTGGGCGCGCGAGCAAGGGGTCGATGAGGTGATGCTGATTGGTGGCGCCCAGTTGTATGCGCAAGCGCTGGAGCGCGCCGATCGCCTGTATCTGACCCGTGTGGGCCTTAATCCGGAAGGGGATGCCTGGTTTCCCGAGTTCGATGCCAGCCAATGGAGGCTGACATCGAATGTGGAAAACCCGGCGACTGCCGAAACCCCGGCTTACAACTTCGAGGTCTGGCAGCGGGCGTGAAAGCGCCTTTCGTAGCAGCTGCCGCCAGGCTGCGTCAGCGATCTCATGGTCGCTGAAGCCCCTTCGGACCTTAACGCAGCCTGGGGGCAGCTGCTACAGCGTTATGGCCTCATGCGTGCGCTAACTCGGCATGCTCATCAGCATTGAGCAGATCCTTGTCGGTCTGCCCAAGCAACTGGCTGGTGATGCTGCCAGCCGTCATCGAACCACTGACGTTCAGCGCCGTACGGCCCATGTCGATCAGCGGCTCGACCGAAATCAACAGCGCCACCAGCGAGACCGGCAAGCCCATGGCCGGTAACACGATCAGGGCGGCGAAGGTCGCACCACCACCGACGCCGGCCACCCCAGCCGAACTCAAGGTCACGATCGCCACCAGTGTCGCAATCCACAGTGGATCGAGCGGATTGATGCCGACGGTTGGCGCGACCATCACCGCCAGCATCGCCGGGTACAGGCCCGCACAACCGTTCTGGCCAATGGTTGCACCGAATGACGCGGCGAAGCTGGCGATCGACTGCGGGATACCCAGGCGGCGGGTTTGCGCCTCGATGCTCAGCGGAATGCTGGCTGCGCTGGAACGGCTGGTGAAGGCGAAGGTCAGAACCGGCCAGACCTTGCGGAAAAAGCGTAGCGGGTTGACTCCGGCCAGCGACAGCAGCAGGCCGTGGACCACGAACATCAGGCCCAGGCCCAGGTACGACACTACGACGAAACTGCCCAGCTTGAGAATGTCGTCCAGGTTGGAACTGGCCACCACCTTGGTCATCAGTGCCAGCACACCGTACGGGGTCAGCATCATCACCAGGCGCACCAGGCGCATCACCCAGGCTTGCAGGGTGTCGATGGCGTTGAGCACTTTCTGGCCTTTTTCCACGTCATCCTTGAGCAGCTGCAGCGCTGCAACACCCAGGAAGGCGGCAAAAATCACCACGCTGATGATCGACGTCGGCTTGGCCCGGGCCAGGTCGGCGATCGGGTTCTGCGGGATAAACGACAGCAGCAACTGCGGGATGTTCAGGTCGGCGACCTTGCCGGCGTAGTCATTCTGAATGGTCTGCAACCGCGCCATTTCCTGGCTGCCGGCTACCAGGCCCTCGGCTGTCAGGCCGAACAGGTTGGTCAGGCCAATGCCGATCAGCGCGGCAATGGCGGTGGTAAATAGCAAGGTACCAATGGTCAGGAAGCTGATCTTGCCCAGCGAGGAGGCGTTGTGCAGACGGGCCACGGCACTGAGGATTGAAGCGAAGATCAGCGGCATGACGATCATTTGCAGCAGCTGCACATAGCCATTACCGACCAGGTCAAGCCATCCGAAGGTGGCTTTGAGCGTGGCATCGCCAACACCGTAGATGGCATGCAGGGCACTGCCGAACAACACACCAAGCACCAGGGCGAACAACACTTTTTTGGCCAGGCTCCAGGTGGTGCGGCCGGTTTGTGCGATGCCCAGCAGCAAGGCTGCGAACACCAGCACGTTAAGGGACAACGGCAGATTCATTGAAGCTCCAGAAAAACGGCGGGGCATTTCGCGGCTGTGCGCGTTTGCGAACAGAAATGCTAACAGCTTGAAAAGTAATGAATTTATATCGAGATGGAATGGATGCCTGCATTTTTGGAATAAGAGTTGTGTCGTTTATACTGGCCCAATCGGCCGCTCAGAAAAACATCCTAGGAACTATCCTGCCCAAGCTGTCGCCTGCGGAGCGCGGAGATGGCCAAGGCGTTGGTGGATGCGGTGTTGGAGCTGATTTGTGTCGTATACAAGTATCAAGTACACCCTCGATGGGCTCCCTCTCCTCTTGGGGAGAGGGTTGGGGTGAGGGGTGGCCCTCAATGTCAAAAAAAACCGGCGCCTGAGCGCCGGTTTTTCATTGCCGCAACGGCTTACAGCCCGTCGAGCATCGCCTTGTTACGCACAGCACCCTTGTCGGCACTGGTCGCCAGCAGAGCGTAGGCCTTCAGCGCAGTAGTCACTTTACGCGGACGCACTTCAACCGGCTTCCAACCCTTCTTGTCCTGCTCGACACGGCGGGCAGCCAATTCTTCATCGCTGACCAGCAGGTTGATCGAACGGTTCGGGATGTCGATCAGCACCTTGTCGCCGTCCTGCACCAGGCCGATGGCGCCGCCAGCAGCCGCTTCTGGCGAAGCGTGGCCGATGGACAGGCCCGAGGTGCCGCCGGAGAAACGGCCGTCGGTGAGCAGGGCGCAGGCTTTGCCCAGGCCCTTGGATTTCAGGTAGGACGTTGGGTACAGCATCTCCTGCATACCCGGGCCGCCTTTCGGGCCTTCGTAGCGGATGATGACGATGTCGCCTTCCTTCACTTCATCGGCGAGGATGCCGCGCACGGCGCTGTCCTGGCTTTCGAAGATCTTGGCGTTGCCTTCGAACACGTGGATCGACTCGTCGACACCAGCGGTTTTCACCACGCAGCCGTCCAGGGCGATGTTGCCGTACAGCACGGCCAGGCCGCCTTCTTTCGAATAGGCGTGTTCGAAGCTACGGATGCAGCCGTTCTCGCGGTCGTCGTCCAGGGTTTCCCAACGGGTCGACTGGCTGAATGCAGTCTGGGTCGGGATACCGGCAGGGCCGGCCTTGAAGAAGTGGTGCACGGCCGGGTCGTCGGTCTGGGTGATGTCCCACTTGGCGATGGCTTCTTCCATGCTCGGGCTGTGCACGGTCGGCAGATCGGTGTGCAGCAGGCCGCCGCGGGCCAGCGAGCCGAGGATGCTGAAGATGCCACCGGCGCGGTGCACGTCTTCCATGTGGTACTTCTGGATGTTCGGCGCCACCTTGCACAGCTGCGGCACGCTGCGCGACAGACGGTCGATATCGCGCAGGTCGAAATCGATCTCGGCTTCCTGGGCGGCGGCCAGCAGGTGCAGGATGGTGTTGGTCGAACCGCCCATGGCGATGTCGAGCATCATGGCGTTCTCGAACGCCTTGAAGTTGGCGATGTTGCGCGGCAGTACCGACTCATCGTTCTCGCCGTAGTAACGCTTGCACAGCTCGACGATGGTGCGGCCGGCCTGCAGGAACAGCTGCTCGCGGTCGCTGTGGGTGGCCAGGGTCGAACCGTTGCCCGGCAGGGCCAGGCCCAGGGCTTCGGTCAGGCAGTTCATCGAGTTGGCGGTGAACATGCCGGAGCACGAACCGCAGGTCGGGCAGGCGCTGCGCTCGTACTCGGCGACTTTCTCGTCGGAAGCGCTGGAGTCGGCGGCGATCACCATGGCATCGACCAGGTCCAGGCCGTGGCTGGCAAGTTTGGTCTTGCCGGCTTCCATCGGGCCACCGGAAACGAAGATCACCGGGATGTTCAGGCGCAAGGCGGCCATCAGCATGCCGGGGGTGATCTTGTCGCAGTTGGAGATGCAGACGATGGCGTCGGCGCAGTGGGCATTGACCATGTACTCGACGGAGTCGGCGATGATCTCGCGGCTCGGCAGCGAATAGAGCATGCCGTCATGGCCCATGGCGATGCCGTCGTCTACCGCGATGGTGTTGAATTCCTTGGCCACGCCACCGGCGCGTTCGATTTCGCGGGCAACCAGTTGGCCCAGGTCCTTCAGGTGCACGTGGCCCGGGACGAACTGGGTGAACGAGTTGG
>CAYVPI010000274.1:0-4007 GCA_964453495.1 uncultured Pseudomonas sp. | reverse complement strand
TCGCCGGTGGCGAAGTCGGCCTGGAAGTTGTTGTCCACGGCGAACTGGCTGATGTCTTCGTCCACGTTAGTGGTGCCGCGGCCGGTATTGCCTTCATCGTCTACAACGAAGCCGAAATCGGCGAACGCCGGGATGTAGCTGTTGACGGTAATCGCCTGGAACTCCAGGTCTGACTTGGTGTAGCGCAGGTTTTGGCGGAACTGCCAGACATCGTTCAGGCGATGTTCAAACGCATAGCCCAGCGCGTAATAGGTGCGGTCGTAGTAATCGTAGTTGGGGTCACCCAGGTTCTTGTGGTGGGAGACCTTGCCGAACGGCATATCGATCTTGGTGCCCTGGATGGGGTAGAACTGGCTGGTGACACCGGTATCGTCGCGGGTGAACTGCGAGAGGAGGGTCAGCTTGGTATCTTCGTCGATGTTCCAGGTCAGGCTTGGCGCGATGTTGTAGCGCTTGTCATCCATGTGGTCGATTGGCGTGCCGCCATCACGCAGTACGCCGCTGAGGCTGTACAGGAACTGGCCTTCATCGTCGATCTTGCCCGTGCTGGCGAAGTTGATCTGGCGGTGGTTGTCACTGCCATATTGCAGCTGGACTTCATTGCTGGATTCTTCGCTCGGGCGACGGCTGACCATATCCAGCAGGCCTCCGGGCGGCGTCTGGCCGTAGAGCGACGAAGCCGGGCCACGCAACAGGGCGACGCGGTCCAGGTTCCAGGTTTCAGGCTTCGGGTTGGCATACACGCCTCGTGGCAGAGGCAGGCCGTCGAGGAACTGGGTCGGTTCAAAGCCGCGTACACGCAGCCAGTCGATGCGCGTGTCGCTGCCGAAGCTGCTGGCGGTGATGCCGGGCATGTAGCGCACTGCATCATCGAGACTGTGTACGGAGCGGTCGTCCATTTGCTCACGGGTAGCCACGGAGATGGAACGCGGAATTTCGACCAGCGCCGTATCGGTTTTGGTGCCCGCGGCGGAGCGCGTGGCGACATAGCCCTGCACCGGGCCCCACGCACTCTCCATGGTTTGCGATGCGCGAACATCCGTGACCGGCAGGGCCAAGGCGCCTTCAGGCACGGCGGCGAGGGTGAAGGTGCCCGCGCTGCTCTGTTGCAGTTGCAGTCCCGTCCCTTTCAATGCCGCCTGCAGTGCACCCACGGCGTCGTACTGGCCCTGCACCGGCGCCGACGTCTTGCCCGAAGCCAGTGCTGGATCCAGGGTCATGGACAGACCGGCCTGGCTGGCAATCTGGTTCAGCGTGGTGGCCAACGGACCCGAGGGCACGTTGTAGCTGCGCACACTGGATTGTTCGGCAGCGATCAGTGCGCTGCTTGCCAGTGGGGCGGCCAAGGCGATCGCCATCGCCAGAAGGCTGGGGCGCAGAAGGGTTTCGAACGGGCGGGACATACGACGGCTCCAGGAAAAAATTAATGCTCAATGCCTGTGTGCCGAGCGAAAAACGAAAAGTGATAGGGCTGATCGAAAATAATTTAGATTTAGAATCGTGAGGGCGACTGCTTCGCAGTTGATCGCGGGCGAGCCCGCTCCTACAGGGGCACGCAGGTTTGTAGGAGCGGCGGTGCGACGACTCGACTTGCCCGCGAAAAAGACCCGCAGGGTCTTCAAGGCTTGTCGTTACGCGCCACCACCGTCACCCACCAAGGCGTGCGCGATTCAATCTGCACCGCCAATGTAGGCATCAGCGATTTGAGCGCCAAATCCGTATTGGTCAGCGGGAAACTACCGGTGATGCGCAGGTCGGCCACTTCCGGGCTGATGCCCAGGTAACCGTTGCGGTAGCGCCCCAGCTCTTTTACCAGGTCACCCAGGCGTGCGTTGTCCACCACCAGCATGCCCCGGGTCCAGGCGTCTGCTCCTGGATTCAGGGCGAGCGTGGCGCTCAGGCCATTTTCACGCATTAGTACTTGCTGGCCTTCATGCAGGATTTGTTCATCCTGGCCCAGCCCTGGCTTGGCCGCGACGGCTGACTGCAACACGCTTAGGCGAGTGCCGTCGTCTTCGAGCTTGACCAGAAAACGTGTGCCAAGCGCCCGCATGTGGCCATCGGCCGTGGCGACGATGAAGGGCCGGTCGTCCTTGTGCCCGGTTTCGATGAAGATTTCGCCTTCTTGCAGGACAATCAGGCGCTGTTTGTCATCGAAGCGCACGTCTACCGCGGTATGAGTATTGAGGTTGAGCAGCGTGCCGTCGGCCAGGCGCAGCATGCGCTGTTCACCGGTGTCGGTACGTTGGTCCGCCAGCCAATAATTCAACGAGGTATGGCGATCGCCGAAAAACAACATCAGGCCACCCACCAGCAACACGCTGGCCACGCCACTGCCGAGCTGGCGTACGCGCCTGCGCAGGCTCACGCGCGATTGCAGCAGGGCCTTGCGAGCCGGGCCTGCAGCGGCATTGAAGCGTTGGTCGAGCATGCCCAGTTGCATCCAGGCGCGGGCATGTTCTTCGTCGGCGGCGTACCATTTGTTGAATTCGGCCCGCTCGGCCGGGCTGCCGTTACCGCAGTCCAGGCACAGCTGCCAGGCAATGGCCGCATCGAGTACCCGTGCCGATACCGGCTTGTTGCCCAGCGTACTCATGTGGGTTCACCGTACAGCGCGATGTAGCACTGGCGCATGCCCTGGGCCAGGTACTGACGCACGCGCGGTACCGACACGCCGAGGCGTTCGGCAATTTCGGCATGGCCGAGGCCGTCCAGGCGGCTGTGCAAAAAGGCGGCGCGGGCCTTGCTCGAGAGTTTGCCGAGCAGGCGGTCGATGGCCTTGAGGTCTTCGAGGATCAGGTGCTGTTCTTCGGGGGAAGGTTGTTCGCCTTCCGGAATCAGCGCGAGCTCGGCCAGGTAGGCTTGCTCCAGCGCCGAGCGGCGAAAGTGATCGAACAACAAGCCCTTGGCGATCGCGAGCAGAAATGCCCGAGGCTCGCGGGGTGTGGCGAGCTCACCACGCCCCAGCAGGCGTACGAAAGTGTCCTGGCTCAAGTCCTCGGCGCGCTGCGGGCAGGCGATGTTGCGCCGCAGCCAAGCGAGCAGCCAGCTGCGATGGTCGCGGTACAGCGTACCGACCAGCTCGCTATGTGGGCTTTGGACTGACGACAAGGACTTCCCCGAAAAAGAAATTTTAAACTAACGAGAATTATTCGCGATTGTGTCAGAGGTCTTCAGACTTCGCAATTGACGCTCATCGGACTTTTTCGGCTGATTCGTACGTAAATTGACTCAGAACCCGTGGGAATGTTGGCGACGACGCCATTGATTCAGCCGCTGTTCCAACATTTGCGGGCTGTGGATGTGCTGGCGTCGGGCCTTGCTGAACAGGATCAAGGCCAGTTCGGCTGTGACCAGGGCGTCGGCGCTGGCGTTATGCCGGTCATGCGCCATCAGCCCGAAGTGGGCAGTCCAATCGTCCAGCCCGGCCTCGCGCAAGGTGACATGAGGGCAAAGCATGGGAGCCAGTTCCGCGAGGTCGAGAAAGCGATGCTGCAATTTGTAGCCGAGGCAGTCCTTCAGCGCCCTGGCCAGCATGCGTTGATCGAAAGGTGCGTGGAAAGCCAGCACCGGGCTGTTACCAATGAACTGCATCAGGTCGAGCAGGGCCTCGGCCGGGTTGCTCCCGGCGGCGATTGCACTGGGGCCAAGGCCGTGGATCAACACGCTGGGGCCGTGTTTCACATCAGCTTGTTGCAAGGTGCGCTCGAACTGCTGGCCCAGGTTGATGGCGCCGTCTTCGATCACCACTGCCCCAATCGATAGCACCTGGTCCCGATTAAGATTCAATCCCGTGGTTTCCAGGTCGAGCACTACCCAGCGCTGTGAGCGCAAGGTCGTGTCCGCTAGCCCGCCAGGGTTCGCCAAGGCCTGCAGGCGTTGCTGCAGTTCTGTGTCGAGCCGTGGTTGGCGCGGTCGCAGCCAGGCGAGCAGGCTCATAACTGATACCGCAGGGTCAGGCTGCTTTGCAGGCGTTGGGCCTGGCGCAGGGATTCACGCAGGATGCG
>CAYVPI010000273.1:0-4082 GCA_964453495.1 uncultured Pseudomonas sp. | reverse complement strand
CCGATGCCGATGTCGCGGGTCATGTTGATGGCGCGGTTGCCATCGGTGCCGAAATCGGTGGGTGTGACGTCGAATACTTCCACGCCATAAGGGTGGGTGATGGTGTAGATGCCGGGGGCGGGGACATCGACCCGGATCCGGATGCGAGCAAAGCTGACCTGGTCGCCTTCGTTGGGGACCTCAGCAGCAAACGCCGCCTCGATGGCCGACACGTAGGTCAGGTCGATACCGGTGGCGGCATCGGTGATGGCAGCATCGCCGACAAACCAGAAGGCTTCGTCGGGGAAGTTGTCCGGAAAGGTGATGGCGGCAGTTGGGTCGAACTCATCGGATGCCTCGGGAATCAGGCACATGTATGACGGTGCGCCTGGCGCCCCGGCAACTCGTGAGCTGACGGCTTTGGTGAGGCACAGTTCGGTGGCGCGGCCATGAGTGTCCTGGTACCAGGAAGCAAATGAGCCGATCTGGGGTTGATAGGGGCCGGGGTCGACAGCATACAACGCTGCCATTGCTGAACCCTGGACGGCGGTCGTCAAGAATATCAGTGCTGTGGTGTGTGACAGTTTGCGTTGCATGAGTCTTCCCTCTTGCGGTGAACCACGCCCATGGGTGGAACGTTGAGGGAGCTTGGGCAACTTTCGTACCAATGTGCCTGTAATGCCCGTGCAGCAAGGCCTGCCGTGCATTTTTCGGTGTTTTTAAAAGGCAGGTGGGGGAACCCCAGGTTGGGGGTTTTTGGGGGAGTCCGGGGGTCAGGCGGGGATGAGCTATGCTCAATGGGTGGACTGCAATGAAGGCATTTTACTATCACCGGGTGATTAATCATTACTAATGATTCACACGGCCTGAGAAGTCTGGGCTATACCAAAAAGAAAAGCGCCGGGGATTTCGTCAATGCAGATGGTCGAGCGCAAGGAAACAGCAGCTGACAAGACAGCGGAGGGATCAGGCAAAATTACCCGACCGCAATTCAACTTATTACGCTGGTTCTCATTGGTCAGCCTGGGTGTCATCGCTTCGGTCGCGGTGGGGCTTGGTTTGGTCACTACCCGCTATCTGGTGAACGAGAGCGTCGAGCGCGATGCGCTGCTCACCGCGCAGTTCATTCATGCCCTGGGCGCCGCCGAAGTGCGCCATGTGGATGTACCCAATGTGCGGACCATGGGCGAATTGCTCGATTCGCGCCACGACATCAGCTACCCGCAAGTCACGCCTGCGAAACGCGCCCGCGCCCGGGGCGAGTTCCTCGATCACGTGGCCAACCTGCCCGATGTGCTGCTGGCCAATATCTATGCGCCGGACCACGTGATCATCTGGTCGACCAACCCGGCCCTGATCGGGCAACGCATCAACGATGACGATTCACTGGAGCGCGCCTTCCTGATGAAGGAGCGGGTCTCGGCCAGCTACCACAAGGTTTCCGAGGAGCGCGAAGAGCAGAAGTTTCTCAAGCCGCCGGAGTTTTTGTTCATCGAGAACTACATTCCTTTGTTCGATGCCGACGAAGAGACCGTGATGGCCATGGTCGAGATCTACAAGGAGCCCAAGGACCTGATCCTGCGCATCGAGCGTGGCTTCGTGCTGATCTGGATAGCCACAGCGCTCGGTGGTGGGTTGATTTACTTCGGGCTGTTCTGGATCGTGCGCCGAGCGTCAGGCTTGCTGGAGTCCCAGCAAAAGCAGTTGATCGCCAATGAAACCTTCGTCGCCATGGGCGAGATGTCGTCGGCCGTGGCCCATAGCCTGCGCAACCCGCTGGCCTCGATCCGCTCCAGTGCCGAGCTGGCCCAGGAAGTAGCGGGTGAACCTGCGCGCAAGAACATTGAAGACATCATCGGCCAGGTCGATCGCATGTCCAAGTGGGTGCGCGAACTCTTGCAATCGTTGCGGCCCATCAACGATACCAGTGAAGTCGTCAACCTGACCGCCACCGTGCAGGAAACCCTGCATGCCTTTGCCCCGCAAATCAAGCGTTGCAACGTACAGGTGGAGTACGACCCACAACCCACGACACCGGTGGTCAGCCAACAGGTGCAGCTGACGCAAATACTCAATAGTCTGCTTGCCAATGCGCTGGAAGCGATGCCCAGCGGTGGCGTACTGAAAATCGAGATCGAACCTGAACCTGCGGCGGCCGGCTACTTGCGTCTGCTGCTGATCGATACGGGCAAGGGTATGACTCGCCAGCAACAACAAATGGTTTTCAAGCCGTTCTTCACCACCAAACAAGGTGGCCTGGGGGTCGGCCTGGTACTCGTCAAACGGATCATGGAACGATTCGGCGGCTCGGTAGCCTTGAGCAGCGGCGAAGAGGAAGGAACCCGCGTGACCCTGAACTTTAGAATTGCAGCGGGAGGGGAACATGGAGCACAGCATTCTGGTCGTTGAGGATGACGAACTTCTTGCCGAAAATATTCAGACGTACCTTGAGCGCAAGGACTTCGATGCAATGGTCTGCCATTCGGCAGAAGAAGCCCTGGAATTGCTCAAGACATGCCAGCCGGACGTTGTCCTGACCGACAACTCCCTGCCCGGCATGAGCGGCCACGAGCTGATCAGGCACCTGAACAGCACGGCGCCCGCGCTCAAGGTGGTCATGATGACCGGCTACGGCAATGTCGAAGATGCGGTCACGGCGATGAAGGAGGGCGCCTTTCATTACCTGACCAAGCCAGTGTCATTGCCCGAGCTCAAGCTTTTGCTCGACAAGGCCCTGGAAACCGAGCGCCTGGAGCGCACCCTGTCGTTCTACCAGGAACGCGAGGCCAACAATGCCGGGCTCAAGGCCTTGATCGGTGAATCGCCGGCCATGCGCTCGATGAAGGGCATGATCAATCAGCTGCTCGACGCCGAGCAGCGCATGGAAAACAGCGACCTGCCGCCAGTGCTGATCGAAGGCGAAACCGGTACCGGCAAGGAACTGGTGGCCAGGGCCCTGCATTTCGATGGGCCGCGCAGCAAGGAACCCTTTGTGGAGTTCAACTGCGCCTCGATACCGGCCAACCTGATCGAAGCGGAACTGTTCGGCCACGAAAAAGGCGCCTTCACCGACGCCAAGGAGCGCCGGGTAGGCCTGGTGGAAGCGGCCGATGGCGGCACGCTGTTTCTCGACGAAGTGGGGGAAATGGACCTGTTGCTGCAGGCCAAGCTGCTCAAGCTGCTCGAAGACCGCACCATCCGCCGGGTGGGCTCGGTCAAGGAGCGCAAGGTGGACCTGCGCATCATCAGCGCCACCAACTGCAACCTGGAGCAGATGGTGCAACAGGGCAAGTTCCGCCGCGACCTGTTCTTCCGCCTGCGCATCATCTCCATCAAGGTGCCGCGCCTGTATCACCGCGGCGAGGATATCCTGCTGCTGGCCCGGCACTTTCTCGCCAAGCATGGTAAACGCTATGGCAAACCGAACCTGCGCTTCAGCCCCCAGGCGCAACAATTGCTGATGAGCTACAACTGGCCGGGCAACGTGCGCGAACTGCGCAACATGCTCGAACAGACCGTATTGCTGGCGCAAAACCCGACCATCGAACCCAGCCAGTTGAACGTCTGCATGAGCCTGGTGGACGAACCGGCACCGCAACCGGTCGAACGTCATAACCACGCCTACGCGGCACCGCCCGAGCCACATTACGACGACGAAGAGTTACCCCACGGCGAAAGTGACCGGGTGCGCAGCATGCTCGACAAGACGGATTGGAACGTGACCAAGTCTGCGCGGTTGCTGGGGTTGACTCGGGATATGTTGCGGTATCGGATTGAAAAGCTTGGGTTGACGCGGCCGGATAAGCGGCATTGGTGAGGCAGTGGCGCGCAAAACGGATAGTGCCCAAGGCTGCTTCGCAGCCATCGCCGGCGTGCCAGCGATTCAGGCGACACGGAGTCTCGCCGAAAATGTATCCGCAGATTTAATCTCTGGCCGTACGCAAGCCTGGGAATTACCTTACGAGGCTTGCTGCCCTTCCGGGCTGGGACTCGCCTGGTCGACGCTGCATTCGCTGCAGATGGCCAAGGGGTTGGTCGATGCGGTGTTGGATGGGATTGAGTGTCGGGACCTGAAGTTGGATTGACGAAGAGGCCCTGCAACA
>CAYVPI010000272.1:0-4094 GCA_964453495.1 uncultured Pseudomonas sp. | reverse complement strand
TCGTAGTCTTCGTTGTGGCGAACCGTGATGTTGTTGTTGCTGAAGTGGTAGCTCAACGCCTGGGAAATTTCCGAGTCGAGGAAGCTCAGCAACTGACCACGGTTGTCCACCAGCTCAACCAATACACCCAGACCGCTGAAGATCGAGGCGTATTCACAGCCGATCACGCCGGCGCCGTAAACGATCAGTTTGCGCGGGGTGTGGCCGAGGCTGAGGATGGTGTCGCTATCGTAGATACGCGGGTGGTGGAAATCGATGTCCGCCGGGCGATAAGGACGCGAGCCGGTGGCGATGATGATGTGCTTGGCCACCAGTTTTTCGACCACGCCGTTGGCGCAGACCACTTCGATGGTTTGCTCGTCGGCGAAGCTGCCGGTGCCGAAGAACACGTCGACGCGGTTACGGGCGTAGTAGCCGGTGCGCGAAGCGACTTGTTTGGAAATGACTTTTTCGGCGCTTTTCAACACGTCCGGGAACGAGAACCAGCGCGGCTCACCAATGGCCCGGAACATCGGGTTGGTGTTGAACTGCATGATCTGCCGCACGGAGTGACGCAGGGCCTTGGAGGGGATGGTGCCCAGGTGGGTGCAATTACCGCCGACCTGACGTCGGCTGTCGACCATCGCAACCTTGCGCCCCGCTTTGGCGGCATTCATCGCCGCTCCTTCCCCTGCCGGGCCGGAACCCAGCACCACTACATCGTAGTTGTAGACAGCCATGCGTACTCCTTCAGAACGGGCCGAGACACCACTCTGGTGTCTCCGGCTACCTCATGTCGCCTGCCGCGGCATGAAAAAAAATCGGGTGCAGTCTAATAAAGCCTGAGCGCCGCGAACATTAACCCTTGGTCGCGTCGTAGGCTATTTTTGTCTGCACTACATTGTGAATCAGTTGCAGCAACGCTACTCATTTGCAGCCATTGCCTGGAAAACCGGCGTGGAACGGCTGACGAAACCATTATCGGCATGGGTCACGAACAACGCTGCGATATTGTGTCGCACGGCGAACTCCCAGCCCGCTTGTGGCCCGAGGATCATCAACAGCGTGGAAAAACCATCGGCCATCAGCGCCGAGGACGCCAACACCGTGACGGCTGCCAACTCGTGCTCCACCGGCCTGCCGGTACGCGCATCGAGGGTATGCGAATAGCGCTTGCCGTCGCGCTCGAAGTAGTTACGGTAGTCGCCGGATGTGGAAACGCCAAAGCCATCGACCGCCAGCACCTGCTCGGCCACCTGACGGTCATCGCGCGGCACCTCCACCGCCACGCGCCAGTGGCTACCATCGGGCTTGACTCCGGCGGCGCGCAGCTCGCCGGTCACTTCTACCAGATAGCTGCTAACCCCCAACGCCTGCAACCGCTCGACCACCTCATCCACCGCAAAACCGGCTGCGATGCTGTTGAAGTCGACCTCCACGGGGGCGTCCTTACACAGCTTGTCGCCTTCGATGCGCAAATACCGGTAGCCCACCCGTTGCCGGGTATCGGCCAGTGTCTGCGCATCCGGCACCCTTTGCTCGCGTGCCTGGGGGCCAAAGCCCCAGAGGTTGAGCAAGGGTTCCACCGTCAGGTCATAGGCCCCCTGGCTTTGCTCGGACAGCTGCATACCCACCTGGACCAACTGCAACAAACGTTGTGGCATCACCCGGCAACTACCGGCTGGCAACACATTGAAGCGTTCGATGGCCGAGTCGGCCCGGTAGGTGGAAAAAGTACCGTCGATGCCCGCGAGCAAGCCTTCGACTTCCTCCTTGACCTGCCCAGGCCCGGGGCTGCCCGCCGAGCGCACATACTGCACCGTATAACTGCTGCCCATGGTCGGGCCGCTGACACGTTCCAGCGTATCGGCACCCTCGCAGCCTGCCAGCAGCACCAGTACCGCCAGGCCACAGATTCGCATGCAGGAATTCAACACATGCCCCCTCGTTCAAAAAGGACTACCGACATCTGGGCAGCAATCTGCCAGGGCCTCATCGCGGGCAAGCCCGCTCCTACAGTGTTTGTGTTGAGCCAGCTTTAGATGCAGGTTTTTTGTGGGAGATTCTATGGTTCAGGGGAAGCTCTCAAGCACCTTTCGCCAAATTTAGGCCACCGGCTCAGGTAGTCCAAAAGCAAAAACGGGAACCTTGAAGGTTCCCGTCTTTACACGACTTAGCTAAAGCTTAGCGTGGGAAAGCTGGCGGGTTGACGCCAGCCATGTCTTCCATCACGCGCACAACCTGGCAGCTGTAACCGAACTCGTTGTCGTACCAGACGTACAGGACAACGCGGTTATCGTTGCTGATGGTGGCTTCGGCATCGACCACACCGGCGTGGCGCGAACCGACGAAGTCGGTGGAAACCACTTCCTGGGAGCTGACGTAGTCGATCTGCTTGTGCAGGTCCGAGTGCATGGCCATCTGGCGCAGGTACTCGTTGATTTCGTCGCGGGTGGTGGCCTTTTCCAGGTTCAGGTTCAGGATCGCCATGGAAACGTTCGGCGTCGGAACACGAATGGCGTTGCCGGTCAGCTTGCCCTTGAGCACTGGCAGCGCCTTGGCGGCGGCAGTGGCAGCACCGGTTTCGGTGATAACCATGTTCAGCGGCGCGGCGCGGCCACGACGGCTGCCCTTGTGGAAGTTGTCGATCAGGTTCTGGTCGTTGGTGAACGAGTGAACGGTTTCGACGTGACCGTTGATGATGCCGTACTGATCGTTGACAGCCTTGAGCACCGGCACGATGGCGTTGGTGGTGCAGGATGCGGCCGAGATGATCTTGTCGTCAGGGCTGATGTCGCCATGGTTGATACCGTGCACGATGTTCTTCAGTGCGCCTTTGCCAGGTGCAGTGAGGATCACGCGGGCAGCGCCTGGGCAGGCCAGGTGCTGGCCCAGGCCCTCGGCGTCACGCCATACACCAGTGTTGTCCACGATAAGGGCGTTTTCGATGCCGTACTGGGTGTAGTCGACTTCGCTTGGGCTCTTGGCGTAGATAACCTGGATCAGGTTGCCGTTGGCGGTGATGGTGTTGTGCTCTTCGTCGATGGTGATGGTGCCATCGAAAGGACCATGCACCGAGTCACGACGCAGCAGGCTGGCGCGCTTGACCAGATCGTTGGTAGCACCCTTGCGCACAACGATGGCACGCAGGCGCAGGCCATCGCCACCACCGGTTTTTTCGATCAGGATGCGCGCCAGCAGGCGACCGATACGGCCGAAACCGTACAGTACGACGTCAGTGCCCTTGCGCGCCGAAGCGTTCTGTTGGCCAACCACGTCAGCCAGCTCATCACGCACGAACTGCTCGGCGCTACGGCCTTTGCCTTCTTGCTTGAACTTGTTGGCCAGCTTGCCCAGGTCGACCGAAGCGGCACCCAGTTTCAGCTCGCTCATGGCCTTGAGCAGTGGGAATGTCTCGTGGACCGAGAGTTCGGTTTCATCAGTCTGGCGATGACGGGCAAAGCGGTGAGCTTTGAGGATCGAGATCACCGAACGGTTGATCAGGCTGCGGCCATAGATCGAGCTCACCACATTGTTATTGCGGTAGAGCTGACCGATAAGCGGGATCATCGCTTCTGCAAGTGCTTCACGATCAATCCACTCACCAAGACACTGGTCGGGCTTCTGAGTCACGGGAACCTTCCACATGTAGGGACAGAAAAAAGGGGCTACATTATGACGCCCCACACACTTTCGATCAATGAGCGCCTGTCGTCCAAGCGGCTTTTTGAGCTTTGAGCCCTTTGCAGTCACGCTTTTCACCTGCACGAAACTGACAGGCCGGGCCTGCGCCCGGTACAATTGTTGTCTTTGTCGCAACGCTTGGAGCTCAACCTCCCGTGCCAGTTCTGCGTCTACCGAAACTACCTGCCGCCGCAGGCAAACAACACTGGGGCAATTTGCCAGGGGCTGCCCTGAGCCTGGCCATTGCCGAAGCCGCCAGCGCCGCGAAGCGCTTCACCCTGCTACTGACCGCCGACAGCCAAAGCGCCGACCGGCTGGAACAGGAGCTGCGCTTCTTCGCCCCGAGCCTACCGGTTTTGCACTTTCCCGACTGGGAAACCCTGCCCTACGACCTGTTCTCGCCGCACCAGGACATCATCTCCCAGCGCATC
>CAYVPI010000271.1:0-4145 GCA_964453495.1 uncultured Pseudomonas sp. | reverse complement strand
CCAACCTTCCCCTTAGGAGGGGGATGCTCTATCCAATTGAGCTACTGAGACACTGAGTGCCGCGCAAGACGTTGCGCGTGGCGATGGACGGCATGCATGTTAACCACCGGATCGGCATTTGTCATGTCGTCCATGGACTTTTTGACCGTAGCCAAAATCGACCAGCGCCCCCCGGGGCAACCAAGCCCGTCCGCTCCCATCGTGCAATTTGCAATCTGCCAGATAGCCATCATTGCACAATGCAAGGCACACCCCAGGCAAAAGAACACCATCACCTTGATTTCAAAGCCCTTTTCCCCAGAACCAAGCCTGGCACGCGGCCTGCTGCATTAGTTCCATAAATGGTTGGGTTGTCCCCTTACCTTGCGGAGCATGCAAAATGAACATCGCCCTGTACTTTTTCAATGTTCTTGCCATCGTTGCCCTTGCTACCTTTGAACTGCAAACGGGCAGCCCCCGCGAAATTGTGGTGGTCTATCCTCATACCCAAGCCGTGGTCAAACCACAGTTGGCAGTGGTCAATCGTTTACCCGCCCAACGCCCACTGCTGACTGGGCAGCAAAGCCCGTCCAAACTGCTGCACAGTGAACAAACCGAACGCTTCACCTTCTAACAGGAAACGGTATGTCGAAAACAGCTCTGGCATTTCTTTTTCTGGCCCTGACCAGCCTGCTCGTGGCCATTGCCCTTCCGCTCAAGAGCGGTATCGTCGGCGATATACTGGGCGCAGCCGGCGCATTGTTTGCCCTGCTATTTGTCCTGGCACTGGTCAAGGGCCGCCGAATCAAATTCAACCCGCTGTTACGCTGATGCAACTAGGCATTCGGCCAGCAGCGCGAGTAACCGCTGCACCGTTTGCTCGAGTGCAGCGGAGTTATCCAGCAGCTCGATACGACGATCGTTACGCGACGCTTGATCCAAACCGAATCCTTGATTGCGCGAGAGCCTGCGCTCGATATCCTGGTGGCTCTCTCTTCCCCGGGCGAGCAGACGCCGGCGTAATACGGAAGGGTCGACCGTCAAGAGAATGGGTAACAACGATGGGTAACGCTGCGCGGCTTGCTCAAGGTACGCCCGTGAACCATTGACCAATACATCGCGCCCCTCGGCCAACCAGCCGTCAATTTGGACAGGGATGCCATATTCAAGCCCATTGGCCGACCAGCTCAAGGCAAAAGCTCCTTGCAGGCGCATCTGCGAGAACTGTTGGGTGCTTACGCCGATCGCGTCTTCACCGACCGCCTCGGCGGATCGAGTAATGACTCGTCGGGCAACCATCACATTCATCTGTTGCAGCGGCTCTCGAGCGGCGTCGATCAGGCTATCCTTGCCCGCCCCTGAAGGTCCCATTAAGTAAATCAATCTACCTGACACGATGATGGCTCCTCGCCACTTGCGGCGCGGCACTCAGCCACTATGCTGAACACAGGGTAGCTCGCGCGTTTTCGTGCATTTGACAGCAGTCATACGGGCCAGGGCACCTCTCGAAACCGCAATCGTCCCGAAGTCGGATGAATGGTGATGTGGTAACTTTTCAAACCAGTACACATTTCTGATAATTGGTGCTGGCAAATCGCCTTTATTCGGATCAATATTTGTCACAGAATTGACGCCAAGGAAACGGCGATAGTGAGGCATGATAAGCGCCTCTTTCACAATTCAGGTTGAACATTTAGTCGTAACGATGGTCGTAAACACATCTTGCGGCCGATTTCGAGAACCGCTTCCCCCTGAACTAAACCGGTCAATTTTATGCGCCCAATGAAACAGGCAATCTATTCCAGCCGTACCGCTGACAAATTCGTCGTACGTCTTCCCGACGGTATGCGTGAGCGCATTGCCGAGGTCGCTCGTAACCATCACCGCAGCATGAACTCCGAAATCATCGCACGCCTGGAGCAAAGCCTCATTCAGGAAGGCGCGCTCGGCGATGAATTGAACATGCGCCTGGACAGCCCCGAACTTTCCCTGCACGAACGCGAACTGCTGCAGCGCTTTCGTCAACTCTCCCATCGTCAACAGAATGCACTGGTCGCACTGATCGCCCACGACGTGGAGATGGCCGCAGACGCCAGCTGATACAGCTCCTTTCAACTAAAAAGCCAGCTTAGCGCTGGCTTTTTTGGTTCTATCGATCAGCGCCGAACCTGTAGGAGCGGGTCTTGCCCGCGATGGGCTGCGCAGCAGCCCCCTGCTACATCAGGTCTGACATCTCAGGGAAAGCTACGCCTTCCAATCGCGGGCAAGACCCGCTCCTACAACAGAAACACCGTTGCCAGGCCCAGGAAGATAAAGAAGCCGCCGCTGTCGGTCACCGCCGTGATCATGACGCTCGACCCCATGGCCGGGTCGCGCCCCAGGCGCACCAGCGTCATCGGGATAAGCACCCCCATCAAGGCCGCCAGCAACAGATTGAGCGTCATCGCCGCCGTCATCACCACGCCCAACGACCAGCTGTGATAAAGCAGGAAGGCGACAATACCGATCACCCCTCCCCATACCAGGCCGTTGACCAAACCGACGGCCAACTCCTTGCGCATCAACCGCGCCGTGTTGCCTGGGCTAACCTGGTCCAACGCCATGGCACGCACAATCATGGTGATGGTCTGGTTACCCGAATTGCCGCCAATACCTGCCACGATGGGCATCAACGCCGCCAAGGCCACCAACTTCTCGATGGACCCTTCAAACAACCCGATCACTCGCGATGCGACGAAAGCGGTGATCAGATTGATCGCCAGCCATGCCCAGCGGTTACGCAGCGAGCGCCAGACCGAGGCGAAGATATCTTCTTCTTCGCGCAGACCCGCCATGCTGAGGACTTCGCTTTCGCTTTCCTCACGGATCAGGTCGACCATTTCGTCGATCGTCAGACGACCTATAAGGCGGTCGTTCTTGTCTACCACGGGTGCCGAGATAAGGTCGTAGCGCTCAAACGCCTGAGCCGCGTCGTAGGCGTCTTCTTCAGGGTGGAAAGTGACCGGGTCATTGGCCATGACCTCGGCAACCTGCTTTTCCGGATCATTGACCAGCAAGCGCTTGATCGGCAGCACACCTTTGAGGATGCCGTCGTAATCGACCACGAAGAGTTTATCGGTATGGCCGGGCAACTCTTTCAAGCGGCGCAGGTAGCGCAGTACCACTTCAAGGCTGACGTCTTCGCGGATGGTAACCATCTCGAAGTCCATCAAGGCACCAACCTGCTCCTCGTCATAGCTGAGCGCCGAGCGCACACGCTCGCGTTGCTGGGCATCGAGGGTTTCCATGAGCTCATGGACGACATCGCGCGGCAGTTCGGGAGCGAGGTCGGCGAGCTCGTCGGCGTCCATCTCCTTGGCCGCAGCCAGGATCTCGTGATCGTCCATGTCGGCGATCAGGGTTTCCCGAACCGAGTCGGACACTTCGAGCAGAATGTCGCCGTCGCGCTCGGCCTTTACCAACTGCCATACGGTCAGGCGGTCTTCGAGCGGAAGCGCTTCAAGGATGTAGGCAACGTCGGCAGAGTGGAGGTCGTCGAGCTTGCGTTGCAACTCGACGAGGTTTTGCCGGTGCACCAGGTTTTCCACCAGGTCATGGTGGTGACCTTCCTGGCGGTGGGTAAGGTCTTCAACGACGCGCTGGCGCTGCAGCAGATCGACCACTTGGGCCAAGCGGTCCTGCAGGCTTTCCTGCGCTTTTTTTACTTCGATTTCAGTCATAGGCGAACTCCACTCCCAGCAGCGGAGCACGCCGGGAGGTTCAATCAGTTAATTCTTGATTGTCGATACGAGCTATTGAGTAACTACTGGGTAAGTCCATAGTGGTATTCCACAAGCCCCGGCGGGGCTGACGGGCGCAATGATACACCGCTTGGCGTGTCAGGGCGCTGAAAATCTCGGGCGGATCAATCGTTTGCAACACAATGCTCAGGTTTGCCCGAGTACATAGGTGCGACGACTACCCAACGTAAAAAAACACACGAGGCGTGCGAAAAATCATCACGCCTTGCATAAGAGTAGCAGCAGGGAGGCTGGATACTGACGACAGCTCTTTCATCGGCACAGGCAGCGCGAAGAAAACCTTAAAACGCAGAAAGCAAAAAGCCCGCATAAAATGCGGGCTTTCTGTTGTATGGTGCACTCGACAGGATTCGAACCTGTGACCGC
>CAYVPI010000270.1:0-4214 GCA_964453495.1 uncultured Pseudomonas sp. | reverse complement strand
CCGCCCTTGGCCGCATGCACACTGGCGGTCGCGGTGTAGCAGAACAGGTTGAGGAAACGCTTGCCGGCCGCTTCACGCTGGATACGCATGCGCATCGGCCGGTGATCGAGGAACAGCCCGGTGTCCAGATAATCGGTCAGGTTGACCAGCAGCTTGATGCCACCTTCGTTGACCTCAAGGAACTGGCCCTGAGTGCTCTGCCGCTCATACTGGCGCGTGCCGCTCTGGCGCTCGCGCCGCTTGATCACCACGCGACTCTTGTCGATGTTCAAGGCTTGCGGAATCGCCGCCAATGCATCGAACAGACGGGCCTGGGCTTTTTCCGGGTCAATGGAGCGAGGTGCGGCGTATTCCTGCACATGCACCCAATCCTTATAGAGGTCGATGGCCAGGGCGTACTCCGGCATGTCGGCATCATAGACTCGGTAGCATTCGACACCTTCGCGACGCGCCCACTTGCTCAGTTGCTTGAGGTTCTTCTGCAAGCGGTTGGCAAACATCTGCCCGCCTTCACTCAAGCGAGCCTGCTCGACCACAGGAGCCGGTGCCGGAGTGGGCTTGATCGGATTGCCGTTCTTGTTGTACTGACGCTCTTGTGGCGCAGCCGGTGCCTGATCGTAAACCGCCTGTTCACGTTCAACCTGACGCTGCTCCGGGGTACGGCGCTCACCTGTGACGAACTGGTCTGGCAGTACTTTGATCAACAGCAGCTTGCAAGGTAATGCACCGTTCCAGAACGAATACTGTTTATGGCTGCGGATACCCATGCGCTTGCCCAGATCCGGCGCGCCGGTAAAGACTGCCGCTTCCCAGTTCAGGCAGGCCTGGCGTAGGCGCTCACCGAGGTTCTGGTAGAGGTAAAGGAGGCTTGCCTCGTCACCCAGGCGTTCGCCGTACGGTGGGTTGCAGATCACCAGGCCTTTCTGGTTCTGGTCCGGGCGCGGCTCGAACGTCGCCACTTCACCCTGGTAAATCTTGATCCAGTCGCTAAGGCCTGCGCGCTCGACGTTGTTGCGCCCGGGCTGAATCAAGCGCGGATCGGCTTCGTAGCCACGAATCCACAATGGCGGCTTGGCCAGCCCGGCCTCGGCACGCGCCAGCGCCTCGTCGTGCAGCTTGCGCCACAGGGCCGGGACATGCCCCAGCCAGGCCGAGAACCCCCAGCGCTCACGCTTGAGGTTCGGCGCGATATCGGCGGCAATCATCGCTGCTTCTACCAGGAAGGTACCGACACCGCACATCGGGTCGGCCAGTGCGCCACCTTCGGCAGCGATGCGTGGCCAGCCGGCACGCACCAGGATGGCAGCGGCAAGGTTTTCCTTGAGCGGCGCCGCGCCCTGCTGCAGGCGGTAGCCACGCTGGTGCAGGCTATGGCCCGACAGGTCCAGGGAAAGAATGGCTTCGCCACGGTCCAGGCGCAGGTGTACGCGCAAGTCCGGGTTGAGCTTGTCGACCGAGGGGCGCTCGCCGCTGGAAGTACGCAGCTTGTCGACGATCGCATCCTTGACTTTCAAGGCGCCGAAATGGGTGTTGTCGATGCCCGAACCATGGCCACTGAACTCCACGGCCAGGGTTCCATCGGCCAGCAAGTGATCCTGCCAGTCTACATCGTGCACGCCATCGTAAAGGTCTTCGGCGTTTTTCATGGCAAAGCGCTTGAGCACCAGCAACACGCGATTGCCCAGGCGTGACCACAGGCACAGGCGGTAAGCCGTCTCCATGTCGGCCATGCCGCGAATGGCCGAGGTGTGCTCGCGTACCTCCTCGAGGCCGAGCCCGGTGGCTTCCTCGGCGAGCAAGCCTTCAAGGCCCTTGGGGCAGGTGAGAAAGAGTTCGTAACGATCCGACATGGTTTACCTATGCAATAAGTGAAGGGGCAAGCGCGTCGCCCATTCGATGTTTTATCAAGCGCTTTTCTCAAGAGCGCTCGAGTGGCACCACCAAGGTGCCGGACCACCCCGAAGCAATGGCTTGTGCGATGGCAAAAAGCCTTTGATCGCGGGGTAGTGAAATTTCTCCGTGAAAAAGGGCCCGTTTTTGACCCTTCGTCGTTTTATGCCTGAGTTTTGCGCTAGGGTTTTAGCCAGCGCGACTGGATCCTGGCGATGTATCAAAGCCTGATCATAGCGGGCTTTGCGCCTTTTCCCTCAGTGAAGCAATTTTTTACTTATCGTCCAAGCACAGGAATCATTACGTGCTTATGACAAAACGATCATTCACACCACCACCGGCATTGGTTAGAACTCAATACAGGTTGCCACCGCAACGGGGCAACATTTTTGCTCGCCACGCCGGCAGCGAGCACACCACCAGCAGAATGATTCTGCCCGGCCTCACACGAGGCCGACGGGACATAACAGTCAACAAGTGAGGGCAACACCCTATGAGAAGACTTAAGCGTGATCCGTTGGAACGAGCATTTTTACGCGGATACCAATACGGCATCCATGGCAAATCCCGCGAGCTTTGCCCTTTTACTCTACCGTCGGTACGCCAAGCCTGGATTAACGGCTGGCGCGAAGGACGTGGCGACAACTGGGACGGTATGACCGGCACTGCGGGTATACACAGACTCAACGAACTTCACGCCGTTGGCTGAGCGAGGATTTAATTCGACTTACCATGCACGCCCCATCCGGGCGGCGGGCTAAGGCCCAGGGGCCCCTTCAAGGGGCCCTTTTTTATGCCTTCGATTACCGAGCAGGCATGGCCGCGATCGCATCCACCGCTTCGCGAATGAGGGCTGGGCCCTTGTAGATGAACCCCGAATAGATCTGCACCAGGCTCGCGCCAGCCGCGATTTTCTCGGCGGCATGGGCGCCTTCGGTGATGCCGCCGGCAGCAATGATCGGCATTTTCCCGGCCAACTCGCCAGCCAGCACCTTGACGATGTGCGTGCTCTTTTCCCGCACCGGCGCACCTGACAGGCCGCCAGCCTCATCGCCATGTTCCAGGCCTTCGACACCTTCACGGCCAAGGGTAGTGTTGGTGGCGATCACCGCATCCATGCCCGACTCCAGCAGGGCGGCAGCTACCAACACAGTTTCCTCATCGCTCATGTCCGGGGCGATCTTGATCGCCAGCGGTACACGCTTGCCATGCTGTTGTGCCAGCGCCTCACGGCGTTCGGCCAGGGCGCCAAGCAGTTGCTTGAGCGACTCGCCGAATTGCAGGCTGCGCAGGCCCGGGGTATTGGGTGAACTGACGTTGACGGTGATGTAGCTGGCGTGGGCGTAGACCTTGTTCAGGCAGATGAGGTAGTCATCGACGGCGCGCTCGACCGGGGTGTCGAAGTTCTTGCCGATGTTGATGCCCAGGATGCCGGTGTACTTGGCTGCCTGCACGCGGTTGATCAGGTTGTCTACGCCAAGGTTGTTGAAGCCCATGCGGTTGATGATGGCCTGGGCTTCTGGCAAGCGGAAGATGCGTGGCTTGGGGTTGCCGGGTTGCGGCCGTGGCGTGACGGTGCCGATTTCAACGAAGCCGAAGCCCAACTGGGCAAAGCCGTCGATGGCAGCGCCATTCTTGTCCAGGCCTGCGGCCAGTCCCACCGGGTTTGGAAAATCGAGGCCCATGACGGTCACTGGCAGTTTGGCCGGTGCCTTGGCCAACATGCCATTGAGGCCCAAACGGCCACCGGCACCGATCAGGTCCAGGGACAGGTCGTGGGAGGTTTCCGGGGAGAGTTTGAACAGTAGCTGGCGGGCCAGGTTGTACATGGGCGGGCTTAGCTCGACGGTGGGATCAGTTTAGGGGGGCGATTATAGCCGGGGGTACATCGTGGCGGCGAGGTTAATTCCCGGTTTTTGGGATTGGGTTGGGGTTGGGGTTGGGGTTGGGGACATATCCGTTATCTCGGGAGATGCCACTGGCGGTTCCGCCCTTACGGCGGGTTACTTTTTTCAGGCGAAAAAAAAGTAACCAAAAATTCTTGCCCCTCCATTGGCCCTACGCTGCGCTTCGGGTCCCCTCCCTCCGGTGCCACTGCGGGGGATTGCGGCCTACGGGTTGCTGCGCAACCGCTTCATCTCGCAACCTCGGCTACGCCTCGGGCGCTGCGCGCTCCCCCCTCCGTGACACCTGCGCTCGGCCTGCTGGAAACGGGGCGCAAGATCAAGATCAAAAGCAAGATCAAAAGCAGATCAAGAGCCGCCACATCCCGTAGCAGCAACTGTCTTGCTCGGCTTATTGCGTCTGCCACTCTGTACCATCGC
>CAYVPI010000269.1:0-4224 GCA_964453495.1 uncultured Pseudomonas sp. | reverse complement strand
GTGCCAACTTCCCGGGCGCCAACCCTAAAGTCATCGGTGAAACCGTGGCCGCTCCTCTGGAGCAAGCCATCACCGGCGTCGAGAACATGCTGTACATGTCCTCGCAATCCACCGCTGACGGCAAGATCACCCTGACCATCACCTTCGCCCTGGGCACCGACCTGGACAACGCCCAGGTGCAGGTGCAGAACCGGGTGACCCGGACCCAGCCCAAGCTGCCCGAGGAAGTGACCCGCATCGGTATCACCGTCGACAAGGCTTCGCCCGACCTGACCATGGTCGTGCACCTGACCTCGCCGGATAACCGCTACGACATGCTCTACCTGTCCAACTACGCCATCCTTAACATCAAGGACGAACTGGCGCGCCTGGGCGGCGTCGGTGACGTGCAATTGTTCGGCATGGGCGACTACTCGCTGCGCGTCTGGCTCGACCCGAACAAGGTCGCTTCGCGTAACCTGACTGCCGCTGATGTGGTTACTGCGATCCGCGAGCAGAACCGCCAGGTCGCTGCCGGCCAATTGGGTGCACCACCGGCACCGGGCGCTACCAGCTTCCAGCTGTCGGTCAATACCCAGGGCCGTCTGGTCAGCGAGGAAGAGTTCGAAAACATCATCATCCGTTCCGGCGCCAACGGCGAAATCACTCGGCTCAAAGACGTTGCCCGAGTAGAGCTGGGCTCCAGCCAGTACGCCTTGCGCTCGCTGCTCAACAACCAGCCGGCCGTGGCGATCCCGATCTTCCAGCGCCCGGGCTCCAATGCCATCGAAATCTCCAACGAAGTCCGGGCGAAAATGGCTGAGCTCAAGCAGACATTCCCCGAAGGCATGGACTACAGCATCGTCTATGACCCGACCATCTTCGTGCGTGGTTCCATCGAAGCGGTGGTGCATACCCTGTTCGAAGCCCTGGTGCTGGTCGTGTTGGTGGTGATCCTGTTCCTGCAGACCTGGCGCGCCTCGATCATCCCGCTGGTGGCAGTACCGGTATCCTTGATCGGTACCTTTGCCGTGATGCACCTGTTCGGCTTTTCGCTCAACGCCCTGTCACTGTTCGGCCTGGTGCTGGCCATCGGTATCGTGGTGGACGACGCCATCGTGGTGGTGGAAAACGTCGAGCGTAATATCGGCCTGGGCCTGACCCCGGTCGAAGCCACCAAACGCGCCATGCGCGAGGTGACCGGCCCGATCATCGCCACAGCGCTGGTGCTGTGCGCCGTGTTCGTACCGGCTGCCTTCATCTCTGGCCTCACCGGGCAGTTCTACAAGCAGTTCGCCTTGACCATTGCTATCTCCACGGTGATCTCGGCCTTCAACTCCCTGACCCTGTCGCCAGCCTTGGCCGCAGTATTGCTCAAGGACCACAGCGCCCCGAAAGACCGCTTCTCCCGGTTCCTCGACAAGCTGCTCGGTGGCTGGTTGTTCCGCCCGTTCAACCGTTTCTTCGACCGTGCCAGCCATGGCTATGTCGGCACCGTGACGCGAGTCATCCGCAGCAGCGGTATCGCGCTGGTACTGTATGCCGGTTTCATGGGCCTGACCTGGCTGGGCTTTGCCACCACCCCGACCGGTTTCGTGCCGGCCCAGGACAAGCAATACCTGGTGGCTTTCGCCCAGTTGCCGGACGCGGCGAGCCTTGACCGCACCGAAGCGGTCATCAAAAAGATGTCGGAAATCGCCCTCAAGCAACCGGGTGTGGCCAACTCCGTGGCGTTCCCGGGGCTGTCGATCAATGGCTTCACCAACAGCCCCAACAGCGGCATCGTCTTCACCCCGCTCAAGCCGTTCGACGAGCGCAAGGACCCGAGCCAGTCGGCCGCCGCCATCGCCGCTGCGCTCAATGCCAAGTTCGCCGACATCGAAGACGCCTACATCGCCATCTTCCCACCGCCGCCGGTACAGGGCCTGGGCACCATTGGCGGTTTCCGCCTGCAGATCGAAGACCGTGGCGGGCTGGGCTATGAGGCGCTGTACAAGGAAACCCAGAACATCATTGCCAAGAGCCACCACGTGCCGGAACTGGCCGGCCTGTTCACCAGCTACCAGGTCAACGTGCCCCAGGTCGATGCTGCCATTGACCGGGAAAAAGCCAAGACCCATGGCGTGGCCATCAACGATATCTTCGATACCCTGCAGATCTACCTGGGTTCGCTGTATGCCAACGACTTCAACCGCTTTGGCCGCACCTACCAGGTCAACGTCCAGGCTGAACAGCAGTTCCGTCTCGAAGCCGAACAGATTGGCCAGCTGAAGGTTCGCAACAACCTGGGCGAGATGATTCCGCTGGCGACCTTCATCAAGGTCAGCGATACCGCGGGGCCGGACCGGGTCATGCACTACAACGGCTTCGTCACCGCCGAAATCAACGGCGCGGCGGCACCTGGCTACAGCTCCGGCCAGGCCGAGAAAGCCATCGAGAAACTGCTCAAGGAAGAGCTGCCCAACGGTATGACCTACGAATGGACCGAGCTGACCTACCAGCAGATTCTGTCCGGCAACACCGCGCTGTTCGTGTTCCCGCTTTGCGTGCTGCTGGCCTTCCTGGTGCTGGCTGCCCAGTACGAAAGCTGGAGCCTGCCGCTGGCGGTGATCCTGATCGTACCGATGACGCTGCTGTCGGCTATCACCGGGGTGATCCTGTCCGGTGGTGACAACAACATCTTCACCCAGATCGGCCTGATCGTACTGGTGGGCCTGGCGTGCAAGAACGCGATCCTGATCGTCGAGTTCGCCAAGGACAAGCAAGAGGAAGGCCTGGACCCACTGAGCGCAGTGCTGGAAGCCTGCCGCCTGCGGTTGCGGCCGATCCTGATGACGTCGTTCGCCTTCATCATGGGTGTGGTGCCGTTGGTGCTGTCGTCCGGTGCCGGTGCCGAAATGCGCCATGCCATGGGTGTGGCGGTATTCTCCGGCATGCTCGGGGTGACCTTCTTCGGCCTGTTGCTGACCCCGGTGTTCTTTGTGCTGATCCGCCGTTACGTGGAAAAAAGCGATGCACGCAAAGCCGCCAAACTGCTGAAACTGGAGAGCCAGGTATGAGTAAGCCAATCAACCTGTTGATGCCCAGCCTGCTGGTGCTGGCCCTGTCCGCCTGCACGGTCGGGCCCGACTACCAGGCACCCCGGACCGCCGCTGCGCATATCAGCGCCGCCGAAGGCAGCAATGCCCAAGGCAAGTTCGACCGCAGCCGTTTCGATGCCATCTGGTGGAAGCAATTCGACGACCCGACCTTGAACCAGTTGGTCAGCCAATCGCTGCAAGGCAACCGCGAACTGCGCGTGGCCTTCGCCCGTTTGAAAGCGGCGCGGGCGATCCGTGATGACGTCAGCAACAACGACCTGCCCGTGGTGACCGCCCGCGCCAGCAGTGACCTGGGCAAAAGCCAGATTCCCGGCCAGACCGACCACCGCGTCAATATCGAACGCTATGACCTGGGCCTGGACATGGCCTGGGAAATCGACTTGTTCGGGCGCATCCAGCGCGAGATCGAGGTCAGCGAGGCCGAACAGGACGTCGCGGCAGCCGACCTCAACCAGCTGCAGGTCAGCTTGATCGCCGAGCTGGTCGACGCCTACGGGCAACTGCGGGGCGCGCAATTGCGCGAAAAAATCGCCCTGGCCAACCTGAAAAACCAGGAGGAATCACGTGGCATCACCGAAAGCCTGCGCGATGCCGGCGTGGGCAACGAACTGGACGTGGTGCGCGCCGATGCGCGCCTGGCGGCAGTCGAGGCCAGCGTGCCACAACTGCAAGCCGAGCAGATTCGTGCGCGCAACCGCATCGCCACCCTGCTCGGCCAGCGCCCCGACCAGCTCAGTGTCGACCTGAGCCCTGCGCAATTGCCGGCCATCGCCAAGGCCTTGCCGGTGGGTGACCCGGCCGAACTGCTGCGCCGTCGCCCTGACGTGATGAGCGCCGAGCGCAAGCTTGCCGCCGCCACCGCGAGCATCGGCGTGGCTACCGCCGACCTGTTCCCACGGGTCAGCCTCAGTGGCTTCCTCGGCTTCACTGCGGCACGTGGTTCGCAGATCGGTTCGTCAGCAGCCAACGCCTGGGCCCTGGGCCCGACCATCAGTTGGGCAGCCTTCGACCTGGGCAGCGTACGCGCCCAGATCCGCCGCGCCGACGCCGATGCCGAAGGCGCGCTGGCCTCCTATGAGCAGCAAGTGCTGCTGGCCCTGGAAGAATCGGAAAACGCCTTCAGCGACTACGGCAAGCGCCAGCA
>CAYVPI010000268.1:0-4259 GCA_964453495.1 uncultured Pseudomonas sp. | reverse complement strand
CCATGCCGCGAGCGGACAAGCCATAGGTGTGACCCTTGCCGACAACGCGGAAGTAGCTCGCGCCGAGCATGGTCATGATTTCGTCTTGCTTGTCGGCCTTGTTGATCGGGTAAAGCACTCGGAAACCGGCATAACCCAGTTGTTCGGTAGCTTTAGGATCGAACTTCACATCGCCGAAATCGAAACGAGTTGGGTCGTATTTGATCTCTTCGACGGTGTTAGCCGTGATTTCGTTGATTTTCACCGGCGTGTCGAAGTGCATGCCCTGGTGATAGAACGAAAGCTTGAACGGGGTTTTCTGATCGGCCCACTCGGCTTTTTCAGTGCGGAAACGAATTTTTTGATAGTCCGCGAATTTCATTTCGCGGAATTCGTTCGGCAGGTTACTGCGCGGGGCTTCGTATTTCTGCCCGGCCAGCTCTTTTGCCTTGACCGATACATCATCCAGATTGAATGCCCAAAGCTGACCGGCGCTGAGCAGGCAGAGCAGTGCAGAGCCCGCTACCAGAGCGCTTCGTAACCGTTTGGCAGACAATTTTGGTGCATTACAGGGACTAACAATCACGAGCAACCCTCGCCGAAAACAGATCAAAAAACCAACGGCCAGTTAAAGGGCCTGCACGGTGTACGGTATGAAAAAACCGCCCTTGCAAACCACTCTTGCCAAGTTGGCGAGCATTGTTCCGACTCCGCTGGGGCGAAATGATTCCCCAATCGGATCCGGACAAGTCTCTACCTAAGTCAAAATGGACCAACGAACGCTGATCCCCGTAGCGCGCGATTATCTAGTAGGCCGCGTTACAACGCATCAGGGGTAACAAAGTATTTATCGCGAAAAACCCCTGTTTTCAGTCGAAAAGCCCTGAAAAACATGTTTCAAGTGCTTTCACGTCTGTAACAGGAAGGTGACCGGGCCATCGTTGACCAGGTGCACCTGCATATCCGCGCCGAATCTACCTGATGCCACAGTGCCATGCACCTGTTTCGCTTTGCTTAATAAATAGTCGAAAAGCTCCTCGCCCAGGGCTGGAGGGGCAGCGGTCGAAAAACTCGGGCGCAACCCGCTCTTGGTGTCTGCGGCCAGGGTGAACTGCGAGACCAGCAGCAACCCGCCGCCTACATCCGCCAAAGACAGGTTCATCTTGCCCTCGGAGTCACTGAATACTCGATAGTTAAGCAGTTTATGCAGAAGTTTGTCGGCGCTGGCACGAGTATCCTCGGGCTCTACCGCCACCAGCACCAATAATCCCTGATCGACCGCCCCCACCACCTCCCCCGCTACCTCGACTCGCGCGCCATGCACGCGTTGCAGCAGGCCTTTCATGCTTCTTCGGGCGGCAGGTCGAGCAGGCGGCGAGCCATCTGCCCGGCGGCACGCACCAGTGCATCGGTGATGCCCGGCTCGGACGCGGCGTGGCCGGCGTCGCGGATCACCTGGAGTTCACTGTTCGGCCAGGCCTGATGCAGTTCCCAGGCATTGTCCAGTGGGCAGATCACGTCATAACGACCGTGGACGATCACGCCAGGCAAATGGGCGATCTTGCCCATGTCGCGAATCAGCTGGTTCGGCTCGAGGAAGGCATTGTTGGTGAAGTAGTGACATTCGATACGTGCGATGGACAATGCGCGCTGCGGCTCGGAGAAGCGATCAACCACCAGCGGATTCGGACGCAAGGTCGCGGTCCGGCCTTCCCAGGTGGACCAGGCCTTGGCCGCATGCATCTGGGCGATCTGATCGTTGCCGGTCAGGCGCTTGTGGAAAGCGCTGAGCAAGTCGCCGCGCTCATCCAATGGAATCGGCGCGACATAGTCCTGCCAGTAATCGGGGAACAGACGGCTGGCGCCACACTGGTAGAACCACTCGATTTCCTGCGGACGGCAGAGAAAAATCCCGCGCAGGATCAGACCGTGTACACGCTCCGGGTGGGTTTGCGCGTAGGCCAGCGCCAGGGTCGAGCCCCAAGAGCCGCCAAACAGCACCCATTTTTCGATGCCCAGGTGTTTGCGAATGCGCTCAAGGTCGGCGACCAGATCCCAGGTGGTGTTGTTTTCAAGACTGGCGTGGGGCGTGGAGCGCCCGCAACCGCGCTGGTCGAAGGTCACGATGCGGTACATGTTCGGATCAAAGTACCGTCGACTCTGGGCATCACACCCGGCACCGGGGCCGCCGTGGATGAACACCACCGGCAAACCTTCCGGTGAACCGCTTTCGTCGACATACAGCGTGTGGGTTTCATCGACGGCCAGATCGTGCCGGGCGTGGGGTTTGATCTGCGGGTACAAAGTCTGCATTGCGCGCTCCGTAAGGGGTCGAGGTCATCCCTGGGGGGACTTCTATTATTCTGCCGTCCGGCATCATAAACCCGAATTACGCCAATGAGCATGCCCCTTGCAGCGTCATAACCTGTCAGCCAAAAACCCGAGCAGCATTTCATACAGCAAGTCGACCTCGGCGACCTGGCCCCGGGCTCGCAAACAGCCATGAACCAGCCCTTCTCCATAGTAAAACGTGGTGGGCACACCCGCGGCCTGGAGATGCTCGGCATAGAGCACGCCGTCATCGCGCAGCGGGTCGAATTGCGCCACGGCAATCAATGCCGGCGGCAGCCCGCCGAAGTGTCCGGCGAGCAACGGCATCGCATAGGCGCCCGGCTGTCGGGTGCCGCGCAAGTACAGGGCGTGATAACAATCCACATCACTGCTGGCGAGCAATGGCGCGTCGATGCATTCGCTGCGCGACGGCAACGAGCGATCACCGCCCAGCCCCGGATAGATCAAGACCTGCGCCGCCGGGACTGGCTCGCCCGCATCCCGCAGCGCCAGACACAACGCAGCAGCCAGATTGCCACCGGCACTGTCCCCCGCCACCAGCGTTCGTCCGGGATCAAGCCGAAAAGGTCCGCTTCGCAGCGCGCGCCAGACTCCCAGGCAATCATTGAACGCCGCCGGAAAAGGATGTTCCGGCGCCAATCGGTAATCGACCGCGATCACCAGTGCGCCGAGTGCAGACGCCAGCTCGGCGCAGATGAAGTCGTGGGATTCCAGATTCCCTACCACCCAACCACCGCCATGCAGATACACGATGCACGGTCCACCGCCGGTCGGAGGTGAAACCGGCGGCTGATAAGACCGCACCGGCACGCCGGCCAACTCGAAATCGACCACGTAGAGCCCGGCGGGTCGTGGCGGAGTGAACGCCCGGCACATCGCGCTGTAGGCCTGGCGCAAACCGTCGAGGCTGCTGTCGGTGCTGTTGAAGCTGACGGTTTTCTCGACGAATGCCGACATTTGTTCAGAAATCGGGTAAGGCTTCATGGGTCTGGTGCCCGTTCAGGAGATGGGGCCAACCCCTGTGGGAGCGAGCCCCGCTCGCGAAAGCGGAGTGTCAGTCAACATTGATGTCGACTGACACTCCGTCTTCGCGAGCAGGCTCGCTCCCACAGGTTTTGCGTTTAGGGCTTCAAGCTGGCCAGAACGGTCGCCGCGCCCTCCTTGCCCTCAAAGCTAGTCACACCGGCCAGCCAGCGCTGAAGGTCTTCGGGATGATCACGCAGCCATTGCCGGGCAACGTCCTGAGGCGTCTTGCGCTCCATAATCGGCACCATCAACTGGCTTTCCTGGGCGGCGGTGAAAGTCAGGTTCTCCAGCAAACGGTTCACGTTCGGGCAACGTTCGGCATAGTCCGGGGACGTCACAGTCGAGACCGTCGCTGCGCCTTCGTTGGGGCCATAAACGTCTTCGCTGCCGGTCAGGTAGGCGATTTTCATGTTGATGTTCATCGGGTGCGGGGTCCAACCGACGAACACCACGAACTCTTTACGGTTCACCGCCCGCTGAACGGCCGCGAGCATGCCGGCCTCACCGGACTCGATCAGCTTGAAGTCTTTCAAGCCGAAGTGATTGGTCTCGATCATGGTTTTGATCGTGGTGTTGGCGCCACTGCCGGGCTCGATGCCATAGATCTTGCCGCCGAGCTTGTCTTTGAACTTGGCGATGTCGGCGAAGGTTTTCAGCCCGGCGTCCGCAACGTACTGAGGCACCGCGAGCGTTGCCTGCGCGTCGGCCAGGCTCGGCTTATCCAGGACCTTCACTTGTTTGGCATCAAGGAACGGCGCGATGTTCTTGTCCATCGCCGGTTTCCAGTAACCGAGGAAGATATCGAGGCGTTTGTCGCGGATGCCGGCAAAGATGATTTGCTGCACGGCGCTGGTTTGCTTGCTTTCGTAGCCGAGGCCGTTGAGCAATACGTCAGCCATGCC
>CAYVPI010000267.1:0-4279 GCA_964453495.1 uncultured Pseudomonas sp. | reverse complement strand
ACGAACTGATCGCCGATGGCACCATCTACGGCGGCATGCTGCCGAAGATCCGCTGCGCGCTTGAAGCAGTACAGGGTGGCGTACATACCTCGCACATCATCGACGGTCGCGTGCCGAATGCTGTGTTGCTGGAAATCTTCACCGATACCGGTGTTGGCACCCTGATCAGTAACCGCAAGCGTCACTGAGTCGAACCGCTCTGAACGTTACCCGCCTGTGCAAGGCAGGCGGGTAATGCAGCTTCATGCTTCACCTCGCTACAAAATATTGCGCTTCAGAAATTTCCCCCGCCTCTTGGGAATTTTCCTAGCCCTTTCAAGGGCTCACTCTCCTTAGGATCAAAGCCTTATCCAGGGAGATACAACCATGTCTGCTAAAGATCATGTCGCTTACGGCAGTGACGTTTCTGCCGGCACCTATACGTGCGTGGACTGTGGCCACGAGTACTCCAACCAGTCCAAAAAATCGCTACCGCCCTGCCCCAAGTTCAAAAAAGAGACCCACCCCTTTCGTGGCTGGAAGATTCTCACCGGCCAGGGTGATGCCGTGGACGACCCCTATCCAACCAACGAGAAGTAATGCCTGGGAGCTTCGCCATGCAAATCTCTTTCACGATTGACGGCCAGGCTTTTGAGCGCGAGCAAAAGGAGCTCATAAAAAAGACGCTGAAGATTGCCGACCCGGACGTTAACCAGGCACTTCAGAAAATCGCCAAGGCCAGCCTCACCGAATACCTGACCATGCTGGTCGAAGGCGGCATGCCGAACCGCGCCGATGAAGCGAAGCAGGATCGCCTGCTGTATCTGATTCAAAGCTACTTTGGCAGCAACCTGCCGACCGAATCGCAGATATCCACGATTTTTCAACTCACACAAAGCCAGAGCAAAACGCTGCTCAAGAACACGGTCTCGCGCTTCAGAAATCAATTGGATGATCTTCTACACAATTCGATGCGATCAGTCGTCGAATCGGCGGAGCACGCAAACGAGGTGTTCCGGGTTGTCATCAGCTCCGATGTGATTCGGGATGAATTGAACATGCTGATCACCCAGAGCGAGCCAACCTTCAAACCAATAATCAAGCGCAAGGGAAGTGCCGGGCTTTACGAAATAAGCGAAGACTCCCATGCACTCCTGTGCCGGGAGTTGGGGTTGGATGCTGTTGGGTGACGTTGTAGCGATCTCGGGACTGTTGCTGACCCTGACGACCTTCATGTTCAACTTGGGCTGGCCACGGTTACATGAAGCGCTGCAGGTCGACGAACAGCTGGCAGGTAAACTGGCGAGAAAAAGGTGCAGGCAAAAAGTAACTGGCGTGCTGCTGGGTATCGCCACGCCTTTGCTGCTTGCCTTCACCGCGCTTTTCTACGTGAATCTACCAATGGCCATCAACATCGTGCGCACCAGTACGATCGATTTCTGGAATTTTGACGTTAACCAGACACTGTACGTAATGGTGGCGGCTGCACTGCTGGCCTTTGCACTGGTCAATGGCTGGCTGACGACCCAGCTGGTCATCAAGCTGACTAGGCTCAGGTAACAACCCTGGCTATTGGAACGAAATGAAGTGTTATTCCCTGCAGCCCTTTAGTCCTGGCTTGCAGGGAATCAACCATCAAATGCCGTACTGCGCCCGATAAGCCTCAACCGCAGGCAAATGCTGCTTGAGCTGCGGGTCATCGGCCAGGAACTGCAACACTTGTTCCAGCGAAACAATGCTGACCACCGGAATGCCGAAGTCGCGCTCCACTTCCTGGATCGCCGACAGCTCGCCGTTGCCCCGCTCCTGGCGGTTCAGGGCAATCAATACCCCGGCTGCCTTGGCTTGCTGGCCTTCGATGATCTGCATGACTTCGCGAATGGCGGTGCCTGCGGTGATCACGTCGTCTATGATCAGGACGTCACCGGCAAGCGGCGAGCCCACTAGGCTGCCGCCTTCGCCGTGGGCCTTGGCTTCCTTGCGGTTGAAGCACCAGGGCACATCGAGCTGATGATGCTCGGCCAGGGCCACTGCGGTTGCCGCTGCCAGGGGGATACCCTTGTAGGCCGGGCCGAAGAGTACGTCGAAGGAAATACCGCTTTCGACGATGGCTGCTGCATAGAACCGACCCAGCTGCGCCAGGGCGGAACCTGTGTTGAACAGGCCGGCATTGAAGAAATACGGGCTTGTACGCCCCGATTTCAGGGTGAATTCACCGAAGCGCAGAACCCCACGATCGATGGCAAAACGAATGAAGTCGCGCTGATACGGCTGCATGTAAAAGTCCCGATTACCACGGATTTAGCTAATTAGGTAGAGCTCGGGTATCATACACGCACGAGATTTTTGGGGCCATTTATGCGGATCATCAGTGTGAACGTTAATGGTATTCAGGCTGCAGTCGAGCGTGGTTTGCTCAGTTGGCTGCAAGCCCAGAATGCCGACGTCATCTGCCTGCAGGACACCCGCGCCTCTGCCTTTGAACTGGACGACCCAGCCTTCCAACTGGATGGCTACTTCCTCTATGCCTGCGATGCCGAAGTTCCCGCCCAAGGCGGTGTGGCTCTGTATTCGCGGCTACAACCCAAGGCAGTCATCAGCGGCCTAGGCTTCGAAACAGCCGACCGCTACGGGCGCTACCTGCAAGCCGACTTCGACAAGGTCAGCATCGCGACCTTGCTGCTTCCTTCGGGGCAGAACGGCGATGAAGACTTGAATCAGAAATTCAAGCTAATGGACGATTTCGCCCGTTATCTGGACAAGCAACGCCGCAAGCGTCGCGAGTACATCTACTGCGGCTCGTTGTACGTGGCGCAACAAAAGCTCGACATCAAGAACTGGCGCGACAGCCAGCAGTCGCCAGGCTTCCTGGCCCCTGAAAGGGCCTGGATGGACGAGATCATCGGCAACATGGGTTATGTCGATGCATTGCGTGAAGTCAGCCGTGAAGGCGACCAGTACAGCTGGTGGCCGGACAACGAGCAGGCCGAGATGCTCAACCTGGGCTGGCGCTTCGACTACCAGCTGCTGACCCCGGGGCTGCGTCGCTTCGTGCGCAGTGCGCGCCTGCCGCGCCAGCCACGCTTCTCCCAGCACGCGCCACTGATCGTGGACTATGACTGGACGCTGACCATCTAAGGCAGCCAGACGCAAAAAAGCCGACGCTAGGTCGGCTTTTTTGTACGTGCAATACCGCTTATTTGACCAAGCGCCAAGTGAATGGGTAGCGGTATGGCTGCCCTTCCTTGGCCTTGATGGCGGCAATGATGGTGAGGATCGCCGCAGCGATCACCACCAGGCCAAACAAGGCGAAACCGATCAACACGAACATCAGTACGAAGCAGATCATTGAAACGATCGCCACGGTGATCTGAAAGTTCAGCGCCTCCTTGCCCTGGGCATCGACGAAGAGGTCGAGGTCCTTTTTCCACTGCCACATGATCAACGGCCCGATCAGGCTGCCGAACGGGAATACCAGCCCGCAAAATGCCGCAAGATGGCAAAGCATCGCCCACTGGCGCGCCTCGGCGCTGGGCATGGGCAACAGTTCGTCGGTCATGTGCGCTCCCTTGCGATACCGAATCAGTCTGCCAGCGAAGCGCGCTGCAGATCGAAGATATCCTTCATGCCTGCCTGCGCCAGGGCGAGCATGGCATTGAGCTCTTCGGGCTGGAACGGCGCGCCTTCGGCAGTGCCCTGCACTTCGATGAAACCACCGGTGCTGGTCATGACCACGTTGAGGTCGGTCTCGGCGGCGGAATCTTCCAGGTAGTCCAGGTCCAGCACAGGCTCGCCCTGGTACATGCCTACCGACACGGCGGCGATCATTTGCTTGAGCGGGTCGCCGGCTTTCAGGCCGCCACGCTTCTTGACCACTTTCAGGGCATCGACCAGCGCAACCATGGCGCCAGTGATCGAGGCGGTACGCGTACCGCCGTCGGCCTGAATGACGTCGCAGTCGACATACAGGGTGATATCGCCCAGCTTGCTCATGTCCAGCGCAGCGCGCAGGGAGCGACCGATCAGGCGCTGGATCTCCAGGGTGCGGCCGCCTTGCTTGCCACGGCTGGCTTCACGCTGGTTGCGCTCGCCAGTGGCGCGCGGCAGCATGCCGTACTCGGCCGTCAGCCAACCCTGGCCTTGCCCCTTGAGGAAACGCGGCACACCGTTCTCGACGCTGACGGTGCAAATGACCTTGGTATCGCCAAACTCGACCAGTACGGAACCCTCGGCGTGTTTGGTGTAGTTGCGGGTGATGCGGATCGAGCGGAGCTGATCGGCAGCGCGACCACTTGGACGT
>CAYVPI010000266.1:0-4353 GCA_964453495.1 uncultured Pseudomonas sp. | reverse complement strand
CCGGATCTGCTCTCAGGATCAAGTCTGGAAAGGCTCTTTTTTCCTCTAGCTCAAGCAATGCAAGGGGCAGCGAGCTCTACCTGAGTTTTTTACCGGACACTAGTGACGCGGAGCGTGGGAACGAGGTTGTGGGGTTTCAATTCTGCGTAGCAACGCTGGTCTTGCCCTGGCGTTTGTCTATCGCATCGATCAGGCGCTTGGCCAGTGCCGGGTAGTTCTCATCGAAGTGATGCCCGCCTGGTAGCTTGAGCGCTTCGCCCTTGATGGTGGGCGCTGTGCAGCCACTTTCGTCAGCTTCTTCTTCGCCATACACGCACAGCACTTTGGCCGCGGGCATCCTGGCCATTTCGGGTCCGGTAGGCGCTTCCTTGCCGGCGTTGCCCAGCCAGCCTTCGACTTCGATTTCAAAGCTGGCGCTGCGGGCGAAGGCTAGCAAAATGACCGCATCGATACGTTGCTGTTCTTCGGGCGGCAGGCGGTTATAGATGGCCGGAAGCACATCGGCGCCAAACGAGTAGCCGGTCAAGACGAAGCGCTTGGTGCCCCATTTCTGCCGATAGTGCTGCATCAGCTCGATCAGGTCAGTAGCGCTTTGCTCCGGCGATTTGTGTTGCCAGTAGTAGCGCAGGGTGTCGATACCCACGACCGGGTAGCCGAGTTTCGCCATCTCGCCCGCAACATCGCGGTCCAGGTCGCGCCACCCGCCATCGCCGGAAAGGAACAGTGTCACGGTGTCGGCGGTTTGCCCGGCCGGGACTTCCACCACCGGAATTTTCAATTCATCACCTACCTGGCCCACCAGCGCTTGTACCAGCTGGCTCTTGAGCACTTGTGGCAAGTGGATGTCGTAGTCGCTGATGCTGGTTTGGGCATTCGGTTGATCGCGGACAAAAGCGGCCGCAGTGTCATCCGGGTTGTCGTTCCAGGAGACCAGCCAGTGACCATGGGCCGCCGCCTTGGGCAGGGGCGTGGTGCACTCGGGTTGTTCCATGCTGAAGCCGACCGAGACCGCCTGGGCCTTGTCATCCTTTTGCTGGGCCAGCCATTGCCAGGCGGTGGCCGCAGCCGGTCCGATGCCGGCTACCAGGGTGGCCGGGCCTGTCAGTTGCTGTTGTGCGTTGTGCAGTGCTTGTTGCAGTGTGAGGCAGTCGGCCTTGGCCACGACTATTTGAACGATCTCGGCCGACCCGCGCTGGCTCAGGTCCAGCAGCTGCTTGTCGCTCAGGGCTTGGTCTGCAGGCACGAGCACGGCGACCCGGGCTTTGGCCTGGGTGCCGGGTATTGTCCGGGTCATGTCGTTGCCATTGCTTGGTGCGAGGTGCTCAAGTGTGGCTTGAGGGGTGGGGCGGTTGATGTACCAGACACTCGCCAGAGCAGCGACCAGCGCCACCACTACCAGTGCCAGTAACGATCGCCAGTTACGTCGAATCATCAGCGTTTCACCAATCCAGTCAGGCCACCCGCGATCAGGGCGGCAGTATCGGCCAGCGCAACCAGCGGATCGAGTCCGGCGGGCACGGCCATGTAACGGGGTTCCCAGTCGGGCTGGAACTTGTCTTTGAAGCGGCGCAGGCCCTGAAAGTTGTAGAGCTGTTCGCCACGCTGGAACACCATTGAGCCCAAGCGTTGGGTCAAGGGCGCGCCACGGCGCGGTTGCAGACCCGACAGGGGGACCATGCCCAGGCTGAAACGGGCGTATCCATGCTTCTTATAGTGTTGGATCAGACCCACCATCATCAATTCCATGGTCAGCTTCGGCGCGTCGGGGTGAGCGCGCATCAAGTCCAGGCTGGCCAGTTCATGGCTGCGGGTTTCCAGCAGATTGGCAAAGGCCACCGGGTTGCCTTCGAAGCGAATGATCGCGATACGGAAGTGCTGCAGGTAGTCGGGGCTGAAGCGGCCCAGGGAGAAGCCTTTTTCGCGCACGTTCTTGCCCGTCAGCCAGGCATCGGATATGACCTTGAGCTCTTCAAGTGGTGCTTGCCCAGGCTCGTGGATCTCCAGGCTCAGGCCGTCGCGGCTGCCACGGTTCCAGGTGTAGCGCAGGTCTTTCATTTCCTTGCCCTTGGCTTCGAGGTCGAAGCGCTTGAGATCGACCCGGGCTTCTTCGCCGAGCTTGATCGCCGTCAGGCCGATGTCCATGTAGAACGGCAAGTTCTCGGCGCGTACCTGATAGAACACCGGGCGCGCATGATGGATGTCGCACAGGTCACGGAACTGCCAGATCATTTCGGCTCGCAGCTGGGCCGGGCCAATAGGGTCGTATAGGGCCACCAGGCTGCGGCCACGTCGCGCGTACATCAGGAAGGCATCTTCATTGGGGTGGAACAGCAGCGCTTTGTCACCTGTCAGTGCCAGGCCACCATCTGGCTGATCAGATGCCTGCAGTATCTTCGCAGCCTTTTCCAGTTCCTCAGTGTTGGGCAGATGGATGACCGGGCGGGCAGTGCGCAGCAGCCATGTCAGGGCCACGATCACCAGCAGCACCGCACTGCCCAGCGCCGAACGCAGGCCTCGTGGCGCATCGGCATCGAGGGTGAATTGCCACCACAGTTCATGGCTGTAGGGCACATCCTGGTAGGCGAACAGCAGCAACCAGATCGACGCGCCGAGCACGCAGGCACTGGCCACCAGGTAAACCGGTGAAAATGGCAGTTCGAGCAGGCGGCTGGGGCGGTAGAACGAACGGCGGAACATCGCCAGCAGGCAGGCGGTCAGCGTCAGCAGGCTGGCTTCTTCCCAGTCAAAACCTTTGAGCAGCGAGAGCAGGGCGCCTACCAAGAGCAATATGGTCGTCAGCATCCAGGCGGCCGACAGGCGGCGGCGCAGCCCTTGGGCCAACAGCAGGCACAAAACACCGATCAGGCTGGCACCGAAATGCGAGGCATCGATCAGGCGATGGGGGATAAGAAAGCCCAGGTGTTCCAGGCGCGTATCGATTTCTGGTGTTGCGCCAGAAAACAGCAATACCACGCCAGACAAGAACACCAGCACCGCCAGCACTGGAGCAGCCAGCCCGGATGCGACACGGATGGCCTGGCGGGCAAATATCAGGCGCTGTGCTTCACTGGCCAGCAGTACGACGCAAGCCAGCAGCAACGGCAGCACGACGTAGATCAATCGATAAAGGAGCAGGGCCGCAGCCAGCGGGGCCGCACCCAGTTGATCGGCGAAGGCGGCGAGTAGGATGGCTTCGAAGACGCCGACACCGCCCGGTACATGGCTGAGAACGCCAGCCGCCAGGGCCAACAGGTAAACCAGCAGGAAGGCGCCAAAGGGCGGGGCCTCAGGCAACAGCAGATAGAGGACTGTTGCAGCCAGGGCAACGTCCAGAGCGGTTATGACCAACTGCAGCAATGTCAGGCGCAAACCAGGCAGGCGCAAGGTGCGACGGCCGATCTGTACCAGCAGGTTGTCGGCCAGAGGTTGTTCGGGTGCCCGACGGCGGTACAAACCGTAGGCCAGGGTCGCGCAGAGGATCAGCACGGCCGTGGCAATCGATCCCAGCAGAGCCGCCGGCATGCGCAGTGCACTGGCGGTGGCGGGCAAGTCACTTAAAGTTGCCAGTGCTGCCAGTGGGGGCAGGGCGCATCCCAAAGACAGGCTGGCGAACAGTGTCATGCGCGCGACATCGCTGGCGGCCAGTCCGTTGCGGGCATACAGGCGGTAGCGCACAGAACCACCTGAGAGCAGCGAAAGGCCGATGGCATTGCCGATGGCAAAGGCGGTGAAGCCGCCTAGGGCCAGCGTGCGCGGGGCGAGCTTCACCGCGGCATAGCGGCTTGCCGACCATTCATAGCCCAGCAGCACGACAAAGCCTGCGGCAGTGGCCGCAAAGGCGCCGCCCAAGGCACTGGCAGGAATGCTGAGCAAGGAATCATGCAGGGCATAGATATCCAATTCGCTGAGCAGATGCCGGCAGGCGACCAGTGCAATACCGAACAACAGGAAAGTGACCGCCAAACCGATGGGCTGGCGATATTTGCTGAGGAGCTCAAGCCAGCGCATGCGGCTTGGATTGAAGGGCTGGGTCGCGGTTGTCGGGCTTTGGATATCGGGTGTGTCAGGACGCATCAATCACCTCGTGGATCGTGCGGCACAGGATGGGGGCATCCTGCCTGCATACCAATCCCTACGGAGCATTATGACGAAAGTTTCACCTTGGGCTTTTGATCCGCCGCAATTAACGTGGGATACCTATAGGTAAAAGTTCGAGTGACGTCCAGCTGCTGGAGGCCGGGCCAGGCAACTTTTTCTGCAGATGCAAAAAAGGCCACTTTTTCAAGTGGCCTTTTCTGTGTTTGGTTGCGGGAGCCGGATTTGAACCGACGACCTTCGGGTTATGAGCCCGAC
>CAYVPI010000265.1:0-4357 GCA_964453495.1 uncultured Pseudomonas sp. | reverse complement strand
GTGTCAAAAGCTGCTTGAGAGCTTCCCCTGAACCATAGAATCTCCCACAGGGTTCAGCGGTGTGCACCTGTGGGAGCCGGCAAGTGACCGTCAATGTGCCCTTGCGGCACTCAGTCCTGAATATTGTTGAAACCGCAATACTCTTCCCAGCTCATGCCCAAGGCAGTGGCGACGTCACGATGGGTTTCCAGGCGCATGGTCTTGAGTTCTTCTGGCGTTTGCGCAATCAATTCAAGCGCCAGTTCCCAAGGCTCCAACCCTTTGGTTTCTGCGTCGTCTTCAAAGGCCCATTCGATCTGTTGTTTCTGCTCATTCGGGCTCAGCGCCTGGATTTCCTCTAGCAACGCAGGGTTTGCAGCCATGAATTTCTCGATGGCGGCCTCGTGCCGGAATTCTTTTGCGATCATGTCATTCTCACTCATCAAAAATACGCGCAACCGGTTGACGGCTTTGCACATTCTACCGCCCAGGCCGCCTGGCCACCTACTGTTGCGCACAAATACCGGGCAACTGTAGCGCCGCAACCAACTCGCATTCCGTTAACGTGGATTCATACCCTGTCACTTGCGGATTTCGCCATGCTGCACTCCGTCGATCTGTTAATGGCCTTCGCCTTGTTTGCCTTTGTTTCGTCGATCACGCCTGGGCCCAACAACACCATGTTGCTGGCGTCGGGCGTCAACTTCGGCTTTCGCCGTTCAATCCCCCATGCCTTGGGCATCAGTGTCGGTTTCATGGTGCTGGTGGTGGCGGTCGGCTTGGGCCTGGGCGAGGTGTTCAAGGCAGTGCCCATGGCCTATACCGTGCTGCGCTATGTCGGTGGCGCCTACTTGCTGTACCTGGCCTGGAAGATTGCCACGTCCGGGCCGGTGTCGCAGGAAACCGGCACAACCGGGCAACCCTTGGGCTTCTGGGGGGTCGCGGCGTTCCAGTGGGTAAACCCCAAGGCCTGGGTCATGGCCATTGGCGCCATCACCACCTACACGCCCTCGCAAGGTTATTTCGTCAATGTGTTCATCATCGCGCTGGTGTTCGCCATTATCAATTTGCCCAGCGTCTGCTTCTGGGCCGGTTGCGGCAGCGCCCTGCGCAATCTGTTGCGCAACCCGCGCTGGCTGATGTCTTTCAATCTGCTGATGGCGGCATTGCTGGTGATTTCGTTGTATCCGCTGGTGTTCAGCTAGTCATGGAACGCGGCTGCAAGTGCTGGCAGCACTGCAGCCGTTTGAGGGGGACACAAGCATGGAAGCTATCCACAAATAGCGTGGGTATACCTGTGGATAATCTTCCACGCACTGCGCAGATCCGGGCTTACAGGGTGTTGGTTATTTATTAGGCAGTTTTGTTACAGGCCTTTCGCTGGATACAAAAAATTGCAGTACCAACGCCTGCAATGATGCATAAATTCGAACAACTCTATTAAAAACAACAAACAAGAGAGTTCGTATGGCCACGCATCAACCCTGCAATCCGTTCGCCGGTCAGGATTTCAACTGGCTGTTGGCAACCCAGGCCCAAGCTTACGGCGACAAGCCACTGCTGATCTGGGAACCCTTTGACCGTTCGGCCCAAACCTTTTCTTACGCTCAGTTCGACCATGCTGTCGGGTCTGTTGCCGCCGCCATGGAAGCGCTTGGCGTGCGCAGCGGCGATCGGGTGCTTATCCATTTGGAAAACTGCCCTGAATTTCTCCTGGCCTGGTGTGCGTGCGCCGAGTTGGGGGCGATTGCTGTCACCACCAATACCCGCTCCTCGGCTGAGGAAATGCGCTATTACGTCACTCACAGTGACTGCCGCGTAGCGATCAGCCAGCCGAGCCTGATCGATAGCCTCACACCGGTGCGCGAAACACTGCGGTGGCTTGCCTGTATCGGACATAACGCCGGCCAACCGGGAGAGTTGCCCGTCGGCGTGCTGCCCTTTACCGAGCTGCTCGCCGCGCAACCGTCTGCTCAACGTCGCCGCTTTGCTGCTGATCCTCTGCGCCCGATGTATGTGCAATACACCTCCGGCACTACTTCGCGGCCCAAGGGCGTGGTGCTGACGCACGGTAACGCACTGTGGTCCGGACGGGTCAATGCTTGTCACCAGGACCTTTGTGGCGATGATGTTCACCTGGCAGTCATGCCGCTGTTCCATACCAACGCACTGGGCTACGGCTTCATGACGTCCCTCTGGACCGGCGGCACGCTGGTTCTGCAGCCTCGATTCTCCGCCAGCCGCTTCTGGGACGTGGCGGTGCGCAACCGCTGCACCTGGCACTCGACCTTGCCGTTCTTCATGCGCGCCTTGCTCGCCCAGCCGCGACCTGAACGCCACTATTTCCGCCTGTGGGGCACTGGCATGTGCGATCCGGCATTGGCACAGGCATTCGGCATCAAGACCATCGGTTGGTGGGGTATGACGGAAACGGTCTCCCATCCAATCATTGCACTGACTGGCCTGCCCAATACCGAGATGAGCATCGGCCGTGCAGCCACCACCTATCAGGTTTGCATAGTCGACGATGCCGGCGAGCCAACTGCTGTGGGCGCTTCAGGCCATCTGCGCGTGCTGGGGCTACGCGGTGTGTCGCTGTTCAAGGAATATCTGGACGATCCGGCAGCCACCGCGGCGAGTTTCGATGAGCAGGGTTGGTTCCTCAGCGGTGATCGGGTGACGCTGCTTGAAGATGGCTCGATCAAGTTCGCCGACCGCGACAAGGACATGCTCAAGGTCGGCGGCGAGAATGTCGCCTCTTCGGAAATCGAACGCGTGCTGCTCAGTGTGCCCGGGGTGATTGAGGTGGCGGTCGTCGCGCAGCGGCATGCCATGCTCGATGAGGTGCCCTATGCATTTGTCGCGGTCTCCCGCGCGATCGACGCTGAACGTCATGGCGAAGTCATCGACACACTGTTCGCCCACTGCCGCAATCAGTTGGCCGACTTCAAGGTGCCGGTAGGCATCCGCATTGTCGACGACTTCCCCCGCGTGACCCTTGAAAAAATTTCCAAGGCTGATCTGCGCAAGCAGTTGGCAGCAGAGGCGGCAGGCGGTTAACTGCCGCGCTGGCCATGGGTTGCGGTGCAGTTGATCGATCGTGGGTATACCGGTGGGCTGCACGCCACAAAGAGCCAAAAAAAAGCCCGCGGGAGGGCGGGCAAACTGTAGTTTCTTGAATGGGCGAGCGCACTGTACAGGCTGGAGCATAGTGCTGGGGTGAAGAAAAATTCATGTCGATGAAAGCGCCGTGCCAGAGACCCTGGCACGGCTACGGCAAATGATCCGCCGCGAAGTTGGTTTCTGAGCGTGCCTGCAAGCGGCCCTTGCGGCAGGCTTGCTGGAATTGCTCGAAATCGCGTTCGGTCTGCTTGGCATAGCCGTGCGCATAGGTGTAGAGCGCATCGGCCAGCGCCTCGCTCTTGCCGATGTACCCGCTGATGTACGCCGCGTTCCCGGAAGACTTGGCGTGCGTGCGTGCGTGCGCGCCAGCGCCTGGCCGCAGAGCCGTGCGTAGGCGGCGGACCCGTACCAGGTTTCCAGTGCGCTTTGTTCGGCGCACTCCAGCATGGTTTGCTGATAGGCCTTCACCAGCTCATGGCAAACCGTTTCCTCGACCGATTGGCCATGGCGCAGGTCGCGTGCGGCCACCAGGAAACTCGCCACCAGGCGTTTCAAATCCCACTTCCACGGCCCGGGGTGGGCTTCGTCGAAGTCGTTGACGCTGAGATCGAAGATTGCGCTCAGGCGTTGCAAAACCACCGAAATTCATCAGGTGACAGTCGCCGCAGACCGGTGAAACCAGCCCCGTGTCCGGGGTGCTCGCCAGATCGTGGGATTGCAACAGTGCATTGCCGCGATAGAAGGTGAACGGTGATACCAACATGCGCCCATAGCGCAACTCCACCAGCGATTTGACACGACCCTCACTGGACGCCTTGATCAGCCGGCAGTGGGTTGCGGTCAACATTTCCATCACTTGGAGGACCAGGCCGGGTGTTTGTACGAAGAGGTACCAGGGGCAGCGTTCTTTTTGGGCAAGCGGGCGGTCGAGGTACGCTCGACCACCCGCCAAGGACCGGGCTATTGCAGGCCCTGTTTGAACTGGCGCCGGAATTGATGCAACAAAGGTTCAGTATAGCCATTGGGTTGGGTACAACCTTCGAAAACCAGCGCGCAGGCTGCCTTGAAGGCGACCGATTCTTCGAAATTGGCCGCCATCGGACGATACAGTGGATCGCCGGCATTCTGCTGATCCACTACCCGCGCCATGCGCTGGAGGATCTCGAGCGTCTGCTGCCGGTCGATCACGCCGTGGCGCAGCCAGTTGGCTAAATGCTGGCTGGAAATGCGCAGGGTCGCGCGGTCTTCCATCAGG
>CAYVPI010000264.1:0-4372 GCA_964453495.1 uncultured Pseudomonas sp. | reverse complement strand
TGGCGATCATGATGTATCAGGTCAACAAGCATGGCCTGACCTCGACCAACAAGACTCGCCTGAGCTGCCTGAGCCTGTTCTGGCACTTCCTGGACGTCGTCTGGATCTGCGTATTCACCGTTGTTTATCTGATGGGGACTATGTAAATGGCTAACCCAGCTCATTCCCACCATGGCCACGACGACGCCGGTCACGGCAGCTACAAGTCGTACGCCATCGGCTTCATCCTGTCGGTGATCCTGACCGTCATTCCATTCGGTCTGGTGATGTACCCGACACTGCCGAAGTCGATCACCCTGTTGATCGTCCTGGCGTTCGCGATCGTCCAGGTGCTGGTGCACCTGGTGTACTTCCTGCACCTGGACCGTTCGGCCGCGCAGCGAAACAACGTGATTGCGTTTGTCTTCGCCGCGATCGTGATTGTCCTGCTGGTTGGCCTGTCGCTGTGGATCATGTTCAGCATCCACACGTTCATGATGGCGAAGTGAGGTAAGTCCGGATGTCCTTTAAGCACTTTATCCAAATCACCAAACCGGGGATCATTTTCGGTAACGTGCTTTCTGTGGCAGGCGGCTTTTTCCTGGCCTCGCAAGGGCATGTCGATTTCGCCTTGTTCCTGGCCGCGGTGATTGGTACTTCGTTGGTGGTAGCGTCCGGTTGCGTGTTCAACAACTGCATCGACCGCGACATCGACGTGAAGATGGAACGCACCAAGAACCGTGCAATGGTCCAGGGCCTGATCTCGACCAAGGTCGCGCTGGCCTATGCCACCCTTCTGGGCGTGGCAGGGCTTGGCCTGCTGTATGTGCAGGCCAACGCGCTGGCTGCCTTGTTCGGGCTGATCGGCTTCATCATCTACGTGGGTTTCTACAGCCTGTATCTGAAGCGCAAATCGGTGCACGGCACCCTGGTAGGCAGCCTTTCCGGTGCCATGCCTCCGGTAATCGGCTACTGCGCTGTGAGCAACAGCTTCGACCTGGCGGCCTTGACCCTGCTGGTGATGTTCAGCCTGTGGCAGATGCCGCATTCCTATGCCATCGCGATCTTCCGCTTCAACGATTACCTGGCGGCCTCGATTCCGGTGCTGCCGGTCAAGCGTGGTATTGTCGTGGCCAAGAAGCACATCCTGTTCTACATCCTGGCCTTCCTCGTGGCGACCTTGATGCTGACCCTGGGCGGCTACGCCGGGATGAGCTACCTGGCCGTGGCCGCGGCCATGGGCATGTACTGGCTGTACATGGCCTGGACCGGCTACAAGGCGGTGGACGATCGCCTGTGGGCACGCAAGCTGTTCGTGTTCTCGATCTTCACCATCACCGCGCTGAGCGTGATGATGTCGCTGGATTTCAAGGCGCCGACCGAGTTGTTGCTGACCTACGCGCATTGAGATTGATGCTGTAAACAGGAACGCCCTGGGCCGCAAAGCCTGGGGCGTTTTTGTTTGTGGGCCTTATCGCGGGCAAGCCCGCTCCTACAGGATCTGCGCTGTCCTGTAGGAGCGGGCTTGCCCGCGATGCAGGCGACACGATTCGGAGTCATATCCCGAAAACATCAATATATCCAAATCAAAATCCCAAAAATATCTGACAAAACAGGAAAATCTGCTGGACAACGCTTGTGCGCAGGCTCTATCTTCAGCCTTACGGCCACCGCAGTGGCCGGCGTCGCTCGGACGGTTCCGGGCGCTTACGTAGCCGAGGAAATCATGGCCGAACAAGGTTCGTCGCGCCGCTTTGCGCGCATCGATCGTCTCCCCCCTTATGTCTTCAATATCACTGCCGAGCTGAAGATGGCCGCCCGTCGCCGTGGCGAGGACATCATCGACCTGAGCATGGGTAACCCCGACGGCGCCACGCCGCCGCATATCGTCGAGAAGCTGGTACAAGTCGCCCAGCGCGAAGACACCCACGGCTATTCCACTTCCCGTGGCATCCCGCGCCTGCGCCGGGCCATCTCGCGCTGGTACAAGGACCGCTACGAGGTCGATATTGACCCGGAAAGCGAAGCCATCGTCACTATCGGTTCCAAGGAAGGCCTGGCACACCTGATGCTCGCCACCCTTGACCATGGCGACACCGTGCTGGTGCCCAACCCCAGCTACCCGATCCATATCTACGGCGCAGTGATCGCCGGCGCGCAAGTGCGCTCGGTGCCGCTGGTGCCTGGCGTGGATTTCTTCAACGAGCTGGAACGGGCGATCCGCGAGTCGATCCCCAAGCCGAAGATGATGATTCTCGGCTTCCCCTCCAACCCCACTTCTCAATGCGTGGAGCTGGACTTTTTCGAGCGCGTGGTCGCCCTGGCCAAGCAGTACGATGTGCTGGTGATTCACGACCTGGCCTATGCCGACATCGTCTATGACGGCTGGAAAGCCCCATCGATCATGCAAGTACCGGGCGCCAAGGACATCGCCGTGGAGTTCTTCACCCTGTCCAAGAGCTACAACATGGCGGGCTGGCGCATCGGCTTCATGGTCGGTAACCCCGAACTGGTCAACGCCCTGGCGCGGATCAAGAGCTACCACGACTACGGCACCTTCACGCCCCTGCAAGTGGCAGCCATCGCCGCGCTGGAAGGCGACCAGACCTGCGTGCATGAAATCGCCGAGCAGTACCGTCAGCGCCGCAATGTGCTGGCCAAGGGCTTGCATGAATTGGGCTGGATGGTCGAAGTACCGAAGGCGTCCATGTACATCTGGGCCAAGATCCCTGAGCAGTATGCGCATCTCGGGTCCCTGGAATTCGCCAAGAAGTTGCTGGCCGAGGCCAAGGTCTGCGTCTCTCCCGGCATTGGTTTTGGCGACTATGGCGACGATCACGTGCGCTTCGCCCTGATCGAAAACCAGGACCGTATCCGTCAGGCGGTGCGCGGTATTCGCCAGATGTTTCGCGCCGATGGGTATGAGCCGGCGACTGCGAAGCCGGCAAAGGCGCCGCGCTGAGCTGCCGACAGCCGTGATCGCACCTCTGTAGGCGCCAGGGGTCCAAACAAGGGAATTCCCCTGGCGCGGAGTTTCCATGCACGGCGATCGGTCCTATCAGCGGTTTTATCTGACGCTGGCCATTCTCTTTGCCCTGGTGTTCGGGCTGTTCGCAATCTCCCCGCAGAACTGGGGGGATTGGGTACTGGAGAATGTGCTGGTGTTACTGATGGTGCTGGCGCTGGCCGTCAGCTACCGCTATTTCAAGTTCACGCGGCAGTCCTTGCTGCTGATTTTCCTCTTTCTCTGCGTGCACGAGCTTGGCGCGCACTACACCTATTCGCGCGTGCCCTACGACGCCTGGTGCAAGGCCCTGACCGGTGAGACGCTGAACCAGGCCATGGGCTGGCGGCGCAACCATTTCGACCGGCTGGTGCACCTGTGCTATGGCTTGTTTCTGGTCTACCCCATCCGTGAAATCATGCGCCGCTGCGTGACCAGGCGCGGGATCTGGAGCGGTTTTCTGGCCATCAACCTGATTCTTTCGACTTCAGCTGTTTACGAGCTGGTGGAATGGGTCGGCGGGGAGTTTCTTGGCGGCGACCAATCGGCTGCTTTTGTCGGCGCCCAGGACGACATTTGGGATGCGCAAAAAGACATTGCCCTGGCCGGGTTAGGCGCAGCGCTGACGTTGTCTGCACTGGCTTGGCGCGAGCGTCGCAAGTCCGCAGCCACGGCCTGGAATGGTACGGCCCACCGCCTGTCCGCCCGGCGAAAATAAACCTGTGGCCCCCCCTGTTCAAGGCCGGGCCAATCCATAGAATAGGCGCCCAACGCTACACCCCCTCCACAATTACAAAATCCAGTCCCCCAAATCATGTCCGAAGCAAATCCTTGCCTGACCTGCGGTGCCTGCTGCGCGTATTTCCGTGTGTCTTTTTACTGGGGTGAATGCGCCTCGGCCGGTGGCCCCGTGCCGGATGAGCTGGTGGTCCAGGTTACCCCGACGCGAGTAGCCATGCTCGGTACCGAAAGCAAGCCGGCGCGCTGCGTGAAGCTTGAAGGGGAAGTGGGTAAAGGCGTCAGCTGCTCCATGTACGAGCAGCGTTCGAGCACTTGCCGCGAGTTCGAAGCGTCCTGGGTCGAAGGCCAGCCCAACGAAGCCTGTGACAGGGCACGTGCGGCCCATGGCATGGCGCCGTTGTCCGATCCTGCAGCGCTGATCGACTTGAGCCAATTCGAGGTTGCCTAGACCTCAAACGCTTACCCAGCGCTGCCGAGCCCAGTAGCTGAGCAGTTCGACCCCCAGCACCAGCACCAGCATCGCCAGGATGACGGTCGCCGCCTGGGCTTCCTGGAACAGGCTCAGGCTCATGTACAGCATCTGGCCCAAGCCTCCGGCACCGACGAAACCGAGCACGCTGGCCATGCGGATGTTGTTTTCCCAGCGGT
>CAYVPI010000263.1:0-4411 GCA_964453495.1 uncultured Pseudomonas sp. | reverse complement strand
TGGTCGGTGCTGGCGCTGACCTGTCATATCGAGCTGTTTGTTCAGGCGCACTACGCGCAAAGCATTGCCCCGCGCGAGGAGTTGTGCCCACTGTTCAAGGATGTCTTCAAGTTTCACTGGAAGGATGAAAGCCGGCACGTCGTACTTGATGAACTGGAGTGGAAGGCGGAGCACGCGAAACGCTCACCCGCGGAGCGCGACCAGGCAGTGAAAGATCTGATTGCGCTGGTGGCGGCCGTCGACGTAATCCTGCAGGCACAATCGGCATCCGATGCCGACTACTTTATGCGAAATATTTCACGATCGTTCAGTGTCGATGAGACTGCGCAAATCAAAGCTTCCGTGCTGAGCGCCTACCGCTGGCAATACATTATCTCGGGCGTGCAGCACCCCCACTTTGGCCGGCTGCTGACGGGCATGACAACACCTGCACAGATGTCCATGATTCAGACCGCGCTGGTACCGATCATGAGCGCTTGATCGGTCGGGGGCCGGCCTCGCGTCGGCCGCGCAGCTGTGAGATGACGCGCAATTTTGTCGAGATGGCTGACAGGACGAAATTCACGCCTTCAAACTGAACAATGCCACCTGCGGCGCTTCGCTCTCCCAGTATCCACTCACCGACCAACCGGCATGCGCCGCCAGCTCGGTAAAAGACTCAACGGTGAACTTGTGCGAATTCTCGGTATGCAGGCGTTCGCCCTCGCTGAAGTGGAAGGTGTGCCCGGCAACCTTTACCACTTGTTCGCGGCGGCTCACCAGGTACATTTCCATACGCTCATCTGTACCATTCCACACCGCCAGATGGTCGAAGGCCTCGATGTCGAAATCACCGTCCAATTCGCGGTTGATGCGGGTCAGCAGGTTCTTGTTGAAACGCGCGGTCACCCCTGCGGCGTCGTCGTAGGCCGCGACCAGGGTACTTGCTTCCTTGACCAGATCCACCCCAACGATAAAGTGCGCCCCATCACCCAGCAACGCGTGGGCCGAATGCAGGAACTTCGCGGCTTGATCATGGGTGAAATTGCCGATGGTGGAACCGGGGAAAAAACCTACGCACGTGTGCCCGGCAGCTTCAGCCGGCAATTGCAGCGCACGGCTGAAATCATCGATCAGCGGCGCGACTTTCAGTTGCTTGTACTGCTTTTTCAGCTGCGCGGCGGCCTTGTTTAGCGCATTGGCGCTGATGTCGATGGGCACGTACAGCGCAATCTGTGGCGCAGCATCAAGCAGCAGGCGGGTTTTCACGCTGGCGCCGCTGCCGAACTCGACCAGCGCCGCACCCACTGCAATCGCAGCAGCAACCTGTGGCGCGACGCGGGCCAACAGAGTGGTTTCGGTACGCGTGGGGTAGTACTCGGCCGTCTCGCAAATGGCTTCGAACAGCTCGGAACCCACTGCATCGTAGAAATATTTGGGGGGCAGGCTTTTCACCGGGGCCGACAAGCCGCCGATGACATCCCGGCCAAACTCACTGTCGTGGTTGTTCACCGCACCAGGCTGGCGCGCATCCCGGGCCAGCCGCAAGCCGGAGAACATCCAGCGCTTGTCCGGGCCGAAAAAGTTGCGATAGGTCGTACGGGCATGGCCCGCAGAGGTAATACTGGCACCGCCGCGCAACACCATCGTGTTGATCATGAACTTGCCGTTGTATTCGCCCACCGCGCTGTCCGCTGGTCGGAAGCCCGGGTAGGCGCTGTATGCGCTCTGGGTCCACTGCCAGGCCACGTCATCAACCTGCTCCAGCAGGCCGGCCTCAGCAGCGGCTTCCCACTCGGCTTCAGTCGGCAGGCGTGCATCGGCCCATTGGGCAAACGCCGCGGCTTCGTAGTAGCTGATATTGGTTACCGGCGCGGTCGGGTCGATGGCGACCAGGCCGCGCAGCGTCATCTGCCGCCACCCTAGCTCGTCGTGCTGCCAATAGAACGGGGCGTTCCAACCGTTTTGCTGCACCACCGCCCAGCCGTCTGACAGCCAAAGAGTGGCTTTGCTGTAGCCGCCGTCCGCCATGAAGGCCAGCCATTCACCGTTGGTCACCAGGCGATCGCTGATCTCAAAGGGTTGCAGGTAAGTGGTGTGCCTCGGGCCTTCGTTGTCGAAGGCGAATCCCCTGCCCTTGTGGCCCATTTCGGTCAATCCGCCTTTGAGCGGCTTGAACCGGCCCCGGCGCCCGGAGCGGTCTGTGGGCCAGCGCAGGTCATAGGCCGGCTTCAAAGAGGAGGTACTGAACAGATGCAGGATGTCCATCAGCAACAGTTCTTGATGCTGCTCCTCATGCGCCAGCCCCAGCTCGATCAATTCGGTGGTGGCGACGGGCAACGCCGTAGCCAGCAAGGCGCACATGTGTTCATCCACATGCTTGCGGTAGTCCAGCACCTTATCCACGCTGGGACGGGTCATCAAACCGCGTTGCGGCCGGGGATGGCGAGGGCCGACGGTTTCGTAATAAGAGTTGAACAGGTAAGCAAAGGTCGGATCGAACGGGCGGTAGCCAACGACATTTTCAGCCAGCAGAAACGTCTCGAAGAACCAGGTGACATGCGCCATGTGCCACTTGGTGGGGCTGGCGTCGGGCATGGACTGGACGACCATGTCTTCGGGGCTGAGTGGCGCAGCCAGGCGCTCGGTGCGGCTGCGAACAGCCTGGTAGCGTTTGAGCAGCGTGCTACTTTCGGGAATGTCGCGGCGCTCGCTTGAGGTGCTGGTCATCAGGTTTTCTCTCCGGTGAATCGTCGATCCGCTGGTCTGTCGATCCTCTGGCAGGCCAGAGGAAGCAGGGCTTCGTACGTTCTTTCCAAGACCGGACCTGGGCTAAGTGCTGGTGCACCTCGCCGGCCCGAAAACGTTGATACGTGACCGCTGGCAAACGCCCTATTGGCTGTTTGCGCTATGCGCCTTCGACTCCAAAGGTTAGCTGGTCAGCGCAAAAGGCGACGTGCCTCCTGGTTTGCGCCACCGTCAAATTGGCGACTCCTTTGCCGGGGCAAGGCGTTTGATGTTCGGTGCGCACTGAATGTTCCATCCGAATGTCGGATCTCGGGATCGGCTTTAGTTCTTGACCCTGCCTACCCTGCATGCCACGGGGTACTATACTTCTTGCAGATTGCATGAAGTGTGTAAACGTACCTTACGGGGTCAACGGCTGCAGGACAGAGGAGGTCTCCAGCAAACACGGGATGGGAGGTGTGGCATGAATCGACACTATTACATCAGTGACAATCTTGACGATCTTGAAGCCGTTGAAAATGAATTGGAAGCCAATGGCATCAATACCGAGCAGATTCATGTGCTCAGTGAACAAGTAGCGAATGTTGAAGAACATCACCTTCACGAGGTTAATTCGTTAATGAAGCAAGATGTTGTTCACTCTGGCGAGATTGGTGCGGTGATCGGTGTGCCTCTTGCGGCACTGGTCCTTGGCGGCGCCTATTGGCTGGGTTGGACCGAGTCCGCCGCAGGCTGGATGCCGTTTATCTTCCTTGCCATTATTGTATTGGGCTTCTGTATCTGGGAAGGCGGTTTTTTCGGTATCCAGGTGCCGAACGCTCACTTCCGCAATTTTAAACAGGTGGTAGAAGACGGCAAACATATCTTCTTCGTGGATGTTGAACCGAATCAGGAAACCGTATTGGACCGGGTAATCGAACAGCATCCAGGGCTGAAGATCGCCGGCACGGGAACGGCATCCCCCCATTGGACAGTCGCCTGGCTGCACAGATGGCATCAGTTCAAGCGAACGATATAAAGCCATTGACGGCGGGCTCGCCCCGGGGGGTCAAGGCCATCCGGAGGTTACTTATTGGCCGAAGAAAATTCTCCGGCTGAGGAAAACATAGTCCGCCTCGGTGGCCATCAGTCCGATGAGCACCAGTAAACACAAAGGTGGCACCAATATGGCGTAGACCATAGCCAGTCGTTCCCAGGCCATGTGCATGAAGATGGAGACAATCAAGCCTGCCTTCAACAACATGAACGTGATGATCAAAGACCACCTGAGGTAGCCTTGCAAGTGAAAGTAGTCGACAAGATACGACAGGGTGCTGAGAACGAATAACAGCCCCCAAATTTTGAGGTACAAGCTGATTGGATGTTGCTGACCCTGAGCATGCGCCATCATCAGTGCTCCTCTACCATAAATAGAAGAAAGCAAAAATAAACACCCACACCAAATCCACGAAGTGCCAGTAAAGCCCGGCTATCTCGACGTTCTGATAGTTTCCGGAGCGCTCATAATCTCCGCGCCATACTTTCAGCGCCACAATGCTGAGGTAGAGGGCGCCGATTGACACATGCAGTCCGTGGAAACCGGTAATCATGAAAAAGCTCGCACCAAATTGCGCCGCTCCCATGGGGTTTCCCCAGGGACGCACCCCTTCTGCGATGAGCTTGCTCCATTCAAATGCCTGCATGC
>CAYVPI010000262.1:0-4527 GCA_964453495.1 uncultured Pseudomonas sp. | reverse complement strand
CCTGGCCGATGCTGTCGTGCTTGTTCAGGTTCAGCGCCAGGCGCAGCTTGGTGCCGACGCCGTCGGTACCGGAGACCAGAACCGGCTGCTTGTAGCCGGCCGGGATTTCACAGAGGGCGCCGAAACCGCCCAGGCCGCCCATGACTTCCGGGCGCGCAGTGCGCTTGGCGACGCTCTTGATGCGTTCGACCAATGCTTCACCGGCGTCGATGTCTACACCGGCGTCCTTGTAGCTCAGGGAGGGTTGCTTGCTCATGATCCAGGCCTTTAGGGGGGATTCGTGGAATCGACCGTGACCTGTCAGGGGGGCGGAACAGCCTTATGTTCCTGCTGCCTGACCGTCACTGGTCTGCGAAGGCGCGCGATTTTATCAGGGTTGCCCCGTAGCGGCCATCCTCAGGCCGACGGGCAGGCCAATATCGACATAAAAATAATTGCTTAAGCTCTGCGACTGGTTGGCAGGGCGTGGGCTGTATAAGGTATAGCAGTGACATCGTGACAAAATCTTGCTGGCAGCGTCGTGAGCGTTTTGCCTGCCAGCAGGGTCACAAGGCTGTTCAATCGTCCGCACGCGGGTTGCCCGCGTCTCAGCCCTCCAGGAATATTTCATGCGTTTGTGCAAATACTTGTTGGCCAGTTGCTTAACGTTGCTCAGCCTGTCCGGGCATGCCGAGACCGTGAAAAACCTGTATCAGGTGCGCGAGCCGGTCAGTGGCCAATCCGCCGATGAGCGTAACCAGGCCACCCAGCGCGCCCTCGAGACCTTGGTGCTACGCCTGACCGGCGACCCAAAGGCGTTTGAAAGTGCCGGCCTTGCCGAATTGCGCAAGGACCCGCAACAAATCATCAGTCAGTTCGGCTTCGAAGCCGGCCCGCCGCAAACCCTGCTGGTGGATTTCGATCCGGTGACCACCGACCGTGCCTTGCGCAAGGCGGGCCTGGCCAAGTGGGGCAGCAACCGCCCGGCCATCCTTGGCTGGTGGCTCAACGACAGCAGCGAAGGTTCAAGCCTGGTCGGCGATGGTCAGAGCAGTGCCGAGCCCCTGAAGCGGGCCGCCCAACACCGTGGCTTGCCGTTGCGCCTGCCACTGGCCGACCTCGACGAACAGATCGTCGCCACCGCGCCCAATCTGGAAGGCAGCGACCCTGCGCCGCTGCGTTCGGCCTCGGCGCGCTATGGCGCCGACGCTTTGTTGGCGGTGCATGCCACCGAAGCCAGCGGCCAATGGCAGGCCCAGTGGAACTTGTGGCTGGGTGATCAGCGCGCACAAGGCACAGCCCAAGGCGCCGACCAGGCGGCCCTGGCGGATGCGGTGATGCTGGCGGTCAACAACAATCTGGCCCCGCGCTTTGTCGTCAAGCCCGGTGCCAGCAGCGTCATGCTCTTGCAAGTGCAGGGCATGAACCTGGACCGTTACGCTGAATTGGGCCGGATGCTGGAGTCCTATGGCTCGCGGGTCAAGACAGTCGATGGCGACAAGGTCACCTACCAGGTGACGGGCAGTGCCGAACAATTGCGCGCGCAATTGAGCCTGGCCAAGCTGCAGGAGTTGCCCGCCGAGGCCGCGCCCGCACCTGTGCCGGTCGACCCTGCCGCTGCACCGGGCACGGCACCTGCGCCTGTGCCCAAACCCTTCACTGGCATGCGTTTCAGTTGGTAAGCACTCTTTAGTTTTAACTTCGGGGCATGGAGCCTTTGATGACTGATACACGTCGTTGGATCTGGTTGGTTGTGGCGCTGGTAATCGGCGCCCTGGTGTATTGGTTGCACCCGATCCTTTCGCCCTTTCTGGCCGGCATCCTGCTGGCCTACCTGGCCGACCCGCTGGTAGACCGGCTGGAGCGGCTCGGGCTGAGCCGGACCTGGGGCGTCATTGCTGTCTTCGCGCTGTTCAGCCTGATCCTGGCCATGCTGCTGTTGGTGCTGGTGCCCATGCTGGCCAAACAGTTGGTGCGCTTGTTCGAGCTGGCCCCGCAGATGCTCGATTGGCTGCAGCACACCGCGTTGCCCTGGGTGCAAGGGCGTCTGGGCCTGGCTGAAGGCTTCTGGAAGTTCGACAAGATCAAGGCGGCCATTTCCGAGCATATGGGCCAGACCACCGACATCGTCGGCGTTGTCCTGACCCAGGCCACGGTTTCGGGGCTGGCGTTGCTGGCCTGGCTCGCCAACCTGGTGTTGATACCGGTTGTGAGCTTTTACCTGTTGCGTGACTGGGACCTGATGATGGCCAAGCTGCGGCATCTGGTGCCACGCCAGCGCGAAGAGCAAGTCGTGCAGCTGGCCGGCGAGTGCCATGAGGTGCTGGGCGCCTTCGTGCGTGGGCAGTTGTTGGTGATGGTAGCCCTGGGCATGATCTACGCCGGTGGGCTGATGTTGGTAGGCCTGGAACTGGGGCTGTTGATCGGCATGATCGCGGGCCTTGCGGCCATCGTGCCTTATATGGGTTTCATTATCGGTATTGGTGCGGCCTTGATCGCCGGGCTGTTCCAGTATGGCGGCGACCTGTACCCGCTGCTGAGTATTGCTGCAGTATTCATGGTTGGGCAAATACTCGAAGGCATGGTGCTCACGCCCTTGTTGGTGGGCGACCGCATCGGCCTGCACCCGGTGGCGGTAATATTTGCCATTCTGGCAGGTGGTGAGTTGTTCGGTTTTACCGGCGTGCTACTGGCCTTGCCCGTGGCAGCCGTGATCATGGTCCTGTTGCGGCACATGCATGACCTGTATAAAGAGTCGGGCATGTACGGTGGCCGGATCGACCCGGATTTATAAGTGGGCGGGGGCAAAATGACATCAAGCGCCGCTCAATTAAATCTACGATGAACGCAAACCTTTGATTTTGCTTGCGGTCTGTTGCATTGTGCGCCCCGCTTGACGGGTATAAACTTTGCTAACTTTACACAGAGGCCCCTTACGGTTCGCTTGAACTGTTCAGCCAGCATGAAACCGATTCAGCTGCCCCTAGGTGTGCGTCTGCGTGATGACGCAACCTTCATCAACTACTATCCAGGCGCCAACGCCGCAGCCCTTGGCTACGTCGAGCGACTTTGCGAAGCCGACGCCGGCTGGACCGAAAGCCTGATCTATCTGTGGGGCAAGCAAGGGGTAGGGCGCACGCACCTGCTTCAAGCCGCCTGCCTGCGCTTTGAACAGATGGGCGAGCCTGCGGTGTACCTGCCACTGGCGCAGTTGATCGACCGAGGTATCGAGTTGCTCGATAACCTGGAGCAGTACGAGCTGGTCTGTCTTGATGATCTGCAGGCCGTGGCCGGCAAGGCGGACTGGGAAGAAGCCCTGTTTCACCTGTTCAATCGTCTGCGCGACAGCGGCCGCCGTTTGTTGATCGCAGCCTCCAGTTCGCCACGGGAACTGCCGATCAAGCTGCCGGACCTCAAGTCACGCCTGACCATGGCCCTGATTTTCCAGATGCGCGCCTTGTCCGATGAAGACAAGCTGCGCGCTTTGCAGCTGCGGGCCTCGCGCCGGGGCCTGCACCTGACCGACGAAGTCGGGCACTTCATCCTTACCCGTGGCACCCGCAGCATGAGCGCCTTGTTCGATTTGCTCGAACGCCTGGACCAGGCGTCGTTGCAGGCCCAGCGCAAACTGACCATCCCCTTCCTCAAGGAAACCCTCGGTTGGTAGACCCGCAGCTGCTGGCCCAGGCCGCAGCTGCGCTGCGCAAGGCTGAGCGCATGCTTGTTATCACCGGGGCTGGGCTTTCGGCCGACTCCGGGTTGCCGACCTACAGGGGGCTGGGTGGGCTATACAACGGCGTGACGAGCGAAGGCATCGCCATCGAAATCGCCTTGTCCGGGCCGATGCTGCGCAATAACCCCGCCTTGTGCTGGAAATACCTGGCGCAACTGGGTACTGCCTGCCTGGGCGCACAGCCCAACGACGCCCATCGGGCCATTGCCCGGTTACAGCAAGCCATGCCCGGCTGTTGGGTGCTGACCCAGAACATTGACGGCTATCACTTGGCTGCCGGCAGCCCGGCACAGCGCCTGATCGAAATCCATGGTCAACTGGCGCCGCTGTATTGCCAATCGTGCGGGGCGATCGACGAAGACCTGCGCGCGCATCTGCAGCAGCCTTTGCCGCCTCGTTGCGCGCAATGCGCGGGTATCCTGCGCCCGCCAGTGGTGTTGTTCGAGGAGTTGCTCCCTGAGTCTGCCGTGAACACTTTATATGAACAGATGGCGCGGGGTTTTGATGCGGTGTTGGTGGTTGGCACCACTGCCAGCTTCCCGTACATTCTGGAACCGGTCTTGCGCACGCAAGCCAGTGGTGGCTTCACTGTCGAGGTCAATCCGGTACCTGGCGATCTGAGCAGGGAAGTGGATGTCTACCTGCAGGGAAGGGCCTTGGATGTCATGGGCGAACTGATAAGTCACATTTTGTTCGATTGAATTTGCAAATGAGGATGATAGAAGGCATAGTCGCCGCTTCCAAGAATTTCTGACACGGTCGTGCCCATGCTAAAGCGCTTCGCACCCCTCGTGCCCCTCGCACTCGTTACCCTG
>CAYVPI010000261.1:0-4531 GCA_964453495.1 uncultured Pseudomonas sp. | reverse complement strand
TCGAAAAATCCGCCGACAGCCTGCTGGGGATCATCAACGAGATCCTCGACTTCTCCAAGATCGAGGCCGGCAAGCTGGTGCTCGACAGCATTCCGTTCAACCTGCGCGACCTGATGCAGGACACCTTGACCATCCTGGCCCCCGCCGCCCATGCCAAGCAGTTGGAGCTGGTGAGCCTGGTCTATCGCGACACGCCACTTTCGCTGGTGGGCGACCCGTTACGGCTCAAGCAGATCCTGACCAACCTGGTCAGCAATGCGATCAAGTTCACCCGCGAAGGCACCATCATCGCCCGGGCCATGCTCGAAGATGAAAGCGAAGACAGCGTGCAGCTGCGCATCAGCGTGCAGGATACCGGCATCGGCCTGTCGACCCAGGATGTACGGGCGCTGTTTCAAGCCTTTAGCCAGGCCGACAACTCCCTGTCCCGGCAACCAGGCGGCACCGGCCTGGGCCTGGTGATTTCCAAGCGTCTTGTTGAGCAGATGGGCGGTGAGATCGGTGTCGACAGCACCCCGGGGGAAGGTTCGCAATTCTGGATCAGCCTCAGCTTGCCCAAGGCCCGTGACGACGACGAAGACTTGCCCAGCCAACCGCTGCAGGGCCGGCGCATTGCCATTGTCGATGGCCATGAACTGGCCTGCCAGGCCTTGCAGCACCAACTGGAAGACTGTGGCCTGCACGTCAGCGCCTTTTCCTCGATCGACACCTTGCACAAAGCCGTCGCTGCCGCCCGCGATGCCGGCAACCCCATCGACCTGGCGGTACTCGGGGTCACTATTTACAGCATCCAGCCCGAGCGTCTGGGCCAGCAAATCCATGATCTGGAACAGCTGGGTTGCCGGGTCCTGGTGCTCTGCCCGACCACCGAGCAGTCCCTGTTCCACGCCTGCGTGCCCAATGCTCACAAGCAGCTGCAGGCCAAGCCGGCCTGTACCCGCAAGCTGCGCCGCAGCCTGATAGAGCTGGTCAACCCCCGCCAGGCCAGCAGCCAGGGCAGCGAAACCCCGCTCGACCGCCCACCCCAGGTGCTGTGCGTCGACGACAATCCAGCCAACCTGTTGCTGGTGCAAACCCTGCTCGAAGACATGGGTGCCAAGGTTCTGGCCGTGGACAATGGCTACAGTGCCATCAAGGCGGTGCAAAACGACACCTTCGACCTGGTCCTGATGGACGTACAGATGCCAGGCATGGATGGCCGCGAGACCACCGAACGCATCCGCTTGTGGGAAAGTAACCAGCCCGGCACGCCCCTGCCGATCGTCGCCCTGACTGCCCATGCCATGGCCAACGAAAAGCGCGCCTTGCTGCAAAGCGGCATGGACGACTACCTGACCAAGCCGATCAGCGAACGCCAACTGGCTCAGGTGGTGCTGAAATGGACCGGTCTGGTACTGCGAGGCCAACGCCACGATCGGCTGAACGAAATACTCGAACCGCACATTGACCTGCCCGTACTCGACCCTGCCGAAGGCCTGCGCCTGGCCGCCGGCAAGCCTGACCTTGCGACCGACATGCTGGCCATGCTGCTGGCTTCGCTTGAGGCCGACCGCGAAGCCATACGCGCTGCACGCGAAGCACGCGACCGTATCGCCACCATTGAGCGCGTGCACCGTTTGCATGGTGCCACGCGCTACTGCGGCGTGCCGCAGTTGCGCGCCGCCTGCCAGCGCAGTGAAACCCTGCTCAAGCAGGATGACCCGCACGCCCATGCCGCCCTCGACGACCTCGACCGAGCCATCGTCCGCCTGGCCGCACAAGCACGCGTCGGAGCCTGACCCACAGCAAGGGCCGGGCCGCCGGCCTTCGCTACACTGCCATGCCCAGACCTGAGGAAGCCTGCATGCGAACCCTTCTTTTCAGCAGCCAGCAGTACGATCAAGAAAGTTTTCTCGCGGCCCAAGTGCCCGCCGGTATCGAGCTGCAGTTCCAGAATGCACGCCTGAGCCTGGACACCGTTGCCCTGGCCGAACAGCACGAGGTGGTGTGTGCCTTTATTAATGACGACCTCAGCGCTCCGGTGCTCGAACGCCTGGCCGCTGGCGGCACGCGCCTGATCGCCCTGCGCTCGGCTGGCTACAACCATGTGGACCTGGACGCAGCCAAGCGCCTGGGCCTGGATGTGGTGCGGGTACCGGCCTATTCGCCACACGCAGTGGCCGAACATGCAGTGGCATTGATCCTGGCGCTCAACCGACGCCTGCACCGTGCCTACAACCGCACTCGCGAGGGGGATTTCACCCTGCACGGCCTGACCGGTTTCGACCTGGTCGGCAAAACCGTAGGCGTGGTCGGCACCGGCCAGATCGGCCTTGCTTTTGCCAGGATCATGGCCGGTTTCGGTTGCAAGCTGCTGGCCTACGACCCCTACCCCAATCCACAGGTCGAGGCCCTGGGTGCGCAATACCTGAGCCTTGCGCAACTGCTCGAGCAAGCGCAGATCATCAGCCTGCACTGCCCACTGACGCCCCAGAGCAAGCACTTGATCAATCGCGAGTCGCTGGCGCACATGCAACCGGGCGCCATGCTGATCAACACTGGGCGCGGTGCACTGGTCGATACCCCGGCGCTGATCGACGCCCTCAAGTCCGGGCAGCTCGGCTACCTGGGCTTGGACGTCTACGAAGAAGAGGCGCAGATTTTTTTCGAAGACCGCTCCGACCTGCCCCTGCAGGACGATGTGCTGGCCCGGTTGCTGACCTTTCCCAACGTCATCATCACGGCCCACCAGGCCTTCCTCACCCGCGAAGCCCTCGCTGCCATCGCCGACACCACCCTTACCAATATTGCCCGCTGGGCGGTAGGCAAACCGCAGAATCTGGTCGAGGGTTGAGCAAGCGAGCGTGCTAGCATATCGCGCAGATTTGGAGGACCCATGGTCGAACACGATTTTCGCTACAGCCTGCTCAACCCCCATCACACCCTGACCGAATGCCGCGCCCTGGCACCGGGGCGCTATCAAGTCACCGGTAACGGTGGCTCGATTCACAATGACGATGTCTTGCTGGTGACCCTCAAGGGCAGCAAGACCCTGTCCATGCGCCTGACCGTGGAAAAGGTCCGCCACCTGATCAACCCGCCCGGGCAATGGGTGGCGGTTGCTCGCGGGCCGGTCTTTGCCGAGCTTGCGATCCATCAGTGGCAGGTCAATTGCGACAGCTGCAACGCCGAACTGGACTTCGAGTTCGCCGTCGACGCCAAGCTCGGCAGCAAGGCCCAGCAGCCGGCGGCCGAGGCGCGTATCGCGGAACTTGGCTGGAGCGTCCAGGGCCAGAAGCACCTGTGCGGTAAATGCCGGGAGAGCGCTCAGTGAAACACACGCTGTCGCTCGGCCTGCTGGGCTGCGCCTTGGTAGGCTGCGCCGAGCAACCGATGAAACTGGAACAGGAACGCAGCTACGTGCTGGAGTGGATCGGCGAACGCCCGCTGATGGACTACAGCCACCTGACCCTGACCCTGGCCGAAGACGGCCGTGCCTATGGCAATGCCGGCTGCAACCACTGGTTTGCACCGTACTCGCTGCATGGCAACAGCCTGACCTTCGGCAAGGTCGGCAGTACCCGTAAACTGTGCGCACCGGCCTTGATGGAGCAGGAAAAACGCTTCCTCAATGCCCTGGAAACCGTGCAGCGCTGGGACATCTCGCCCATCGAGCAGGTGCGGTTCTGGCCTGAGCAAGGCAAGCCGTTGCGGTTTTGGCCTGAGGAAGGTTGATAGCAGATCCGAGGGCCTCATCGCGGGCAAGCCCGCTCCTACAAAGACAGTGCGGATTTTGTAGGAGCGGGCTTGCCCGCGATGAGGCTGGTCCTGCCTACGCCCCCTTCAAAGCCACCAACTTGGCCGACAACCCCGCCGCCGTCTGTTCCCCCACCAACTGCTCACGCAGCTTGCCCTTGTCATCGATGATATAGGTCACCGGCAGGGCTTCATTGCGCGGTAACTCCAGGCGTTCGGCCGGATCGTCCGCCAGCACGGTGAAGCCGATGCCCAGGGTCTCGCTCGCGGTTTTAAGCTCCTGGCCCTGCAAGGCATCGAAATTGACCCCCAGCACCGTCACCCCCTTGCCTTCCCATTCCTTGGCAAAAGCATTGAGCTCCGGGATTTCAGTACGGCACGGGCCGCACCATTCGGCCCAGTAATTGACCACTACCCAATGGTTGTCCAGGCGCTCGGCCGAGACCTTTTGGCCGTGCTGGTCGAGCCCGTAATCTGCGCCACAACCGCCAAGCAGCAGGCTTGCAGTGATGGCCATTGCTGCCGCGAAACGCCTTGTCATGGATCGATCCTTCTGGTGGATTCAAGCAATATGCAATTTAGCTGCGGGCAATGCCCTCCCACGGTTCAGCCACGGCCCCAGCACGGTTAGAATAGCCGCCACTTCACGCAAGATGCGACCCGAACATGACTGACCTCACGCTTTATCACAACCCGCGCTGCTCCAAATCCCGTGGTGCACTGGAGCTGCTCGAGGCCCGCGGCCTGGCCCCGACCGTGGTGCGCTACCTGGAAACCCCGCCCGATGCTGCCACCC
>CAYVPI010000260.1:0-4543 GCA_964453495.1 uncultured Pseudomonas sp. | reverse complement strand
TTGCCGGTGCCGACTACGGTCAGGGTTCGTCCCGTGACTGGGCGGCCAAGGGCGTCCGCTTGGCTGGCGTGGAAGTGATAGTCGCCGAAGGCTTCGAGCGCATTCACCGCACTAACCTGGTTGGCATGGGCGTGCTGCCGGTCGAGTTCAAGCCGGGCACCACCCGCCTGACCCTCGGCCTCGACGGCACTGAAACCTATGACATCCAGGGCGAGCTGTCACCGCGTGGCGAGCTGACCCTGGTGGTCAATCGTCGCAATGGCGACGTGGTCAAGGTGCCGGTGATCTGCCGTCTGGATACCGCTGCCGAAGTCAACGTGTACAACGCTGGCGGCGTGCTGCAGCGCTTTGCCCAGGACTTCCTCGAGTCGTCCCAGGGCTGATCCACCACGGGGCGACAACGCCCCGGTCTTCGTAGGGTGGATCACGCTTTATCGATCCACCATGACAGCGTTGAACGGTGGATGGAAAAACGTCATCCACCCTACGACCCTTACGGCCAGGTAATCACCATGCCCCATGCACCCCAAATCAAAATTCCCGCCACCTATATGCGTGGCGGCACCAGCAAGGGCGTGTTCTTTCGCCTGCAAGATTTACCAGGAAACTGTCAGGTGCCGGGCGCAGCGCGTGATGCGCTGTTTATGCGCGTGATTGGCAGCCCCGACCCTTATGCCGCGCAGATTGACGGCATGGGCGGCGCAACCTCCAGTACCAGCAAGTGCGTGATCCTGTCGAAAAGCAGCCAGCCGGATCACGATGTCGACTACCTCTATGGTCAGGTCTCGATCGACAAGGCTTTCGTCGACTGGAGTGGTAACTGCGGCAACCTGTCCACCGCCGCCGGGGCCTTTGCCATTCATGCCGGTTTGCTTGACCCAGCACGTATCCCGGAAAACGGCGTGTGTGTGGTGCGTATCTGGCAGGCCAATATCCAGAAAACCATCATCGCCCATGTGCCGGTCAGCAACGGCCAGGTGCAGGAAACCGGCGACTTCGAGTTGGACGGGGTAACCTTCCCGGCCGCGGAGATCGTGTTGGAGTTTCTCGATCCGTCCGATGACGGCGAGGAGGGTGGTTCGATGTTTCCCACCGGCAACCTGGTCGATGAGCTGGAAGTGCCGGATGTCGGCACCTTTAAGGCAACCATGATCAGCGCGGGTATCCCGACCGTATTCGTCAACGCTGAAGACATCGGCTACAGCGGCGCCGAACTGCGCGAGCAGATCAACGGCGACCCTGAGCAGCTGGCGCGTTTCGAAAAGATTCGCGTGGCCGGGGCGCTGCGTATGGGCCTGATCAAGACGGCGGAAGAGGCGGCAACCCGTCAGCACACGCCGAAGATCGCCTTTGTCGCCAAACCCAGGGACTACGTCTCGTCCAGCGGCAAGACGGTGCAGGCTGGTGAAGTCGATCTGCTGGTGCGCGCACTGTCCATGGGCAAGCTGCACCACGCCATGATGGGCACCTGCGCGGTGGCCATCGGCACTGCGGCGGCGATTCCCGGCACATTGGTCAATCTGGCGGCCGGTGGCAGTGCGCGGGAGGCGGTGCGTTTTGGTCATCCGTCCGGCACCTTGCGTGTTGGCGCTCAGGCGGCGCTGGTGGACGGTCAGTGGACGGTAACCAAGGCGATTATGTCGCGTAGCGCGCGGATATTAATGGAAGGTTGGGTGCGCGTGCCGGGCGATATTTTGTAGTGTTTATAAATGAGAAAAGGCTCGAAGTGTTCGAGCCTTTTCTTTTTGCTTCAATGAGTTGCGCAGGTTACTTAAGGCGGCGCTCAACACCTTTTTCCACCAGGATCTTCGCGGATATCTCTTCCACGGAGAAATAGGTGGAGTTGATAAAGTTGATGTTCTCGCGGCGGAACAGGTTTTCCACCTCGCGCACTTCGAATTCGCATTGGGCGAAGCTGGCGTAGCGGCTGTTGGGCTTGCGCTCGTGGCGAATGGCGGTGAGGCGATCCGGGTCGATGGTCAGGCCGAACAGCTTGTCTTTGTGCTTTTTCAGCACCGCAGGCAACTGCAGTCGCTCCATATCATCTTCGGTCAACGGATAATTTGCGGCACGAATTCCGTATTGCATTGCCATATACAGGCAAGTCGGAGTTTTGCCGCAGCGCGAGACACCAACCAGGATCAGATCGGCCTTGTCGTAATAGTGGGTGCGTGCGCCGTCGTCGTTGTCCAGGGCGAAGTTCACCGCCTCGATACGCTCCATATAGTTGGAGTTGTGCCCGATGGAGTGGGATTTACCCACCGAATAGGACGAGTGCGAGGTCAGTTCCTGCTCCAGGGGGGCGAGGAAAGTCGAGAAGATATCGATCATATAGCCGTCGGACTCGGCCAGGACGTCGCGAATGTCCTGGTTGACGATGGTGTCGAAGATGATCGGGCGGGCACCGTCCTTCTCGGACGCGCTGTTGATTTGTTGTACCATTGCGCGGGCTTTTTCCACGCTGTCGATATAAGGCCGCGTGAGTTTGGTGAAGTCGATGGTTTCAAACTGCGCTAGCAGGCTTTGACCCAGGGTTTCGGCAGTGATGCCGGTGCCGTCGGAGATGAAAAAAGCGGTTCGTTTCATTTGCACCATGGGCCTTAAGCTGGGAAGGATTCTTGGCTATCATAGGCCCGCCTTTGCAGGGCCGAACTGGCTGGCATTGTTACTTATTTTCCAGGGCCAGGCCACAATCGTGCGGGCATGTACCGCCGAAACTTTCCGGCCCCTAGAGAACGTGTCCAAGGTCTCGCGAGCTAGAGCCATGCAAGGCAAAAACAGGCGAGGAAGCGGAGTTTACTGTTGTAAATGAGCATTCCGAGCCTGTTTTTAACGCAGCAGGGCCGACGCGCAGCAGACCTTGATAGGTTCTGAGCTTTTCCAACACAGTTAGTGGAGAGATCACCTTGGTAGAGTACGTAGTTTCCCTCGATAAGCTCGGCAATCACGATGTTGAGCACGTAGGGGGCAAGAACGCCTCCCTGGGCGAGATGATCAGCAACCTTGCCGGTGCAGGTGTCTCGGTACCCGGTGGTTTCGCCACTACCGCCCAGGCCTATCGGGACTTCCTCGAGCTGAGCGGCCTGAATGCGCAGATCCATGCGGCCCTGGATGCCCTGGATGTGGATGACGTCAATGCCCTGGCCAAGACCGGTGCACAGATCCGCCAGTGGGTGATGGATGCCTCCTTCCCCGAAGAACTGAACGCGCAGATCCGCACCGCCTTCGCCGAAATGGCCGGCGGCAACGAGAATATGGCGGTTGCCGTGCGCTCCTCGGCCACAGCCGAAGACCTGCCGGACGCCTCTTTTGCCGGCCAGCAGGAAACCTTCCTGAATATCCGCGGCGTGGAAAACGTGATCCGCGCGGCCAAAGAGGTATTCGCCTCGCTGTTCAACGACCGCGCCATTGCCTACCGCGTGCATCAGGGCTTCGACCATAAACTGGTCGCCCTGTCTGCCGGTGTGCAGCGCATGGTGCGTTCGGAAACCGGCACCGCCGGCGTGATGTTCACCCTCGACACCGAGTCGGGCTTCCGCGATGTGGTGTTTATCACCGGTGCCTACGGCCTCGGCGAAACCGTGGTGCAGGGCGCGGTCAACCCTGATGAATTCTATGTCCACAAGCAGACCCTGGAAGCCGGTCGTCCAGCCATTCTGCGCCGCAACCTAGGCAGCAAAGCCATCAAGATGATCTACGGCGACGAAGCCAAGGCCGGCAAGTCGGTCAAGGTCGTCGATGTGGATCGCGCCGACCGTGCGCGTTTCTGCCTGAGCGATGCCGAGGTCAGTGAGCTGGCCAAGCAGGCCATGATCATCGAGAAACACTACGGCCGTCCGATGGACATCGAGTGGGCCAAAGATGGCGACGACGGCAAGCTGTATATCGTCCAGGCTCGCCCGGAAACCGTGAAGAGCCGCTCCAGCGCCAATGTGATGGAACGCTACCTGCTCAAGGAAACCGGCACCGTGCTGGTCGAAGGCCGCGCTATTGGTCAGAAGATTGGTGCCGGCAAGGTGCGGGTGATCAATGACGTGTCGGAAATGGACAAGGTTCAGGCCGGTGACGTACTGGTCTCCGATATGACCGACCCGGACTGGGAACCGGTGATGAAGCGCGCCAGTGCCATCGTCACCAACCGCGGTGGACGTACCTGTCACGCGGCGATCATCGCCCGTGAACTGGGGATTCCGGCCGTAGTCGGTTGCGGCAACGCCACCCATGTACTGAAAGACGGCATGGGTGTGACGGTTTCCTGCGCCGAGGGCGATACCGGCTTTATCTTCGAAGGCGAGCTGGGCTTCGATATCCGCAAGAACTCGGTCGATGCCATGCCCGAGCTGCCGTTCAAGATCATGATGAACGTCGGCAACCCGGACCGCGCCTTCGACTTCGCCCAGCTGCCCAACGAAGGTGTTGGCCTGGCCCGTCTGGAATTCATCATCAACCGTATGATCGGCGTGCACCCCAAGGCGCTGCTGAACTTCGCCGGCCTGCCGCCGGAGATCAAGGACAGCGTCGAGAAGCGCATCGCCGGCTACGA
>CAYVPI010000259.1:0-4579 GCA_964453495.1 uncultured Pseudomonas sp. | reverse complement strand
CGTACCTGGACATCCGTAACCGCAAGGCCGGCTATGCCGTGAGCATCGTCAAGGCCGGGGCGAAGATCGCCGGTTACGACGCCGGCCCCGTGCGCACACCGCTCACCGACCTGACCGCGGAGGAGTACGAAATGCTCGCCGCCCTGATGGACAAGCAGGGCGCACAATAACCGCCAGGCGCTGCAAGCGCGCAAGCGGGAGTCTTAACCGCTTCGCGCGCTCTAAAATTTGACTAACCCGCACAAAAATAACTAGTGGGAGTACACCAGCATGCAAGCGACCCAGAAGACGCATGTACGCTATTTGATCCTGTTCATGCTGTTTCTCGTGACCACGATCAACTATGCCGACCGCGCCACCATCTCCATTGCCGGCTCCAGCCTGCAAAAGGATTTGGGCATCGACGCCGTGACCCTGGGCTACATCTTCTCCGCGTTCGGGTGGGCCTACGTGCTCGGCCAGATCCCGGGTGGCTGGCTGCTCGACCGTTTCGGATCGAAGAAAGTCTATGCCATGAGCATTTTTACCTGGTCGCTGTTCACCGTATTGCAAGGCTTCGTCGGCTACATGCCGGTGGCCAACGCTATCGTCGCCCTGTTCATGCTGCGCTTCATGGTTGGTTTTGCCGAAGCGCCATCGTTCCCGGGTAATGCGCGTATCGTTGCGGCCTGGTTCCCCACCGCTGAACGCGGCACGGCATCAGCCATCTTCAACTCGGCCCAGTACTTCGCCACCGTGCTCTTCGCCCCGTTGATGGGCTGGATCGTGCATGCCTGGGGCTGGGAACACGTGTTCATGGTCATGGGTACGTTGGGCATCGTGTTTTCCATCGTCTGGCTCAAGGTGATCTACAACCCCAAGGAGCACCCGATGGTCAGCACCGCCGAACTCGAGTACATCGAGCAGAACGGCGGCCTGGTCGACATGGACAAACCACGCCTGGCCGGCAGTAGCGGGCCGAAATGGGGCTACATCAAGCAACTGCTGAGTAGCCGCATGATGTTGGGCGTATACCTGGGGCAATACTGCATCAACGCCATCACCTACTTCTTCCTGACCTGGTTCCCGGTGTACCTGGTGCAGGAGCGCGGCATGTCGATCCTCAAGGCGGGCATCATCGCTTCCTTGCCGGCCATCTGCGGTTTCATCGGTGGCGTGTTGGGCGGGGTGATTTCCGACTACCTGCTGCGCCGTGGCAGTTCGCTGACCTTCGCCCGCAAGGCGCCGATCGTGGTGGGCCTGCTGCTCTCCACCTCCATGATCATCTGCAACTACGTGGATGCCGAATGGATGGTGGTCGCCATCATGGCGTTGGCATTCTTCGGCAAGGGCCTGGGTGCGCTGGGTTGGGCCGTGGTTTCCGATACCTCGCCCAAGCAGATCGCCGGCTTGTCCGGTGGCATGTTCAACACCTTCGGTAACATTGCCTCGATCACCACGCCGATCATCATCGGCTACATCATCAGCGCCACCGGGTCCTTCAAATGGGCCCTGGTGTATGTGGGCGCCAACGCCCTGGTCGCGGTGTTCAGCTACCTGGTGATCGTCGGCACGATCAAGCGTGTGGAACTGCGCGAAGATGCAGCCAAAAGCACCGACGTGAGTGCGCACGACGGCGATGCCAAACTGGTGGAAAGCCGTCATTGAGTAAAAAAGCCTCCTGCCTGCCCGGCAGGAGGCCCCCTGATTCAGCCTGAACAAGAAGGGCCAACCCATGCAATTGATCGAACATTCCGACTCTCCGCGCTACGTGCGCCTGCACCCTGATGACAATGTCGTGGTGGTGGTGAACGACCAGGGCGTGGCAGAAGGCAGTCGCTTCCCCGATGGCTTGACGGTGGTTGAAAGCATCCCGCAAAGCCATAAGGTGGCCTTGGTCGACATTGCCAAGGGCACCAAGGTTGTCCGTTATGGCCAGGTTATCGGCTACGCCCAGCAGGACCTGGTGCAAGGCAGTTGGGTCAAGGAAACCCAATTGGAAATGCCCTCGGCGCCACCGCTTGACAGCCTGCCCATGGCCGACGCGGTACCCCAGGCCTTGCCTGCGCTTGAAGGCTACACCTTCGAAGGCTATCGCAATGCCGACGGCACCGTCGGCACCCGCAACATCCTCGGCATCACCACCACCGTGCAGTGCGTGACCGGCGTGCTGGACCATGCGGTCAAACGCATCCGCGAAGAGCTGCTGCCCAAGTACCCCAACGTCGACGATGTCGTGGCCCTGACCCACAGCTACGGCTGCGGCGTGGCCATCACTGCGCGCGATGCCTACATCCCGATTCGCACCGTGCGCAACCTGGCACGCAACCCCAACCTGGGCGGCGAAGCCCTGGTGATCAGCCTGGGTTGCGAGAAGCTGCAGGCCGGCCAGGTGATGCACGAAGACGACAGCTCCGTGGACCTCAGCGAGCCATGGCTGTATCGATTGCAGGATGCCAGCCACGGCTTTGGCGAAATGATCCAGCAGATCATGGAGCTGGCCGAAGTACGCTTGAAAAAGCTCGACCAGCGCCGCCGCGAAACCGTGCCTGCCAGCGAGTTGATCCTGGGTATGCAATGCGGCGGCAGCGATGCTTTTTCCGGCATCACCGCCAACCCGGCCCTGGGTTTTGCCAGTGACCTGCTGATCCGCGCCGGCGCCACCGTGATGTTCTCCGAAGTCACTGAAGTGCGCGATGCCATCTACATGCTCACCTCGCGCGCCCAGACGCCAGAGATCGCTGCCGCACTGGTGCGTGAAATGGACTGGTACGACCAGTACCTGCAACGCGGCGAAGCGGACCGCAGCGCCAACACCACCCCGGGCAACAAAAAGGGTGGTTTGTCGAACATCGTCGAAAAGTCCCTGGGCTCTATCGTCAAATCCGGCAGCAGCGCCATCAACGGCGTGCTCGGCCCGGGCGAGCGGGTACAAGGCAAGGGCCTGATCTTCTGCGCAACGCCGGCCAGTGACTTTGTCTGTGGCACCCTGCAACTGGCTGCCGGCATGAACCTGCACGTGTTCACCACCGGCCGCGGCACACCCTACGGCCTGGCCATGACGCCAGTAGTGAAAGTCTCGACCCGCACCGAGCTTGCCGAACGCTGGCCGGACCTGATCGACGTGGACGCCGGGCGTATCGCTACCGGCCGCGCCACCATCGAAGAACTGGGCTGGGAGTTGTTCCACTACTACCTGGAGGTTGCCAGCGGGCGCAAGCAGACCTGGGCCGAGCGCTACAAACTGCACAACGACATCACCTTGTTCAACCCTGCGCCGATTACCTGATTGGCGTGTTCGGGTCGTTGCCACAAGCAATGACCCTGCTTTCTATCCCATGGTCATTGACCGACTTGATGCTGCAGAGGGTGCGCCAAAAGCGCACTTTTTTTACATCATGACCGTTCCCCCTCACCCCAGCCCTCTCCCCGGAGGGGAGAGGGAGCAGAATTTTGTTGTGCCCAGATGATGAGTACACGCTGAAATTAGCCACCCTCTCCCCTATGGGGTGAGGGGTGGCCCTTGGATAGGTGATCGTACAACCACGATAAGCTATGATAGCCACTTAACCGTCCGCCCCGAGATAGATGTTCGATATGGAAAACCAGAGCGCCCAACCTCGCGCCCGCAGAAAGCCTCGCAGCCTGGCCCAGGAACTGGTCACGGTACTGACCGAGCGCATTCGCGACGGCCATCTCAAGCGCGGCGACAAACTGCCGACAGAATCGGCCATCATGGAAGAGCAAGGCGTCAGTCGCACCGTGGTGCGCGAGGCCATTTCGCGGCTGCAAGCGGCCGGCCAAGTGGAGACGCGCCACGGCATCGGCACGTTCGTGCTGGACGCGCCGAGCCCCAGCGGCTTTCGCATTGACCCTGCGACCATCGTCACCTTGCGCGATGTGATGGCGATCCTCGAATTGCGCATCAGCCTGGAAGTCGAGTGCGCGGGCCTGGCGGCGCAGCGGCGCAACCCGGAACAACTGGCGGCCATGCGCGCCGCCCTCGACGCCCTGGCCGAAAGCGTTGCCAGGTCCAGTGATGCCGTGGCCTCGGATTTCCAGTTCCACCTGCAAATCGCCATGTCGACCGGCAATCGCTACTTCACCGACATCATGACCCACATGGGCACCGGCATCATTCCACGCACCCGGCTCAACTCGGCGCGCCTGGCCCATGATGACGAGCAACACTACCTCAACCGCCTCAAGCATGAACACGAAGCCATCTATGAGGCCATTGCCCGCCAGGACGCCGAAGCGGCGCGAGCGGCCATGCGCCTGCACCTGACCAACAGCCGCGAACGCCTGCGCCAGGCCCACGAAGAAGCCCAGGCCCAGAACAACTAAGCTCCCCCTTCCCGCCTCATCCCCACCAGCTGCCCTCGCCTTCTCCCTGATGGGAGAGGGTTTGCTGCGCTCATCAAGCGAAACCATCCACACAAATTTAATCGCCCAACGCTTGAGCACTGAAATTTTAAGTTGTACGATGACGTACAACAACAGCCAAGGCTGTAAATTTCTCCACAGTGCAATCCGGGTGTTTCGAACAATGAATCCACAAGAACTGAAATCCATTCTCTCCTGCGGCCTGCTGTCCTTC
>CAYVPI010000258.1:0-4586 GCA_964453495.1 uncultured Pseudomonas sp. | reverse complement strand
AACAGTTCTACAAAGGCTTCGCGGTCTTTCAGTACCTGTCCCTGCGCGGGATTCTCGGTGTGCTGACCGCGTTGACCCTGGCCCTGTGCCTGGGGCCATGGATGATCCGTACCCTGCAGATTCGCCAAATTGGCCAAGCCGTGCGCAATGATGGTCCGCAATCGCATTTGTCCAAGTCCGGTACCCCGACGATGGGTGGTGCGCTGATCCTCTCGGCCATCGGCGTCAGCACCCTGTTGTGGGCCGACCTGAGCAACCGTTACGTCTGGGTGGTGCTGATCGTTACCTTGCTGTTCGGCGCCATTGGCTGGGTCGATGACTACCGCAAGGTCATCGAGAAAAACTCCCGTGGGCTGCCAAGCCGCTGGAAGTATTTCTGGCAATCGGTGTTTGGCCTGGGTGCAGCCATTTTCCTGTACGTGACCGCACCTTCAAACGTCGAGACCACCCTGATCCTACCGATGCTCAAGGATGTCAGCATCCCATTGGGCGCGGGTTTCATCGTGCTGACCTATTTCGTCATCGTAGGCTCCAGTAACGCCGTCAACCTCACCGACGGCCTCGATGGCCTGGCGATCATGCCGACGGTGATGGTCGGTGGAGCGCTGGGGATCTTCTGCTACCTGTCGGGTAACGTGAAGTTCGCCGAGTACCTGCTGATCCCTTACGTGCCAGGTGCCGGTGAGTTGATTGTGTTCTGCGGTGCGCTGATCGGTGCGGGCCTGGGCTTTCTCTGGTTCAACACCTACCCGGCCCAGGTGTTCATGGGCGATGTCGGCGCGCTGGCGCTGGGCGCGGCCCTGGGCACCATCGCGGTGATCGTGCGCCAGGAGATCGTGCTGTTCATCATGGGCGGTGTGTTCGTGATGGAAACCCTGTCGGTGGTCATCCAGGTTGCATCGTTCAAGCTTACCGGCCGCCGCGTGTTTCGCATGGCGCCGATCCACCACCACTTTGAACTCAAGGGCTGGCCCGAGCCGCGTGTGATCGTCCGTTTCTGGATCATCACCGTGATTCTGGTGCTGATCGGCCTTGCCACCCTGAAGCTGAGGTAGAACGAGTGTCTCTGATCGCTTCTGACCACTTCCGCATCGTTGTCGGCCTCGGCAAGAGCGGCATGTCCCTGGTTCGCTTCCTGGCGAACCGGGGCACGTCGTTTGCTGTGGCCGATACGCGGGAAAATCCACCGGAACTGGCCACGCTCAAGCGTGACTATCCGCACGTGGAAGTGCGTTGTGGCGAGCTGGACGTCGAATTCCTGTGCCGTGCCGACGAGCTCTACGTGAGCCCCGGCCTGGCGCTGGCGACCCCGGCCCTGCAGGCTGCCGCCGCCCGTGGCGTGAAATTGTCCGGTGACATCGAGCTGTTCGCGCGTAACGCGAAAGCACCCATTGTGGCAATCAGTGGCTCGAATGCGAAAAGCACCGTGACCACCCTGGTCGGTGAAATGGCCGCTGCCGCCGGCAAGCGCGTCGCCGTGGGCGGTAACCTGGGTACGCCTGCCCTGGACCTGCTCGCCGACGACGTCGAACTCTACGTGCTCGAGCTGTCCAGCTTCCAGCTGGAAACCACTGACCAGCTCAACGCCGAAGTCGCGACCGTGCTCAATGTCAGCGAAGACCACATGGACCGTTACAGCGGTTTGCCGGCGTACCACCTGGCCAAGCACCGGATCTTCCGGGGTGCCCGGCAGGTGGTGGTCAATCGTCAGGACGCACTGACGCGGCCGTTGATGGGCGAAGGCCTGCCTTGCTGGACCTTTGGCCTGAACAAGCCTGACTTCAAGGCCTTCGGCCTGCGCGAAGAAAATGGCGAGAAATACCTGGCGTTCCAGTTCGACAACCTGATGCCGGTTCGCGAACTGAAAATCCGTGGGGCGCACAACCAAGCCAACGCCCTGGCAGCGTTGGCATTGGGCCACGCGGTGGGCTTGCCGTTCGAGGCCATGCTCGAAAGCCTGCGCACCTTTGCGGGCCTGGCCCACCGTTGCCAATGGCTGCGCGAGCGTGATGGGGTGACCTGGTACGACGACTCCAAGGCCACCAACGTCGGCGCAGCGCTGGCTGCCATCGAAGGTCTGGGCGCCGATATCGCCGGCAAACTGGTGCTGGTCGCCGGCGGCGATGGCAAGGGTGCCGATTTCAGTGCCTTGCGCGCACCGGTGGCGGCTCACTGCCGCGCCGTGGTGTTGTTGGGCCGTGATGCCGAGCGGCTGGCCGAAGCGCTGGGTGATGCCGTGCCATTGATCCGCGTCAAGACGTTGGAAGAAGCCGTGCAGCAATGTACCGCACTGGCCGAGGTGGGAGACTCTGTGCTGTTGTCGCCGGCCTGCGCAAGCCTGGACATGTTCAAGAACTTCGAAGAGCGCGGGCGCCTGTTTGCCCAAGCCGTGGAGGCCTTGTCATGATTTTCGGCATCATCAAGCCTTACCCGTCGCCGTTGATCAGTGGTCGTGGCATTGACCTGGACTTTGCCATGCTCGCCGGTTGCCTGGCACTGCTCGGGCTGGGCCTGGTGATGATCACTTCCGCGTCCTCGGAAGTGGCGGCGGTGCAATCGGGCAACCCGCTCTATCACATGATCCGCCACCTCGTTTATGTGACGCTGGGGGTGGGTGCCTGTATTGCCACCATGATGGTGCCGATCGCCACTTGGCAGCGCCTGGGCTGGCTCATGCTGGTGGGCGCCTTTGGGCTTCTGGTGCTGGTGCTGGTGCCGGGGATCGGCCGTGAGGTCAACGGTTCGATGCGCTGGATCGGCTTCAGTTTTTTCAACGTGCAGCCTTCGGAAATCGCCAAGGTGTTCGTGGTGATTTATCTGGCGGGCTACCTGGTGCGTCGCCAAACCGAAGTGCGCGAAAGCTGGATGGGCTTCTTCAAGCCATTCATCGTTTTGCTGCCGATGGCCGGCCTGTTGCTGATGGAGCCGGACTTCGGTGCCACGGTAGTAATGATGGGCGCAGCAGCGGCCATGTTGTTCCTCGGGGGCGTAGGCCTGTTCCGTTTCACCCTGATGGTGGCCCTGGCGGTCGTGGCTGTGGTGGGCCTGGTGCAGGCACAACCTTACCGGATGGCGCGCCTGATCACTTTTACCGACCCCTGGTCCGATCAGTTCGGCTCCGGCTATCAATTGACCCAGGCACTGATCGCCTTCGGGCGTGGCGAGTGGCTGGGCGTCGGCCTGGGTAACAGCGTGCAGAAGCAGTTCTACCTGCCGGAAGCCCATACCGACTTTGTGTTCTCGGTATTGGCCGAGGAGCTGGGCGTGATCGGCTCGCTGGCCACCGTGGCCCTGTTTGTGTTCGTCAGCGTGCGCGCCATGTACATCGGCCTGTGGGCTGAAAAGGCCAAGCAATTTTTTGCAGCCTATATGGCTTACGGCCTGGCGTTTTTGTGGATTGGACAATTCTTGATCAATATCGGCGTGAACGTCGGCTTGCTGCCAACCAAGGGCCTGACCTTGCCGTTTCTCAGCTACGGCGGCAGTTCCCTGGTGATCTGCTGTGCCTGTGCAGGCTTGCTCCTGCGTATCGAGTGGGAGAGTCGCACCCATCTGGGCAGCGAGGAGACGGAGTTCAGCGAAAGCGACTTCGCCGAGGAGCCGAACCATGGGCGCTAACGTACTCATTATGGCTGGCGGCACCGGCGGGCATGTGTTCCCCGCATTGGCCTGCGCCCGCGAGTTTCAGGCACGTGGTTACACCGTGCATTGGCTGGGCACACCGCGCGGCATCGAGAATGAACTGGTACCACAAGCGGGTATACCGCTGCACCTGATTCAAGTGACGGGCCTGCGTGGCAAGGGGCGGCTGTCGTTGCTCAAGGCACCGTTCACCCTGGTCAAGGCGGTGCTGCAAGCACGCCGGATCATGCAGGAATTGAAGCCGGTCTGTGTGATCGGCTTCGGTGGTTATGTGACTGGCCCTGGCGGCGTCGCGGCAAAACTGTCCGGCGTGCCGGTGGTGATTCATGAACAGAACGCCAAGGCCGGTACCGCCAATCGGCTGTTGGTGCCGTTGGCTGCCCGGGTCTGTGAGGCTTTCCCGGAAACCTTCGCCGCTTCCAGCAAGCGCCGCACCACCGGTAACCCGGTGCGTAGCGAATTGTTCCTGCAAGCGCCGCGTTCGGCCCTGGCCGGGCGTAAACCACGGTTGCTGGTCATGGGCGGCAGCCTGGGCGCGGAACCGTTGAACAAACTCTTGCCGCAAGCACTGGCGAAAGTCCCTGAGGCTGCGCGCCCGGAAGTCTTCCATCAGGCGGGCAAGCAACATGACGAAGCGACCGCCAAACGCTACCGCGAGGCGGGTGTAGAAGCCCAGGTGGCACCGTTCATCAAAGACATGGCGCAAGCCTATGGCTGGGCCGACCTCGTGGTCTGCCGCGCCGGTGCGCTAACGGTCAGTGAGCTGGCGGCCGCAGGCCTGCCATCGATGCTGGTGCCGTTACCCCACGCGATCGACGATCACCAGACCCACAACGCTAATTATCTGGCCCGTGAAGGCGCTGCCTTCCTGATGCCACAAGTGACAACTGGCGCAGCGGAACTCGCTGAACGCCTGAACGAGGTGCTGATGCAACCGGAAAAAC
>CAYVPI010000257.1:0-4587 GCA_964453495.1 uncultured Pseudomonas sp. | reverse complement strand
AGACCTTCCGCATCGGTCTGTTCGGACTCGAAAAGCTGCACAATATCGAGCGCACAGTCAGCACTCTCGAGCAGGCGCTGGACGAGGTGATGGTTGACTAAGCCACATCTTGACCGCAGCACATACCAAACTTGTGAATTCCAGGAAGGCATTCTGCCCTGGGCGCTGCCGGCCCATGACGCTGATCTTCGACGAGTATGACGCTTATCGTCCGGATGTCATGTTAGAGCCATAAGGGAAAGCCCGTGCACGTGTCTTACTGACACGTGCGCCCTTGAGCGCTATCAAAAAAAGGTTCCAACGAAGCCTTTCTCGGGGCGGATGATTGGCGGCTGTATGACTGGGATCGACCGATTCTGTTGAAAACAGTCGGCCATGGTTTCCTCGGCAGAAAAGTACGCGACTGAGATTGAAATCTTTTACTTTGGGCAGAGGTTTCCGAGCTCAGATTTCACGTAGCAGCGTGTAAAAAAGGCGTTTTCACCGATCAATACTAGGGCTGTCTGGACAAACCGACTTTTTCAACAGAATCGGCCAGAAGCAGACGATCAAGGACGGCTAGGCCTCGCTCGGTCAGCGCCTCTGCATCGGGCGAGATCTTCAGTCCGCCCAGCCTGAAGCCGGTGCACACGATACTTGCGAACAAGAGATCGAACGCCGCATAGACCCCCTCGGTCAGCGGTTTGAGCCATCGCTGGTTCTTGTGATAGACCTGGGCCTCATGCAGCCGTTCCGCCGGCTGTCACCGCTTGACGGTACAGCCGGTCGTTCACGTCGCCGGCAACTACAGGGGGATCGCGGGCGGTAATTGCATTTCCATGACCGGCAGATCTTCCGGCATGCCGCCTAAGCTCACTGCACATTTCGAGGCAGCATTGAAGGTAGCGAGGGAAATCGCCATGTGGCAGAGCTGCTCTTCGGAAAAGTGCTCGCGCAATCTGCCGATCAGTTGCGGTTCAAAGCGCTCGGGGTTACGCAGATAGACGTCAGCGAAGGCCAGCGACAGCTTTTCGATTTCGGACAAATCGCTGGTATCAAAACCATCCGCAATACTGGCGACCTTCTCTTCGGTCAGGCCATCCTGTTTCGCTACGTCGTAGCGGACGCTCTTGCATAAAACACAATTGACGGTGCGCGCATTGCGCAGTCTGATCATTTCCAGCAGCGCCAAGCGCACGCTGTTCTTGCGCCAGATGCTGTCAGTCAACTGAATCAGCACATCCAGCGTCTGGGTCGCCAAACCGAGACTGCTGTCGCGAATGATATGGCCGGTGTTGGTGCCCGGTGTTCCTACTCGTGCCTGTGTCATGGTCATCACATTGTGCTCCGTGGCTTAGTGGCTGGCAGTGGTGCGCAGGGCGCTGAACATCAGGGCAAGACGAATACGCCCCTCGATGAAGCCGAGCGCTTCCACCAGGCACACCAGGCCTGGCTCACCGAAGTGCTGTTTGACACTGGCAGCCACTTCATCGGTGATCGCCGCCGGGTCCATGGCGTAGAATTCGGTGAGCTCCAGTGCCGCCAGTTCGCCTTCACTGAACCGATCATTACTGAGGTTTTTGCCGGCAACCAGGTCTTGGACCTTTGCAGGATCGAGATCGACATCTCTTCGCAGTTCGAGCTCAGCCGTTGCGCAATGCATCTGCGCCAAGCGCAACCGGCACAACTCCAACAACCCCGCCGGAATATGCGATTGCTGCCAGAACTTTTCCCACACGGCTTGGTAGTCGTCGGTTAGCGCACGACCGGCTTGGAGCGCCGATGCCAATGTTTCAGTGGTAAGCACGATATCGCTCAATGGATAGCCCTTCTCGCTTCGGGTTATGGCGCAACAGCGCCGGGATTGGCGAGCAACGCCAGGATGGAGTTCGCGCTGGTTTCTTGTTCAGAGCCCAGCCGGCTGCTGACAGCCAGGCCTTGTAGTGCGCGCACCAGCCAAACGGCCGTGTCGTGCGGATCGAGCTCGGCGCGGATAGTGCCTTCGTGCTGGCCTTCTTCGATCGCTGTGGCCAGACAGTCGGTAAGGTTGCTGTAGTAATTCGTTAGTAGGCGCAGGCAGTCAGGATCGGAATCACCCAACTCAATCGCCGTGTTCACGACCAAGCAGCCGCGCGGCTCGATTTGGCTCGTAACCGTATGAAAATAGCCACTCAGTGCTGCGAAGCCGCGCTGTTGAGCAAATATGGCCATGTAGCCCTTGGCGTAACTGGACAGATATCGCTCCAATACCCGCAGGAAAAGGCCGGCCTTACCGCCGAAAGCCTGATAGAGGCTGTGTTTGTTGAGGCCGGTGCTGTCAACGAGCACATCCACGCTGGAGCCCTTGAAGCCCGCCGCCCAAAACTGATTAAGCGCAGCGGTCAACACTTCTTCCTCTTCGTACATCGCGGGTCTGGCCATGAGCTCACCGATACAGAATGTTTAGTCTGTAATTAAGTTATCGACCCCCCACCTCTGATGTCAAGCGCACAAAGCTACATTCATGAGAGTACTGCCGGACGCGACTGTCGCCAGGCACTGGCTCTCCGATTTCAGGACTTGCCTGACTCTGTGCTCGCCAATGAGCAGGGCTCGCAAGGGAGTGGAATCAAGACAGGGGCGCGCAAGCGCAAGAGTGATCGTGCAAGGGCAAAAACCTAGTCCACTCGGACGAAGCACATTTATGCAGTCGTTTTTAGTCTTGCGTTCATGACAGTCATTCCCTCGTCTGATGTGGACCGACCATGAAAACAAGAAAAATATGCTTCCTCGGCCTGACCATCTGCACCTTCGGCGTCGCCTGTACTGGCGTATTGATGGGCCCTTTGCCCGCGCAAGTGACGGTTGCCTATTACTGTCCGCCCAGCTACCAAACCTGTTACTTCCCCGGACCCACCATTGCCCTGCTAATGCCGTAGCAGGGGTTGCCGGCACCTGCTGCGCCTAGAGGGCCGCTGCACCCTCGATCAATAGCTCGTTCAACTAGTGCCTGGTCAAACACTTTCCGTCGGCGGCGATTACGGCGTCTAGTTACCAATATCCCTAAGGAATACCATGATGAAGCGATTGGAAGGCAAAGTGGCATTGATTACGGGCGGCGCCCGGGGTCAGGGCGAGGCGGAAGCACGCCTATTCGTGTCCGAGGGGGCGCGAGTGGTGATCGCCGACGTGCTGGTCGCAGACGGTCAGCGTGTGGCATCTGAACTGGGCGAGGCAGCGATGTTCCAGTGCCTGGACGTGACGCGCCCCGAGGATTGGAGTGCAGCTGTGAGTGCGGCACAGGCGCGCTTCGGCAAGCTGGACGTCCTAGTCAACAACGCCGCAATCCTCAAACTTGCGCCCATTGAAGCGTGTTCTCTTGAGGACTACCGCAAGGTCATCGAAGTGAATCAGGTGGGATGTTGGCTGGGCATGAAAGCAGTCCTGCCAGCGATGAAGGAGGCGGGGCGGGGTTCGATTGTGAACGTCTCCTCGACTTCAGGTATGGAGGGGGTTGCGGGCGGTACGGCCTACGTTGCCAGCAAGTTCGCCGTGCGTGGCATGACCAAAGCTGCTGCGCTCGAGTTCGGCGTCCACGACATCCGGGTCAACTCCGTACACCCGGGAGGCATCGACACGGCTATGGCTCGACCACCAGAGTTTGCCGATTTCGATTCGGCGTCGATCTATGGCAGCTTACCGATCCCTCGTATTGGTCGCCCCGATGAAGTGGCCAACCTGGTGTTGTTCCTCGCGTCCGAAGAGTCCACGTACTGCACCGGATCAGAGTTCATTGTGGATGGCGGCCTGCTAGCGGGTAAAACATTCGGGTAGTGTGGTATCGCCGCATCCAGCATAAAACGGTGAGTGCTCATGGCAGGAGTGCATTTGTATTCCTGTGCAATTACGTGGCTGCTCGGTCTGAGGAATTTGGCTTCGCGAACCATGAGGTGGAGGAAGTGAATTGACGCGTTCCCAGATGTTGCTGGCCTAGCTCGCTCAGCCAGCCAGAGCGGGGCCTGTAGATAGGCGCCATCATTGCCCCCAATTATGCGGAGGCTCAACTGAACATCTACTATTGCAACGAACTTGGCCAGGATGAGCCTTGGGCTACATGAGCGCTTCACTGGCGCAGCAAGCAGGATATCGGTCGGTTTTTGATGCGGCGCTACAACTGGCAACGGCCACATCAACTCAAAAGCTGGCTGGCGTCCGCTGTTGCCGAGGAAAAACTTAACACAGAGTCCGGGATTAGTTGAACACTACACATCCACTGATACGGGAGCAGTTGGTCAATATTGCTTACCCGCTGCGTCGGCAGCCGCGTCAGCACATCTTTGAGATAGGCATACGGATCATGGCGTGTGCAGATCGAAAAATTTGCGGCAGACGTGGGCCACGCAGCCGATTTCGGAAGGACCGCTATGGGTCGATCCTGTTGAAAAAGTAGCTCCCCTGCTCTGAAACTGGATCGCTTGCGACTACGTGGCATGAGCGGCGCAACCGATGAATTCACGCTGGCCGCCTGCGCTACGCAAAAAACCTCAAACTAACCCAATAACAAAGCAACAAAGGTCAACGAAGGGCCGAGAAACCACTCAATGTGGTGAGTAGGTTCTCCGGTGGTGG
>CAYVPI010000256.1:0-4599 GCA_964453495.1 uncultured Pseudomonas sp. | reverse complement strand
TTCTCTACGTTTTTCGCAAATTCCAGTGCGAGGCTCGGCCATGAGCGGCGCCATGGTCGAGTGGGTGCCGACAGGTCCGGAACACACCGAACTGGTCCGCAACCTGTACCAGTTCTACGCCTATGAGTCTTCGGACTGGGAGCAGGAAGACGTGGAAGTGGATGGCCGCTTCTACATCCACGACGATCATCTGGCGCGTTATTGGCAGGAGCCGGACTGGAGTGCTCACCTGATCCTTGTCGACGGTTTTATTGCCGGCTTCGTGCTGATCGAGCGCAGCGAGTTGCCAGGGCTTGAGGCCCTGGAACTGGCCGACCTGTTCGTCCTGAAGAAATACCGCCGCCAGGGCATCGGCCGGGCCTTGGCCACCCAGATACTGCTCAGTGGGGCAAACGCCTGGCTGGTGCGTTTCTACCGTCAGGACGAAACGGCCGTGGCGTTCTGGCACGCGGTGCTCGACGAGCTGCCGCGGCCGGTGCAGGCCATTGAGGTGGACGACGATCCGCAGCTGTCGAGCTTTCTCGTGGGCATACGCCACTAGGCGCGGTACAAGAAGTGTCTGAGCGAAACAGGGCCTTCAGTTAATATAACCGAACAAGACTTTCCTACGCTTTGCTGATCCAGCACAGCCATTCGCGCATTAGTGCATGCGTTCATTTCTCTTGAAACTTCGCTCAACGAAGGTTTCCACTGCAACCGACCCCAAGTCGACGGCGCATCGCTGACCTGTGAGCGGGCTTGCCCGCGATCTGGACGACGCGGATCACCTGATGTATAGCGGCGGGGCCATCGCGGGCAATCGGGATGCCGCCCACCCGCTCCTACTGGGATTGCGCAAGTTCATATGTCCGTTTTTGGCCGATCTCCGTCTGTCGTGACCGGCAAAAGTCGACCCAAAGCTGCCGGTGGCAAGTGGCTGCAATCAGCCAGCTTGATTAATAAAATTGTCCATGACTTAGCTCCGCCGTGCGGTGCGCAAAGTTGCTATTTTTCAACTCGCATTCCGCCAACTGAATCTCACCTTCTCATGTCGACTGTATCGCTTCGGTGTGCCTGGGCAAGGCGATTGAAATCAGAGCGGCCAGTATTACAAACGCCGTGGAAACCCACAGACAAGCCCCCAGCCCATAGGTCTGGTAAATCCAGCCGGACAGCACGGTGCCCAGTAGCCGCCCCAGAGCGTTGGACATGTAGTAAAAACCAACGTCCAGCGATACTCCGTCCTCTTTGGCATAGGAGACGATCAGGTAGCTGTGCAAGGATGAGTTCACCGCAAACAGCGCACCGAAGATCATCAGCCCACCCAGGAGTACAGTCTGGGGCGACCAGCCCGCCGAGAGGCCGAGGGCGATGGCCGCCGGCAGGCCGGCCAGCAACGCGGCCCAAACGAAGGCCGCTCGCCCATCCGGGACGTGGCCATGCTTGTTCCCAGTGATGTTCGGGGCAAGAGACTGGACGATGCCATAACCAATGACCCAAGCCGCAAGAAATCCACCCACCCACCAAAAGTCCCAGCCAAATACCTCACTCAGGTACACCGGCAAGGCGACGACAAACCACACATCGCGAGCACCAAATAGAAACAGCCGGGCGGCCGAGAGGATGTTGATCGCTCGGCTCTTGGAAAGAATCTCGCGGAACTTCGGCTTGGCCTTGGCTTTGCCCAGATCCTTTTTCAGCAGGAACAGGCTTGCGATCCAGATCAGCGCCAATACCGTAGCCATCAGTAGCACAGCCCCTCTGAACGCCAGCCATGCCAGCAAGGCGCCACCCAGGAAGAAGCCCACACCCTTGAGGGCGTTTTTTGAGCCGGTGAGGATGGCTATCCACTGATAAAGCGTGCCCTGCTGCTGGTCGGGTACCAGGTGCTTGATCGAACTCTTGGCGCTCATCTTGTTGAGGTCTTTAGCGATACCAGATAACGCTTGAGTACCCATCACCCAAGGGATGGTTAGCCAGGCGACTGGCACAGTGAGCATCAGCAAGGCGGCGACCTGAAGGCCCAGACCGATGTTCATCGTTCGATTCAAGCCCAGGCCAGCGCCCAGGTAGCCGCCCACCAGGTTTGTGAAGACGCCGAAAATCTCGTAGAACAGGAACAGCGCGGCAATTTGCAGCGACGAGAAGCCTAATGTATGGAAATGGAGCACCACCAACATGCGCAGCGCACCATCGGTGAGAGTGAAGGCCCAGTAATTGCCGGTGACCAGCAGATACTGCCGAACTTCTGGGGAAAGGGCTGACAACACCTTCATGATCGCCCCTGTTAACCGGCTAAGCCGACCAACTTGGCCAGTTCGACAACACGGTTGGCGTACCCCCACTCGTTGTCGTACCACGCGTAGATTTTCACTTGGGTGCCGTTCACCACCATGGTCGAGAGCGCATCGATGATCGAGGAGCGCGGATCAGTACGGTAGTCGATTGAAACCAATGGACGCTCCTCGTAGCCAAGAATGTTTTTCAGCGGGCCAGAGGCCGCAGCTTTGAGCAGGGCATTGACCTCATCCACCGAGGTCTCGCGCTCCACCTCAAATACGCAGTCGGTAAGAGAGGCGTTGGCTAGGGGGACGCGCACGGCGTGGCCGTTCAGGCGGCCACGTAACTCTGGAAAAATCTCAGCAATCGCTGTCGCCGACCCCGTACTGGTCGGAATCAGGCTCATACCCGAAGCACGGGCGCGACGCAGATCCTTGTGCGGCTGATCGAGAATACTTTGGGTATTGGTCAGGTCGTGGATCGTGGTGATCGAACCATGGCGAATACCCAGGTTTTCGTGGATCACTTTGACCACCGGAGCCAGGCAATTGGTGGTGCAGGATGCGGCGGTAACAATACGGTGCTGCGCCGGATCGAACAGGTGCTGATTGACGCCCATGACGATGTTCAGCGCCCCCTGTTCCTTCACCGGTGCACAGACCACCACGCGCTTCACACCTTGTTCCAGATACGCTTGAAGCACGACGACGGTCTTCATTCTGCCACTGGCTTCGATGACCAAGTCGCAGCCGGACCAGTCAGTGTCGGCGATGGATTTGTTGGCCGTCACTCGCATGCGTCGACCGTCAATGACCACGCAATTGTCATCGGCGCAGGCTTCGTTGTGCCAACGGCCGTGCACCGAGTCGAAATTGATCAGGTGCGCATGAGTGATAGCGTCGCCAGAAGGGTCGTTGATGTGCACGAATTCAAACTCGGGCCAGTGCCAGGCCGCGCGCAAGGCAAGACGACCGATTCGACCGAAACCGTTGATACCTACTCTGATGCTCATGGCGCTGTACTCTTTCGTGTGCTGTCTTTGGAGGGGCAGGACTGGCCTGATCGAATTGGCTGTTACGTTAGCAGCAGGCTGCCCTGCGCTCAGGGCGACCATCCATCTGATCAAGGCGCTTTTCGTCCCGGCTCAGCCAGTGGCGGTTGGCTTCGAGTGTCACCTGGAGCACGTCGACGACCCACTGTGGAAGTTCAGGGTGTAGTCGGTAGTAAATCCATTGATCTTGACGGCGATTTTCGAGCAGGCCGCAGGCGCGCAACTGAGCAAGGTGGCGTGAAATCTTGGATTGGCTGTCATCTAGCGCCCAGATCAGTTCACACACGCAGAGTTCACCTTGCGCACAGAGCATCAGCATGATCCTGGCGCGGGTTTCATCACCTAGGCATTTGAAGAGAGTGGCAGGTAGGAGGCTCATGGCAAAGCTCGTATATTCGAAAAGCCGAATATACAGATATTATTGAAATGAGAAAGTCCCCCTGCGAATGTCCAAACGCGGTGAGTTCCGTCAGGCCGTGAACTGATTTGCCGCGGCGGGGCCATCGCGGGCAATCGGGATACCGCCCACCCGCTCTACAGGGGTTGCGCAAGTCCATATGTCCGGCGATTCGTGGTGACACCGGCATTTGAATGCAACGGCCCTTGCCCTCGCTGTGCGAAAGAGTCATGCAGCTGTCACTTTCGATCATTGAGCCTGGGTGATGCCGGCCGTATTGTCGCTGTCAGGCCCACAAGAACAATCCGGAGGAACACCCATGTCCGAACTCAACCTCGCGCCCCAGGCCGCTGCCACCCTGCAACGTTGGCACCAGATGATCGAGCAGCGTGACTTCGCTGCATTACCCCAGCTGTTGGCAGACGATGTCGTGTTCCGCTCGCCCATGGCCCACACCCCCTATCCGGGGCCGACAATCGTCTCGACCATCCTCAATACCGTGGTCCAGGTATTCGTCGACTTCACCTATCACCGCCAACTGGCCTCGGCCGATGGCCTGAGTGTGGTCCTGGAGTTCAGCGCCAAGGTCAACGATCGCGAATTGAAGGGTATCGACATGATCCGCTTCGATGAGCAGGGCAGGATCGTTGACTTCGAAGTGATGGTCCGCCCCATGAGCGGGCTGCAAGCGCTGGGTGAGGAAATGGGCAAGCGGCTCGGGGCTTACCTGGCGGCTGCCAAGGCTTGAGCCAAAAGCGACTGGTGCGCCGCTGCGCCCACCTCGCGTGCTGACGGACCTTGGCGGCAGTTGCTGCGGGCTCCTGTGATTGCGCGGTCCGCGTAGCAGCAACTGTCTTGCTCGGCTTATTGCGTCTGCCACTCTGTACCATCG
>CAYVPI010000255.1:0-4654 GCA_964453495.1 uncultured Pseudomonas sp. | reverse complement strand
CAACAGTTTCTTCTTCGGATCCTTGCGCCCGACCTCGATGAACTGGAAGTCATTACTCAGACGTTCAGCCATTTCTTAAAACCTCTCAATTGCAGCTTCAAGCCTTAAGCTTCAAGCTGCAAGAAAATCTCGTTTCGCCCGCTCAACACTGCACAACTTGTAGCTTGCAGCTTGAAGCTTGCCGCTGCTCTTACTGCGGATTGGCACGGGTGCTGGACAGCAAGTTCTTCAGGTTGGCAGCCTTGGGCTTGACCAACCAGAAACGACGCGCGTAGTCATCCAGGTTTTCCCAGATGTTGCGGCCCCATTCGCTATCGGTTTCTTCGACGTATTCGGCGAGAACGCGTTGCAGGTGGCTGCGGTACGCTTCCATTGCTTCGCCGGTGATCCGCTGGATTTCCACCAGTTCGTGGTTGACCCGGTCAACGAAGCTGTTGTCCATGTCCAGCACGTAGGCGAAACCACCGGTCATGCCGGAGCCAAAGTTGTAACCGGTCTTGCCCAACACGCAGACGAAACCGCCAGTCATGTATTCGCAGCAGTGGTCACCAGTGCCTTCCACAACTGTGTGGGCACCGGAGTTACGCACGGCGAAACGCTCGCCCGCAGTACCGGCAGCGAACAACTTACCGCCAGTGGCGCCGTACAGGCAGGTGTTACCGATGATGGCACTTTCCTGAGTCTTGAACGGGCTGCCAGCTGGCGGCACGATTACCAGCTTGCCGCCGGTCATGCCCTTGCCGACGTAGTCGTTGGCATCGCCCTGCAGGTACATGTTCAAGCCACCGGCGTTCCACACCCCGAAGCTCTGCCCTGCAGTGCCCTTGAAGCGGAAGGTGATCGGCGCCTTGGCCATGCCCTGGTTGCCGTGGGCACGGGCGATTTCACCGGAAATACGTGCGCCGATGGAACGGTCGCAGTTGCAGATATCCAGCGCGAACTCGGCACCGCTCATGTCAGCGATCGCAGGCCCCGCCATCGCCACCATCTTCTCGGCCAGCAGGCCTTTGTCGAAGGGTGGGTTGCGGTCGACTTCACAGAACTGCGGCTTGTCGGCCGGAACGTGCTCGCTGCCCAGCAGCGGCGTGAGGTCCAGGTGCTGTTGCTTGGCGGTCTCGCCCGGCAGGATTTCCAGCAGGTCGGTACGCCCGATCAACTCGCCCAGGCTGCGTACGCCCAGCTTGGCCAGCCACTCGCGGGTCTCTTCGGCGACGTAGGTGAAGAAGTTCACCACCATGTCGACGGTGCCGATGTAATGGTCCTTGCGCAGCTTGTCGTTCTGGGTTGCAACACCCGTCGCGCAGTTGTTCAGGTGGCAGATACGCAGGTATTTGCAACCGAGCGCGATCATCGGCGCAGTACCGAAGCCGAAGCTCTCGGCACCGAGGATGGCTGCCTTGATCACATCCAGGCCGGTTTTCAGGCCGCCGTCGGTCTGTACCCGAACCTTGCCACGCAGGTCGTTACCGCGCAGGGTCTGGTGGGTTTCAGCCAGGCCCAGTTCCCACGGCGCACCTGCGTACTTGATCGAGGTCAGCGGCGAAGCGCCGGTGCCACCGTCGTAGCCGGAGATGGTGATCAGGTCGGCATAGGCCTTGGCCACGCCAGCGGCGATGGTACCCACACCGGCTTCAGCCACGAGTTTCACCGAAACCAGTGCAGACGGGTTGACCTGCTTGAGGTCGAAAATCAGCTGCGACAAATCTTCGATCGAGTAGATGTCGTGGTGCGGCGGTGGCGAAATCAGGGTCACGCCAGGCACTGCATAACGCAGCTTGGCGATCAGGCCGTTAACCTTGCCGCCAGGCAGTTGCCCGCCTTCACCCGGCTTGGCGCCCTGGGCGACCTTGATCTGCAGCACTTCGGCGTTGACCAGGTATTCCGGGGTAACACCGAAGCGGCCGGTCGCAACCTGCTTGATCTTCGAGCTCTTGATGGTGCCGTAGCGAGCCGGGTCTTCACCACCTTCACCGGAGTTCGAACGCGCACCCAGGCGGTTCATGGCTTCGGCCAAAGCTTCGTGAGCTTCCGGCGACAGTGCACCGAGGGAAATACCTGCCGAGTCGAAACGCTTGAGGATCGCTTCCAGCGGTTCGACTTCGTCGATGGCCAGTGCCTGCTCCAGGGTTTTGACCTTGAACAGGTCGCGGATCATCGACACTGGGCGGTTGTCGACCAGCGCGGTGTATTCCTTGAACTTGCTGTAGTCGCCCTGCTGCACGGCGGCTTGCAGGGTGTTGACCACGTCCGGGTTGTACGCGTGATATTCGCCACCGTGGACGAACTTCAGCAGACCGCCCTGCTGGATCGGCTTGCGCGGGCTCCAGGCTTCGGCCGCCAGGGCTTTCTGCTCGGCTTCGATGTCGACGAAACGCGCGCCCTTGATGCGGCTCGGTACGCCACGGAAGCTCAGCTCACAGACTTCTTCAGACAGGCCGATGGCTTCGAACAACTGCGCACCGCGGTACGAGGTAATGGTCGAGATACCCATCTTCGACAGGATCTTCAACAGACCTTTGGTGATGCCTTTGCGGTAGTTCTTGAACACCTCATAGAGGTCGCCCAGCACTTCACCGGTACGGATCAGGTCGCCCAGCACTTCGTAGGCCAGGAACGGATAGACCGCCGAGGCGCCGAAACCGATCAACACCGCAAAGTGATGCGGGTCACGAGCGGTGGCGGTTTCCACGAGGATGTTGGAGTCGCAACGCAGGCCTTTCTCGGTCAGGCGGTGGTGCACCGCGCCGGTGGCGAGCGAAGCGTGGATCGGCAACTTGCCCGGGGCAATGTGGCGGTCACTCAGCACGACCTGGGTGCGGCCGGAACGCACGGCTTCTTCAGCCTGATCGGCGACGTTGCGGATGGCCGCTTCGAGGCCGACGCTTTCGTCGTAGTTGAGGTCGATGATCGCGCGCTCGAAGCCCGGACGATCCAGGTTCATCAGCGAACGCCACTTGGCCGGCGAAATGACCGGCGAGCTTAGGATCACGCGCGAGGCGTGTTCCGGCGACTCCTGGAAGATGTTGCGCTCGGCACCGAGGCAGATCTCCAGCGACATGACGATGGCTTCACGCAGCGGGTCGATCGGCGGGTTGGTGACCTGCGCGAACTGCTGGCGGAAATAGTCGTATGGCGTGCGCACGCGCTGGGACAGCACGGCCATTGGCGTATCGTCGCCCATCGAGCCGACGGCTTCGTAGCCCTGCTCGCCCAGCGGACGCAATACCTGGTCGCGCTCTTCGAACGTGACCTGGTACATCTTCATGTATTGCTTGAGCTGGTCGACATCGTAGAAAGCCGAACCATGGTCGTTGTCTTCCATGGTCGCCTGGATGCGCAGGGCATTCTTGCGCAGCCATTGCTTGTACGGATGACGGGACTTCAAGCGGTTGTCGATGGCGTCGGTGTCGAGGATCTGACCGGTTTCGGTGTCCACGGCGAAGATCTGGCCCGGGCCCACACGTCCCTTGGCGATCACGTCTTCAGGCTGGTAGTTCCAGACACCGATTTCCGAGGCCAGGGTGATGAAACCGTTCTTGGTGGTGACCCAACGCGCCGGACGCAGACCGTTACGGTCGAGCAGGCACACCGCGTAGCGACCGTCGGTCATTACCACGCCGGCCGGGCCGTCCCACGGCTCCATGTGCATCGAGTTGTACTCGTAGAACGCACGCAGATCCGGGTCCATGGTTTCGACGTTCTGCCACGCAGGCGGAATGATCATCCGCACGCCACGGAACAGGTCGATGCCACCGGTGACCATCAGCTCGAGCATGTTGTCCATGCTGGAGGAGTCGGAACCGACACGGTTGACCAGCGGGCCGAGCTCTTCCAGGTCCATCAGATCGTTGGTGAACTTGGTGCGACGGGCCACGGCCCAGTTGCGGTTGCCGGTGATGGTGTTGATCTCGCCGTTGTGGGCGAGGAAGCGGAACGGCTGAGCCAGCGGCCATTTCGGCAGGGTGTTGGTGGAGAAGCGCTGGTGGAACACGCAAATGGCGGTCTGCAGGCGCTCGTCACCCAGGTCCGGGTAGAACTGCTCCAGGTCGGCCGGCATCATCAGGCCTTTGTAGATGATGGTCTTGTGCGAAAAGCTGCAGATGTAGTGGTCAGTATCGGCGGCGTTGGCTACCGACGAACGGCGACGGGCACTGAACAGCTTGATGGCGAACTCTTGATCGCTGAGGCCTTCGCCTCCGATGAACACTTGTTCGATCTGCGGCAGGCGCTCGAGCGCAAGACGACCGAGCACGCTGGTGTCGATCGGTACTTTGCGCCAGCCGACCAGCTGCAGGCCGGCGGCCAGGATCTCGCGATCCATGTTCTCGCGAGCGGCCTGGGCCTTGGCGTTGTCCTGGTTGAAGAACACCATGCCCACGGCATATTGCTTGGGCAAATCGCTGCCGAAGTGGTCTTTGGCCACAGCGCGCAGGAATTCATCCGGCTTCTGCATCAACAGGCCGCAACCGTCGCCGGTCTTGCCATCAGCGTTGATCCCACCACGGTGGGTCATGCAGGTCAGGGCCTCGATGGCCGTTTGCAACAAATGGTGACTGGGCTCGCCCGTCATATGGGCGATCAGGCCAAAACCACAGTTATCCTTGAATTCTTCGGGATGGTACAGACCTGTTTTCATAGACACTTTCTCACCAGG
>CAYVPI010000254.1:0-4655 GCA_964453495.1 uncultured Pseudomonas sp. | reverse complement strand
AAAAAGCGTTTGGTGGTAAGCTCGCGCACCATGAATATCTATAGCTCCCGCCCCGTTGTCCTCTGTCTCTCCGGCCACGACCCAAGTGGCGGCGCCGGCTTGCAGGCAGATATAGAAGCCCTTCTCGCTCAAGGTTGCCACGCTGCGCCCGCCGTGACTGCCCTGACCGTGCAAGATACCGTCAATGTCAGTGACTTCCGTGTGCTCGACCGTGCCTGGGTATTGGCCCAGGCCAATGCCGTGCTCAACGATTCGACCGTGGCCGCCGTCAAGCTGGGGATGCTCGGCTCGTTGGAAATGGTCGACACGGTGGTCGAACTGCTCCAGGCGCACCCGCACCTGCCCCTGGTGTGCGACCCGGTGCTGCGCGCCGGCGGTGGCGGGCGCCTGGGCAAGGACGAAGTCGGTTATGCCATGCGTGAACGGCTGCTGCCGCTCGCAACCATTGCCACCCCCAACCTTCCAGAAGCACGCATCCTCGCCGAACTGCCCGAAGGCACGGCAGACGAATGCGCGGAAAAACTCCTTCCGTTCTGCAAACATCTATTGATCACCGGTGGCCACGGTGATGAACACGAAGTACACAACCGCCTGTATAGCCGCGACGGCACCCGCCAGACCTTCACATGCCAGCGCCTGCCAGGTAGCTACCACGGTTCCGGTTGCACCCTGGCCAGCACCCTGGCCGGGCGCCTGGCCCTTGGTGAGCAGTTGCAAAGCGCCGTGAAAACGGCACTCGACTACACCTGGCGCACACTGCGTGACGCGGAACAGTTGGGCAAGGGCCAGTTCGTGCCGCGCCGGCTCCCGCTGGATTTCTGCTCCTGACGACCGGCCTTGAGGCGCATTCGATGCTCATGTTACGAGAATTACGTGGCTTGTATGCCATCACCGACAGCCAACTGCTGGCCGGCAAGTTTCTCCCTTATGTCGAGGCCGCGCTCGACGGTGGCGTCACCCTGCTGCAATACCGCGACAAGAGCAGCGACGAAGCCCGTCGCCTGCGCGAGGCCGAAGCCTTGCGCAGCCTGTGCGAGCGCTACAAGACCCAACTGATCATCAATGATGATGCCGAGCTTGCCGCACGCCTTGGCGTAGGTGTGCACCTGGGGCAGACCGATGGCCCGCTGACACCCGCGCGCACCCTGCTCGGCCGCCAGGCGATCATAGGCTCCACTTGTCACGGCCAACTCGACCTGGCCAAGCAGGCAGCCACTGAAGGCGCCTCCTACGTCGCCTTCGGCCGTTTTTTCAACTCCAATACCAAGCCCGGCGCGCCCACAGCCAGCCTCGAACTGCTCGACCAGGCGCGCGCCCAGCTGAAACTGCCCATCGCGGTGATCGGCGGCATCACCCTGGACAACGCCCGGCCGCTGATCGATCACGGTGCCGACCTGCTGGCAGTGATCCACGCCCTGTTCAGCGCCGACAGCACCCAGGAAGTGACGCGCCGCGCCCGCGCTTTCAATGCCTTGTTCGAATCCGTCTGATTTAAGAGAGCCCATCATGTCTCGTTCCGAAATCCTCTTCGCCAATGCCCAGAAACATATCCCCGGCGGGGTGAACTCACCGGTTCGCGCCTTCAAGAGCGTGGGCGGCACTCCGTTGTTCTTCAAGCATGCGGCCGGTGCCTATGTCACCGACGAAGACGACAAGCGCTACGTTGACTACGTCGGCTCGTGGGGCCCGATGATTCTCGGCCACAGCCACCCTGACGTACTGGAGGCCGTGCGCAAGCAACTGGAGCACGGTTTGTCCTACGGCGCACCGACGGCCATGGAAACCGAGATGGCCGACCTGGTCTGCTCGATCGTGCCATCGATGGAAATGGTGCGCATGGTCAGCTCGGGCACCGAAGCCACCATGAGCGCCATCCGCCTGGCCCGTGGTTTCACCGGCCGCGACAGCATCATCAAGTTCGAAGGCTGCTACCACGGCCATTCCGACAGCCTGCTGGTAAAAGCCGGCTCGGGCCTGCTGACCCAGGGCGTGCCGAGTTCCGCCGGTGTGCCGGCGGCCTTCGCCAAACACACCCTGACCCTGCCGTTCAACGACATCGACGCGGTTGAGCAAATGCTCAGCGAAGTCGGTTCGACCGTCGCCTGCATCATCGTCGAGCCGGTGGCCGGCAATATGAACTGCGTGCCGCCTGCTCCGGGCTACCTGCAAGGCCTGCGCGAGCAGTGCGACAAGCATGGCGTGGTGCTGATCTTCGACGAAGTAATGACCGGTTTCCGCGTCGCCCTCGGCGGTGCCCAGGCCCATTACGGCGTGACCCCGGACCTGACCACCTTCGGCAAGATCATCGGCGGCGGCATGCCGGTCGGCTGCTTCGGCGGCAAGCGCGAAATCATGTCGCACATCGCGCCACTGGGTCCGGTGTATCAGGCAGGCACCTTGTCGGGTAACCCATTGGCAATGGCGGCGGGCCTGACGACGTTGCGCCTGATCAGCCGTCCCGGTTTCCACGACGAGCTGACCGACTACACCAGCCGCTTGCTCGATGGCCTGCAACAGCGCGCCGATGCCGCTGGCATTCCGTTCGTGACCACGCAGGCTGGCGGTATGTTTGGCCTGTACTTCAGCGGTGCCGACGACATCGTGACTTTCGATGACGTGATGGCCAGCGACGCCAAGCTGTTCGGTCGTTTCTTCCACTTGATGCTCGAGGGCGGCGTGTACCTGGCGCCGAGCGCTTTCGAAGCCGGCTTCACCTCGATCGCTCATGGCGAAGCCGAGTTGAAACTGACGCTGGATGCCGCCGAGCGTGCCTTCGCCGCATTGAAATAACGCTGTGCCCGCTGACGCTGGCGATTGCCAGCGTCAGCTTTCACCTGGATTTACACCTTTATTCCTACGCTTCTGCTAATAATCCCCCGTCAATCGGGCGATATATTCCCCGTGCAGCAGAAAAACGAGTAAAGACTTTGTAAGGTTGGCCCTGCTTATTTCATAATGCGCGCTTATTGGATCCCCCGGAGGGTCCGCGTGCCCCTCAGAGGTAAGTCGATTCCCATGAACCGCACCGGCCGCACCCTTGCCCTGGGCTGCCTGTTGCTCCTTCAGCCCCTGCTGGCCTCGGCAGGCGGTAACTCGTTGTTGATCCCAGCAATGGGCCGCTGCACCCTCAATACTCAGCCAGAAGACTTGCCCCAGGCGCTCGCCACGTGCAAACAGGCTGCGCAATCGGGGGATGTGCAGGCGCAATACGAGTTGGGCATGTTCTATTACGACGGCAAGAACGCGCCGCGCGACCTCAATCAAGCCATCAACTATTTTGAACAGGCCTCGCTGCAAGGCCATGCCCAGGCCCAATCGCAGCTGGGCGTGATGTTCTTTCGTGGCGAGGGGGTCAAGGCCAACAATGTGCAGGCCTACATCCTGCTGAAAATGGCAGCGGTCAACGGCGATGAAGATGCGCTGGACTTCGCAGACGAAGTTTCCGGGCAGATGCGCCGCGACGAGCTGGAAGTCGCGACCCAGGTGCTGGGGCAAATTTTCCGTAAATACCTGCTGGAACTGCAAACGGCCGACGGCCGCACGCCCTTCTCGCCGCTACCTTGAGTGACGCCGGTTATTTATCCGGCATCGGCATGGGGAATGGCATCACATTACCGCCCCCACGGGCTTCGCTGATCTTCGGTGTGCCCAGGCGCTCGACTTCATCGATACGGATGATCGAATGCATCGGTACGAAACTGCGCACCACGCCTTCGAATTGCGCCTTGAGCTTTTCTTCGCTCGGGTCGACGACGACCTGTGTGCGCTCACCAAAGATGAACTCTTCAACCTCGAGAAAGCCCCACAGATCACTTTGGTAGATCTGCTTGGCATACATCTCGAACACTTGGCCCTGATTAAGGAAAATCACTTTGTAGATTGGCGCGTCGCGTTTGGTCATCTTGGGCGGGTAACAGTCGGGGAAAGTGAAGAGGGCGAAAACTATAGCATAGCGGCCGGTCAGGCAACGCTAGGATACGACGGCCGAGCCCACTATAATGTGCGGTTCTTTGAATCACCTGATGATCTCGCATGAGCAAGAAGCTTTATATCGAAACCCACGGCTGCCAGATGAACGAGTACGACAGCTCGCGCATGGTCGACCTGCTGGGTGAACATCAAGCCCTGGAAGTCACGGCCCGCGCCGAAGACGCCGACGTCATCTTGCTCAATACCTGTTCGATCCGCGAACGCGCCCAGGACCGGGTGTATTCCCAGCTGGGCCGCTGGCGCGAGCTCAAGCTCAACAATCCCGAGATGGTCATTGCCGTCGGCGGCTGCGTGGCCAGCCAGGAAGGTGAGGCTATCCGCGACCGTGCGCCCTATGTCGACGTGGTCTTTGGCCCCCAGACCCTGCACCGCCTGCCGGAAATGATCGACGCTGCGCGCACCACCAAGCTGCCGCAAGTGGATGTTTCGTTCCCGGAAATCGAGAAATTCGATCACCTGCCCGAGCCGCGCATCGACGGCCCTACCGCCTATGTGTCGGTGATGGAAGGCTGCAGCAAATACTGCACCTTCTGCGTTGTGCCCTACACCCGGGGTGAAGAAGTCAGCCGGCCGTTCGACGACGTACTGGCCGAGATCATTCACCTGGCCGAGAACGGCGTGCGTGAAGTGACCTTGCTGGGCCAGAACGTCAACGGCTATCGCGG
>CAYVPI010000253.1:0-4689 GCA_964453495.1 uncultured Pseudomonas sp. | reverse complement strand
AACGTCGTGGTGACGTGCGTAAAGCCAAGCTGTACTACCTGCGTGACCTGTCCGGTAAAGCAGCGCGCATCAAGGAAAAACTGGCTTAAGTCCAGTTTTGCCAGCGGTCACGGGGCCGCGATGCAAACAAAAAGCAGCCTTCGGGCTGCTTTTTTGTTGCCCGCGATTTATCAGCCTGGGGGCGCACGCTGCACCAGCGCTACCACCGTCCAGCCAGGGCCGGGCTTGAGCACCGTGTTGGGGGTGAAAACATGCACCCAGCCATGGTTGTCGCGCGCGAACAGCAAGGTCGCCCGCTGCCCATGCAAGGCCTGGTAGTCGTTCCAGTCAAAGCCTTCGGTCAGCTGGGTGCTATACAGCTCGGCCCCTTGGGTCAGTTCATTGGCCAGTTGCGTGTAGGTCAGTGAGCGACTGCCCAGGGGGCGGCCGCGATGTTCGCCGCTGGCGCGGTGCTTATCAGTGCGTTGGGCTTCCAGGCCGCTGGCCAGGGCAAACTGGCGCTGATGGCCGAAATCGTGGCGAAAACGCATGGAAGCGAGGGTATTGATTTCGCCGGCCGGCGACAGCCCGAGCAAATGGCCCAGGCCGACCAGGTCCAGATGCGCATCGGCATGCTGTGATGCGGGGTTACCGAAGTAGGTCGGCAGCTCTTCCATCCGCGCGGCACGAATGTTTTCCCAGCTCGAATCGGTCAGCAGCACGCGGCTGCCCAGTTGCTGCAGGGCCTTGCCAAGCGCCCGTGCCGGTGGGTTGGCACCGACGATCAAAAAACCGCTGGGAGCCGGTTCGGCCACCTTGAGCAAGCGTGCCAAAGGCCTGGCCGTGGCGCTTTGCAGTATTACCGTGCCGATGATCACGGCAAAGGTCAGTGGCACCAGCAACAATGCATCTTCATGCCCGGCTTCATGCAGGCGGATGGCAAAGATCGCCGACACCGCCGCCGCCACTATTCCGCGCGGGGCAATCCAGGCCAGCAGAGCGCGCTCGCGCCAGTTCAAGTTCGAAGCGGCGGTTGAGATGGCCACGTTCAGTGGTCGCGCAATCAGTTGGATAACCAGCAACAGGGCCAGTACTGCAGGCCCCAGGCCCAGCATGGCATCGAGATCCAGGCGCGCAGCAAGGAGGATGAACAACCCGGAAATCAGCAGGACACTGAGGTTTTCCTTGAAGTGCAGAATCTGCCGGACATCGACGCCCTTCATGTTGGCCAGCCAGATGCCCATCAAGGTGACCGCCAGCAACCCCGACTCATGCATGACCCGGTTGGACGCGATGAAAATGCCCAGCACCGCTGCCAGCGTTGCCAGGTTGTGCAGGTACTCGGGCAGCCACTGGCGTCGGATGATTTGCCCCAGTAGCCAGCCGCCGGCAATGCCAAATACCCCGCCGCAAACAATCACACCGGCGAATATCAGCAAGGCCTGGCTCAGCCCGTCGCTCTCACCCCTGGCGATGATGAAGCTGTACACCACCACTGCGAGTAATGCGCCGATAGGGTCGATTACTATGCCTTCCCAGCGCAGGATATTGGCGATGGTTGCCTTAGGGCGAACGACTCGCAGCATGGGTACGATAACCGTCGGCCCGGTCACCAGTGTCAGGGTGCCGAACAACAGGGCCAGCATCCAGTCGAAACCCAGCAGCCAGTGTGTGGCCAGGGTGATCACCGCCCAGGTCGACAGCGCCCCGATGGTTACCAGGCGGCGTACCACGGTGCCGACTTCGCGCCACTCCGACAAGTGCAGGGTCAGGCTGCCTTCGAATAGCACCAATGCCACTGCCAGAGAGACCAGCGGCATCAGCAACGGCCCAAACATCGCTTGCGGGTCGAGCAGGCCCAGCACCGGGCCTGCGAGTATGCCGCTGAGCAGGAGAAACAAAATGGCTGGAAGCTTCAGGCGCCAGGCCAGCCATTGGCAGCCCAGTGCGGCTGCTCCGATTCCCCCGAACGCAAGCAGTATCTGATCTTCGCTCATTCTCGCTCCCTAAGATGGCTGTGTTGTGGAAGACTAGCTATTTTTTGCCAAACCTCGCACCGCTGAGTTCCCATGCCTGCTATCGAACACCCGCTGATCGACCAATACCTCGATGCCCTCTGGTTGGAAAAGGGCCTTGCCGATAACACCCGTGAGGCCTACCGCAGTGACCTGGTGCTGTTCAACGGGTGGTTGCAGGAGCAGGGTATCGAGTTGCGCGATGCCGGGCGCGACCTGATCCTGGATCATCTGGCTTGGCGCCTGGAGCAGGCCTACAAACCGCGCTCCACGGCTCGATTTCTCTCCGGGGTGCGCGGTTTCTACCGTTATTTGTTGCGCGAGAAGTTGATCACTGTCGATCCGACTCTGCAGGTGGACATGCCGCAACTGGGGCGGCCGTTACCCAAGTCTCTCTCGGAAGCCGACGTGGAAGCCCTGCTGATGGCACCGGATCTGAGCGAGCCGATCGGCCAGCGCGACCGGGCCATGCTCGAAGTGCTGTATGCCTGCGGGTTGCGTGTGACCGAACTGGTCAGCCTGACCCTGGATCAGGTCAACCTGCGCCAGGGCGTGCTGCGGGTAATGGGCAAGGGCAGCAAGGAGCGGCTGGTGCCGATGGGCGAAGAGGCGGTGGTCTGGGTCGAGCGCTACCTGCGTGACGGGCGCAACGATCTGTTGGCCGGGCGCCCCAGCGATGTGCTGTTCCCCAGCCAGCGTGGCGAGCAGATGACCCGGCAGACGTTCTGGCACCGGATCAAGCACCAGGCCCAGGTTGCCGGCATCGGCAAGGCCTTGTCGCCGCATACCCTGCGCCATGCCTTCGCCACTCATTTGCTTAACCACGGCGCCGACTTGCGGGTGGTGCAGATGTTGCTGGGCCATAGCGACCTGTCCACGACACAGATCTACACCCATGTAGCGCGGGCACGGCTGCAGGAGATGCACGCCAGGCACCATCCGCGCGGTTGAATGCTGTTGTAACAGACGGAGTCGGCCCCGCAGGCCTAATGTGGTAGGCTTGGACGGTTTGCACAGGGGGCATTGACTGCGCACCATTTTTGCGCACCCCGTACTGCGGCCGGCCCCCTTGTCCGCTTTTAGGAGTTTTCATGCGCGTGACCCGAATTTTCGCCGCTGCCCTTGCCCTGGTCAGCAGCTTTGCCATGGCCAACGATGCCGAGCAAACCATCCGCAAGACCCTCGAAAAGCTTGAGCTCGAAGTGCCTATCGACAGCGTGGCGGCCAGCCCGCTCAACGGCCTGTACGAGGTCAAGCTCAAGGGTGGGCGCGTGCTGTATGCCAGTGCCGACGGCCAGTTCGTCATGCAGGGCTACCTGTTCCAGATTCAGGATGGCAAGCCGGTCAACCTGACCGAGAAGACCGAACGCCAGGCCATTGCCAAGACCATCAACGGTATTCCAAGCGCGGAAATGGTCGTCTACCCGGCCGTGGGTCAAACCAAATCGCATATCACCGTATTCACTGACACGACCTGCCCGTACTGCCATAAACTGCACGCCGAAGTGCCCGAACTCAACCGCCTGGGCATCGAAGTGCGCTACGTAGCCTTCCCGCGCCAGGGCCTGGGTTCGCCGGGTGACGAGCAATTGCAGGCGGTCTGGTGTTCCAGCGACCGCAAGGCAGCCCTGGACAAGATGATCGACGGCAAGGAAATCAAGGCGGCCAAATGCGTCAACCCGGTGGGTAAACAGTTCCAGCTCGGCCAATCGATCGGTGTCAGTGGCACACCGGCCATCGTTTTGGAGAGCGGACAGGTCATTCCGGGCTACCAGCCGGCGCCGCAAGTTGCCAAACTGGCGCTGGCAGCCAAGTAATCCTGCCTCGTCGCAGCAGGCCTTCGACGAGCACGGCCTGGCGGATCCACCGCCTGGCCATTTAACAGCGAGCCGCAGTGCAGTCTGCGGTTGTTTTCACGGCCGACCTTGCGTCGGCCGTTTCATGGGGAGTTCACAGTGAAACCGGTCAAAGTAGGCATCTGTGGGTTGGGAACCGTCGGTGGCGGTACCTTCAATGTACTTCAGCGTAACGCCGAGGAGATCGCCCGCCGTGCCGGGCGTGGTATTGAAGTGGCACAGATTGCCATGCGTTCGCCCAACCCGAACTGCCAGATTACCGGTACCCCCATTACCGCGGACGTGTTCGACGTTGCCAGCAACCCCGAGATCGATATCGTCATCGAATTGATCGGTGGCTACACCGTGGCCCGTGAACTGGTGCTCAAGGCTATCGAGAACGGCAAGCACGTGGTCACCGCGAACAAGGCGCTGATCGCCGAGCACGGCAACGAGATTTTCGCCAAGGCACGCGAGAAGGGCGTTATCGTCGCCTTCGAAGCGGCGGTAGCTGGCGGCATCCCGGTCATCAAAGCCATTCGTGAAGGTCTCTCGGCCAACCGCATCAACTGGGTCGCGGGCATCATCAACGGTACCGGCAACTTCATCCTGACCGAAATGCGCGAAAAAGGCCGTACCTTCGAAGACGTGCTGGCCGAAGCCCAGGCGCTGGGTTATGCCGAAGCGGACCCGACTTTCGACGTCGAAGGCATCGATGCGGCGCACAAGCTGACTATCCTGGCCTCCATCGCATTCGGTATCCCGCTGCAATTCGACAAGGCCTACACCGAAGGCATCACCAAACTGACCACCGCTGACGTCAACTACGCCGAAGCGCTGGGCTATCGCATCAAGCACCT
>CAYVPI010000252.1:0-4704 GCA_964453495.1 uncultured Pseudomonas sp. | reverse complement strand
TTGTAGGTGATGCTGTAGAGCCAGGTCTTGAACTTGGATTTACCCTCGAAGTTCTTCAGACCATAAAGCACCTTCAACATCACCTCCTGACAGACATCGTCAGCGTCCCGATCGTTCCCTAAATAACGCGCACAGACGTTAAAAAGTGTCCGCTGGTAACGCCGCATCAACTCTTCGTAGGCGCGTGTAACGTGGAACAGCTCCGCGTGCGAACGCGCCACCAACTCCTCATCGGAGAGCTCGCGGGGGTCGTAACGCAGGGGCAGCGAATGTACTTTATTCAAAACAAGTCTGGCCGACAGTCAGGTCAATGTCCCGCCACAGCCCAGGCTGCGAGCATATTTGCGGCGGCATACATTAGCAGGAAATGCCGGGTTAGCGGCTACTAACACGCTGCTCCAGCAAGAACCTGTTGGACAATGACACTAGTTCGCCATCATCTGTCAACAAGGTCGTCTTGACCGTGCCGATCTCTTCAATCTGCCCTTCAACCTCTCCAACACGCACTTGTTGCCCAACTTGATACAACTCGCGCACATAAATTCCAGCAAGGATCTGGCCGGCGATTTCCCGGCTGCCAAGGCCCATCGCCAAGGCAACGGCCAGACCAACGGTAATCAAACCGATGACGATGACATGGTTCAGAAGATCAGTCTTGACCTCAAGCTGGCTAATTGCCACTGAGATACTGATGATAATGACCAGCCATTGTGCGATGCGACCCAAGCCTGCAGCGTAGTCCAGACCGACACCTTCGGCCGCACCGCGCACCAGGCCGTTGGCCAACTGTGCCAGCAGCACGCCGACCAGGAGCACCAACGCCGCGCCGAATACTTTCGGCAGATAAAGCGCGAGCATGTCCAGTGTCGCGGAAACCCGCTCAAGCCCCAGCGATTCAGCCGCCGAGACGAGGAAAATCAACAACACGAACCAATAGACGATCTTGCCGATCAGGGTCGAGATCGGCACCTGGATGCCACCTCGGCTGAGCAGCTTGGTCAGCCCGGTACCGGCCATCAGCCGGTCGAGGCCCAGCTTGGCCAGCAGCTTGGACAACAGGGTGTCGAGCAGCTTGGCCACGACAAAGCCCAACAGCACGACCACCAGGGCCCCGAACAGGTTGGGGATGAAGTTCGCGACTTTGGTCCACAATGCAGTCATTGCAGTGACCAGGCTCTGGGTCCAGAGATCAAGTTCCATATTCAATCAGCCTTATCTGCATCACGGGCAGAGATAGTACGACGCGACACCGGTGCAACATGGGCCGAGCCATTGTTCACGGCAATCATCAGGGCCTGGGTCCAGCGACCCAGCAGGCTGAAAAGATCGCCCGCCCCGACCTGGCGGTTGGCGGTTTTCAGGACACGCCCAAGGCAAGCATCGTCATCGCGATTGGATGGCGACGCCTTGAGCATATCCCGTAGGGATTCTTCAAACGGATCGTGCATGTACACCTCGCGCAATGTCAGTCAGAGACGAGGCCGGGGTTGGACAGGTCACATGACCGCCCAGTTCCCTTGATTGGATAAACACCTGTGACATCGGTGGTCATACCCATCGCAGACGTCGAAACAGCCACCACTGGCCTGCGGCCAAGGTCAGCACCAACAGGCAGGCGATGGCAAAGCCCCAGTGGCTCTGCGCCCCGGGAATACCGCCCACGTTGATGCCCAGCAAACCGGTGAGAAAACTCATCGGCAGGAAAATACAGGTGATGATGCCGAAGCGGTACATGGTTTTATTCATGCGCACGCTCAGGCGCCTGTCTTCGGTTTCCAGCACCAGGCCGACGCGCTCGCGGGTCAGCTCCAGCTCTTCCAGGTAGCGCGTCAGGCTGTTGTTGAGTTCGTTCCAGTAATTGGCATCGTCTTCGACGAACCAAGGGCAATTGTTGCGTGCCAATTGAGCGTAGATTTCCCGTTGCGGCGACAGGAAACGCCGCAAACCGGCCGCTCTCCGACGTATCTGCACGACGCTGTCGTGCTCAGGTGTGTACCGCTCGTCGGCGTCGAGTTTTTCTTCTTCCAGATCGACCACTTCCGCCAGGTCGCTGACCAGCGCCTGGACTTTTTCAGTCAGGAGTTGAGCCAGGGAAAGAATCAGTTCGGATGAAGTCTTCGGCCCACGCCCTTCGCTCAACTGCACCAGCAGCTCATCGGTCGCACGAAGTGGCCGTAGACGCAACGAAATGACCCGTTGCGCCCCAGCGGAAATTCGCACCGAGACCATGTCTTCAGGCTCGGCGCCGGGGTTGAGGTTGACGCCACGCAAAAACAGCAAAAGCTCGGCATTGGGTAACGCCAACAGCCGGGGCCGGGTGTTTTCTTCGAGCAGCAGGTCGCAGGCGAACTCGCTCAAGCCGCTGGACTTGCGCAGCCAGGTCTGGGTTTGGGGATGACTGCGGTCCAGGTGCAGCCACAGGCTCTCTGCCGGCTCCAGGTGCAAGCCATCAAGTTCGGTTCGAGCAATCGAACGCGCACCGCCCTTTCCATCAAGCACCAGGGCATGCACTAGCCCCCATTGCGCGTTATCTTCCTCGAACATCCCTACTCCAACCAATCCGGATCAACGCTTACTCGGGCATCTTCAATGGGCTTGGCGAAACGAGTACACCATTGTTGTCGGCGTAAACGTATTCGCCCGGGCGAAAGGTCACACCCGCGAACGTCACATTCACATTGAGATCGCCGATGCCACGCTTGTCGGTCTTCATCGGGTGGCTGGCCAGGGCCTGCACGCCCAGGTCGGTTTGCGCGATGACATCCACGTCACGAATGCAGCCGTAGATCACCAGGCCTTCCCAGCCATTCTTGGCGGCCTTTTCCGCCAGCATGTCACCGAGCAACGCCCGGCGCAGCGAGCCGCCACCATCAACCACCAGCACCTTGCCCTTGCCATCGAGCTCAACTTGCTCTTTGACCAGCGAGTTGTCTTCGAAGCACTTGATCGTGACGATCTGGCCACCGAAGGAATCGCGGCCACCGAAGTTGCTGAACATCGGCTCAAGAACCTGAACCAGGTCAGGGTAGGCGTCGCACAAATCGGGCGTTAGGTAGTGCATGGGTAACTCCTGTCACTGAGAAGACAATGGGCAATCGAATTTCACAGCTTCACTGGTTAGGACGAACACAGGCTAACCGGATTCAGACAAGGCTACACATCCACGCCGGTCCGGTCACCCTCGTAGGCCAACTTGAGCATCATCAACCCCGGGCAACCATCGTGCAATGACCTGCCACCCGGGCAACTCAACTGTCATACCGTGACGCAGGCTGCGCAATCACAATGTCGAGTCATCGCCAATAAATGACCAAATAAACCACAACAGTCACATCTTAACCTGAACCGTAATCCCGCGGAACGGCCCGATTCAGAGGCCTACGACCTGCGCGGGCGGCGATTGCTCCTGCAAAGGCGTGATTTGATCATGCAACCAACGCTCGACCAAGGGCCAGACTTGCGCCTGTGCCCCCTTGCTGACCAGCATCTCGACATGGCCAAAATTTTCACTGAAGCCCTGCTCTCGCCCCAGGCTGAGGAACTGCTTCGACTCCGAGCCAAACTGCTCATACAGCTTGCGGCACGCCCAGATCGGATCCTGGTGGTCACCGACGGCACCCACGGCCAACAGTGGCACCTGCACTTCGCTCAACCCCCCCCACCAATCGCGCTCGGCATCACGAAAGCGGCCAAACAGGCCGAACCAGCGCAAGCTTTCCAGTGCCAGCCCAATGGGCTCATCTTCCGGCCCGCGTTTGAGCCGGGAACCGGAGATCTGGCCGAACCGCTTGAGCAGCAAGCGCCCGCCCCACTCCACCGGTGGAATTTTCAACGGCCAATAAGTGCGGCTGACCTGACTGCCGAACAAGGCGGCACTGGCCACCTGAGCCTGCCCCAGGTAGTGCCCGCCCAATGCCGCTGCCAGGGTGATGCCGCCCAGGGAATGACCGAGCCAGTGCGGCGCCTGGCCACTCTGCTCACTGACGAAGGCGCCGATGACCGGCAGGTCATAGCGGGCGTAGTCAGCGACGCGATTCTTGCGGTAGTCATGGTTGCGTGGCGACAGCCCATGCCCACGCATTTCCGGAATCCACACATCGAAACCGGCACGCGCCAGGTATGCGCCCAAGCCGATGCCCCGGGGTGAGAACCAGAAGCGCCGGTTGGAAAAACTGCCGTGAAGCAAAATCACCGGCACCCCGCGCGCCTGCGGCTGATCAGCCAGGCCCAGGCGGGTCACGGCGAGCTCTACCGTGCGATCAGGGCTGTTGCCGGCCTTGATCCGGTAAACATCTTCACTGAGGTCACCTCGCCGCTCGGCGCTGAGCAAGGCGACGGGAAATAGGTTACTGCTGCTTTGCATAGGGTTCTTGCACAAAAAAGGGCGAGACCCATCACTGGAACACGCCCTGTTTGATCATTTGAAGTGAGCGCCCGGCGATCCTGCCGGCCGCTCATATCACTCAACGGCTCAGATTGCGTCCTGGCCTTCAGCCAGGAAGAACCAGGTTTCCAGCACGGAGTCGGGGTTCAACGAAACGCTTTCGATACCCTGCTCCATCAGCCACTTGGCCAGGTCCGGGTGGTCGGACGGGCCCTGGCCGCAAATGCCGATGTATTTACCGGCCTTGTTGCAGGCTGCAATGGCGTTGGCCAGCAGCTTCTTGACCGCAGGGTTACGCTCGTCGAACAGGTGCGCGATGA
>CAYVPI010000251.1:0-4904 GCA_964453495.1 uncultured Pseudomonas sp. | reverse complement strand
CAAAATCACTACATAAATAACTTTGAGTTACGAATGAGCCAGACCCTGGATTTGTCGTTTTTCCACCTGCTTGCCAACAAAGGCAGCCTTGCCGCGGCCGCACGGGAGCTGGGCGTGACCCCGCCGGCGGTGAGCAAACGCCTGAGCGCGCTGGAAGCCCGGCTGGGCGTGCGCCTGGTCAACCGCACTACCCGTTCGATGAGCCTGACCGCAGAAGGCGAGTTGTACTTCGCCCATGCGGCGCGCATCCTTACCCAGGTCGATGAGCTGGAGCAGTTGATCAGCAGCAGCCGGGCAACGCCCAAGGGGCTGATTCGGGTCAACGCCTCCCTGGGCTTTGGCCGCCGGCATATCGGCCCTGCCCTGGCCGCGTTCTACGCACGCTACCCGGAAGTGGAAATTCAGCTGGAGATCAGCGACCACCCCCTGGACCTGGCCACCCACGGCTTCGACCTGGGCATTCGCTTCGGCAGCTTGCCCGACGCGGCTTTCCACGCCCGCAAGATTGCCTCCAATCGCCGTTTGCTGTGCGCTTCACCGCTGTACCTGGACAAGCACGGCACGCCGCAGAAACTGGCCGACCTGCAACGCCACAATTGCATCTTCATCCGCCAGAACGAGTCGCCCTATGGCGTTTGGAGCTTCAACCATGGCGGGCGCACGGAAAACCTCAAGGTGCATGGCGCCCTGGGCTGCAACGATGGGGAGGTGGCGCTGAACTGGGCGCTGGAGGGGTTCGGGATACTGCTGCGGGCCGAATGGGACATCGCCCGCTATGTGCGCAGCGGCAGGCTGCGCCTGGTGCTCGAAGACCAGACGCCCACCCGCGCAGATGTGTATGCGGTGTACCCGCAGCAGCTGCATTTGTCAGCGCGGGTACGCAGCCTGATCGACTTTTTGATCGAACGCTTCAAGCACATCGATAACGTGGAGGACACACAAGGCCCCTGAGGTCAAAGGCGCCACAAGCGGGCGATATCACGCGCCCGTTCCCGCAACAGTCGTGGTGCTTGCAAGCAGGCATCGGCAAGGCTCATGGGCCCCGAAGCCACGGAAAAGGCGGCGTCGATCCCGTGCCCGTACAACGCCTCGTATCCCTCCCCCAATGTGCCGGCAAGAATCACCACCGGCACACCCTGCTCGCGGGCGATGCGCGCAACCCCCATGGGGGTCTTGCCGCGCAGGGTCTGGGCATCGCAGCGCCCCTCCCCGGTAATGACCAGGCTTGCACCGGCGACTTTTTCAGCGAGGCCGACCAGTTCAGCGACCACTTCTACACCGGGACGAAAAGCGGCGCCCAGGAACGCCCTGGCGGCAAAGCCCATGCCGCCTGCAGCGCCGGTACCCGGAACGTCGCGTACATCCTGCTCAAGCACGGTCGCGCAGCAATCGGCAAAGCGTGCCAAGGCCTCGTCCAGCATTTGCACTTGTTCGCGAGTGGCACCCTTCTGCCGGCCAAAGGTGAATGAAGCACCGTGCAAGCCGCACAATGGGTTGTCGACATCGGCCGCGACTTCAAAGCAGATCGATTGCAGGCGCCGGTCCATTGCCGCCAGATCGATGCTGGCAAGTTGCAGCAGCGCCAGGCCGCCCGGTTGCAAGGGATGTGCGCTGGCATCGAGCAGGCGCATGCCCAAGGCACTGAGCATGCCGGCGCCACCGTCGTTGGTCGCGCTGCCACCAATGGTCAGGATGATCTTCTCGGCCCCTGCATCCATGGCCGCAAGTATCAATTGCCCGGTACCGTGCGAGGAGCTGTTGCAGGCATCCCGATCCTCGGGGGCAAGCAGTTGCAGGCCACTGGCCTGGGCCATTTCAACAATGGCGGTGCGCGACTGCGGCAACCAGCCCCAATGGGCATTCACTTCGGCGCCCAAAGGCCCACGCACCATTGCCTGGCGCCGCTCACCGCTGACCACCGCAAGAATCGCATCCATTGTGCCTTCGCCCCCATCAGCCATCGGGCATTGCACCAGCTCAGCGTTTGGCAGTACTTCGGCCAATCCTTGCGCAATAGCCTGGGCAACGCCTGCAGCGTCGAGGCTGTCCTTGAAGGAATCAGGTGCGATGACGATTTTCATGAGCGCTCTCCGGCGATAGGTGATGGCTTATGCTGACAGCTGCCAACCAAGCGTGCTCCAGCCGCAAGCACAAGGGTAATCCGGCGTTTTTTGTGCGCGCGCCCAATTCAACGTTCCGGTAGCAATTGCACACTCAAATACAATGCGATGATGTCATCAAGCTTAGTCAGGTCCATTTCGGTGATTTCCGCGATCCTGTCCATCCGGTAACGCAGGCTGTTGCGGTGCAAACCTAGTGCGTCGGCACAATGCTGGATTTGCCCGCTGTGTGCGCACCAACTGCGCAGGGTCTGCATCAGTTGACCGTTGCTATCCTTGGCCCGCACCTTGTGGACTATCGCCAACAGTTCCTGGACCGCATCATCTTCGCGATGGGGCCATAACATCGCGGGCAAGCGAAAGCGGCTCAGCAGCAAGACCTGTTCATCCGGCATGACCGCTTGACCATAAGCCGCCAGCGCCATCACCCGACCGTACATATTGCGTAGCCGTTCAACACCCTCGGCAGGCCCCCCCACCGCCACCCGCACGGTCGCCCAGCCTTGATCCACCATTTTTTGCAGGTGCTTGCCGGGGTCGACCCCATGCCGGGAGGGACAGCACCACAGCAGGGTGTGAGTCGAGAGGTTCAAGCACCAGCTATCCGGCACCCGTGCGAGCAACCATTGGCTGACCACCGCCGTGGCCTGCCCCGAGGCCAGTTCGATCAGGATCGGGGTGCGCGAAAGATGGGGCTTGAGGCCCAGTTGTTGCGCTTCATCGAGCAGCCGCGGCGAATCCTGCGCCTGGCTGAGCAACAACGACAGCACGTCATCGCTGCGTTGCTGGCGCCACTGCCGTTCCACTTCGCGATGGCGCTGCGCCACCAGCATTTCAGCGGTCATGCGCAGCAGCTCTGCGTATGTACGCAGTGTGCGCGGATCACCCGTGAGCCCCAGTACGCCGATCAGCCGCTCATCATGCATCAGCGGCACATTGATGCCTGGCTGCACGCCCTTGAGGCACAGCGCCGAGTGCTCATCGATTTCCACCACACGCTGATTGGCCAGGACCAATTGGGCCCCTTCATGACGGGTGTCGATGCGCCCCGGCTCGCCACTGCCCAGGATCAAACCCTGGCTGTCCATAACGTTCACGTTGCACGGAAGGATAGCCATCGCTCGGTCGACAATGTCCTGTGCGAGCCCATGGTCCAGTTCAAACATGGCTTTTGTCCTTGGAAGTGTTCAGGTCTGGGAGACGACTGCACACCATAAGGACCACCGGGCCCCGATTGCAAACCTGTGGCCTTGCGCGCGTGAAAAAAGCAAAGCGACGCAGCCTTCGGCAGCTGCTACGCAATTGTGCCAGGCCACTTCCCCCTAGCAGCTGCCGTAAGGCTGCGTCCCGCTCGGAGTCGCGCACGACCAAAGCGGGCGTAGACAAGACAGTTGCTACGGGGGGTACGCGATGAGGCCCGTCCAAGCCACCTCATTGCAGTGGCTTGCCTCGGCGGCTCAAAACCCGTTGCCACTGCTCCGGCAGCGCCATCCTGATGATCCCGAGGCAGACGAACAACACCAACACCCCGCCAAAAAAAGTGAGCAGGCGCTCATCCCACGGGGTTTGCTCTTCAAACGCCGCGACCAGCATGATCACACCTGCGCCCAGCATCCCGGCAATCAGCAAAAGCGCACTGAGCCAGACCTTGATGAACACTAAGCGCCAAAACCATTTGGTGCGAGGTCGCAGCGTTTTTTCAACGCCTGGGTTGGGTGACCCTTCAAGCATGATCCCTTGCCTCGCTGGCGATCCATTGCGCAAAACCGACTGGCATTTTGCGATTAATGGCAAAATGATGGTTGGCATCGCTTAACAACGCAAGGAAACCGGCCAGATTGGATCCTGTTTCAGACGACCGGCGCTAACTCCTTAATTCATAGGCGAAAAACTCGCCGGCAAGTACACCGTGGAGTGCATTTCACGCAGTTGCGGCCCGGAGTTTTCCGGTGGCCAGACCCCATCGGCGACCGCGCGGGTGCGTATGTCCAGGCGTTGCTCCAGGCTCGCGTATGGCCAGATATGCAAATAGCGTGGCGTACGCCCATCGGTGGCGTAGAACGCTGCCGCGACCTGGGAGTAACCCTCGGCGGTGCGTGGGCCGATGGCGCTTTTCCAGCCCTCCAGGGTCGGCATCAGGCCCGAAGGGATCAGGTTGTACACCCGCAGTTCGTAGAACGGCCCGTGGGCGCCAGGGGTTGGCGGCTGAAGGAATGGGAACAGGGTGTAGTTCTCGACCTTCATGTCCAGCATGAATTCCTCGATGCCGAATACATCGCGGCCCAGCAGATAGCGATCGCGCTCAGCCAGGCGTGCAGCTTCATGGTCGAAACCTCGCAACACGGCGATCTCGTTCAGTGGGCCGATTTCCGAAGCCCAGCAGCCGAACAGGGTGCCGCCCACCTCGGGCAGCGCCAGGGTTTCCTGCAGACGCTGCATGGCCTGGGCCGGCGTGCGCACGCGCAGGGTGAAAGTAATCAGTTCATACAATCGCATGGCAATTCTCTGTGATTACGAGGGGCGCCGCACGCCCCTCGGCGCCGCTTACCAGAACTTCCAGGTGTAGGTCGTGGCAAAACGGAACTCGTTGTAGTCGTAGCCGTACTTCTGTTTCACGTCGATATTGCGCAAGTCCAGCCCCAGGCCTTGCAGCGCCCCGCTCTGCACCACGTAGCTAAGCTGCAGGCTACGCTCGCTTTCTTCGTTATCGCTCAGGTTGCCGCCGCGGTCCCAGTTGGTGCCCTTGGTGTAGCGGGTGTAGAACTTCAACCCCGGCATGCCCAT
>CAYVPI010000250.1:0-4920 GCA_964453495.1 uncultured Pseudomonas sp. | reverse complement strand
AGGGCGAAGAGATCTACGTGATCGACCCGAACCTGTGCACCCAGTGCGTCGGCCATTACGACGAGCCGCAATGCCAGCAGGTTTGCCCGGTCGACTGCATCCCCCTCGATGAAGCGCACCCGGAAACCGAAGAAGAGCTGATGGCCAAATACCGGAAGATTACCGGCAAGGCTTGATTTGACTTCGTTCCACGGAAGGAAACCATGATGCGCCAGGCCTCGAGCGTCCATTCATTGCTGTTTGGCGCCGTACTGGCGCTGTGTGCCGTCGCTGCCCAGGCGCAAACGCCCGGGCAGGCTGCTATCGCCAGCCCTCACCCGCAAGCCACTGCTGCCGGCCGCAGCATTCTGGAGCAAGGCGGCAATGCGTTCGACGCCGCCGTAGCCATCAGTGCCGCCTTGGCAGTGGTTGAACCCTATGGCTCGGGTTTGGGCGGAGGCGGCTTCTTCCTGTTGCGGCAAAACGCGGAGCCGGCGCGCTACCAGTTCCTCGACGCCCGCGAAAAAGCTCCGCTCAAGGCAACACCGACGATGTACCTGCGCGATGGCAAAGCCCAGCCGGGGCTTTCCATCAACGGCCCGCTGGCAGCCGCGATTCCCGGATTGCCTGCCGCGCTGGTCGATCTGGCCGAAGACTACGGTAAGCTGCCGCTTGGCACGTCCCTGGCACCGGCCATTCGCTTGGCCAACGAAGGGTTTGCTGTCGACCGCGTCTACCGTGATCGCGCTACCATGCGCCTGTCGGCCCTGCGCGACGACCCGGAAAGCGCGCGGCTGTTCCTACATGGCGGTGAAGTACCGGTCCTCAATGAACGCATTCGCCAACCGGAACTGGCGGCGACGCTCAAACGTCTGGCCGATAAGGGCTTCGACGGCTTCTATGCCGGGCGAACAGCACAGGCGCTGGTGGATGGCGTGCAGGCTGCCGGCGGCATCTGGCAACTGCAGGACCTGGCGCAATATCGGGTCGCTACTCGCGAACCGCTGCGCTACGCCCTGGCCGATCAACGCGAACTGATCAGCGCACCACCGCCCTCGGCCGGCGGCGTCGCCCTGGCGCAAAGCCTGGCCATGCTGCAGCGCCTGCCCTGGCGCAGCGCCGATCAGGTCCAACGCAGCCATTACGTAGTGGAAGTGCTGCGCCGGGCCTACCGCGACCGTGGATTGCTGGGCGACCCGGACTACGTCAGCAACCCATTGCCGCAACTGCTTGAGCGCAGTTACCTGCAACAACTGGCCAACAGCATCGACGTCTACAAGGCCACGCCCAGCGCCAGCCTGCCGCCCGCCCCGGCTTGGCGCGAGGGTGACCACACCACCCACTTCGCGGTACTCGACGCCGACGGCAACGCCGTGGCGGCGACCTTGTCGGTCAACCTGCCCTTCGGCGCAGCCTTCAGTGCGCCCGGCACCGGCGTGGTGTTGAACAATGAAATGGATGACTTTGCCGCCGATCCCCATGGCAGCAACAGCTACGGCCTGGCCGGCAGCCAGGCCAATGCGGTGGCCGCAGGCAAGCGCCCACTGTCGAGCATGAGCCCGACCTTCATCGAAAGCCCCAGCCAATTTGCCGCCTTCGGCACCCCGGGCGGCAGTCGAATTCCAAGCATGGTGCTGTTATCGACGCTGGAGTACCTCGATGGTCAGCCAGTAAGTACCTGGCCCGCCGTGCCCCGCTACCATCACCAGTATCTGCCTGACGTGGTCGAGTACGAGCCGGCTGCGTTCAGCCCGGCTCAGCTCCAAGAGCTGCAGCAACGCGGCTACAGCCTCAAGCCGACAGGGCGCAGCTACGGCAACCAACAGGTGTTGTTCTGGGACAAGCAGGCCAGCCAGGTCGAAGCTGCCAGCGACCCACGTGGCCTGGGTGAAGCACAAGTGTTCCCGGTGCCGCACTAAGCCTATTTCTGGCAGCGCGGGCAGTACACGCTGGCGCGCTGCCCCAGCTTGACCTCACGCAAGATGCTGCCGCACACCTTGCACGGCTCTTCGCCGCGACCGTAGGCAAACAGCTCCTGCTGAAAGTAACCGGGCTGGCCATCGCCACCGATGAAATCGCGCAAGGTGGTGCCGCCACGCTCGATGGCGTGGGCCAGGATGCGTTTGATCTCGATGGCCAGCTTCAGGTAGCGGGCCCTGGAAATGCTCCCCGCTTCGCGGCGCGGATCGATACCGGCGGCAAACAGCGCCTCGGTCGCATAAATATTGCCCACCCCGACCACCACTGCGTTGTCCATGATGAACGGCTTGACCGCCATCACCCGGCCCCGCGATTGCTGGAACAGGCGCTCGCCGTCGAAGAGGTCGGTCAATGGCTCCGGCCCCAGGCGCAGCAGCAACGCATGGTGTAGAGGGTCAAGGCTCCACAGCATCGCACCGAAACGCCGAGGATCGGTGTAGCGCAGAGCCAGGCCTGACTCCAGTTCGATATCCACATGCTCATGCTTGAGCGCCGGCAAGCCCACCTCGACCAGGCGCAGATTGCCCGACATGCCCAAATGGCTGATCAACGTGCCGACCTCGGCGTTGATCAGCAAATACTTGGCCCGCCGCTCGACACTGACGATACGCTGCCCGGAAAGACGCACGTCCAGGTCTTCCGGGATAGGCCAGCGCAAGCGCCGGTCACGCACGATCACGCGATTGACGCGTTGCCCTTCGAGGTACGGCGCAATGCCGCGCCGGGTGGTTTCGACTTCTGGCAATTCAGGCATGGGGGCTCAATGGTTACCCAGTTCGCGGATGGTTTCCTTTAGGTTCTCGAAGTCGTAATCGGACAGGCCGACATAATCGAGCACCAGATGGCCAATGCTGTTCCATTCGTGGTCTTCGGTCTGGTTACCGAGTATCCGATAGGACGAGCAAATGTGCTCGGCCATCTTCAGGATCGCCAGCAAATTCTTCAGCTGACTGTTGCGCGTAGGTTCGTCGCTGAAAATTGCCAGGGCATTGTGGTGGTTGGCAATGGCATTGCTCAAGTGCTCGGGCAGGCGCCAGGACTTGGCCGTGTAATAGCCGACAACCGCATGGTTGGTGTTGAACGCATCATTTTCGGTATCGACGATGCGTTTGTTCGGCCCGGCGTTGGCGTAGGCATTTTCCAGTACACCCATGTAGTCGGGAAAACGCTTGAGCATCAGCGGCACACCACAGTCGTGAAACAAGCCCAGGGCATAGGCTTCATCGACCGCCTGGGAGCCGATGCGCTTGGCCAGCGTCATGCAGGTCATCGCCACATCCTGGGCAGTGTCCCAGAAGCGGTTCAGGGTGACGATGGTTTCATCGCTCATCTCGCCCTTGATCGACTGGGCGTTGATCAGGTTGACGATCGAGCGGCTGCCCAACAGGATCACAGCCCGCTGGATGGACGCAATCTTGTTGGTCAGGCCGTAATAGGGCGAATTGACGATCTTCAGCAACGCTCCTGAAAGCCCCGGGTCCTGGGAAATCAGCCGGGCAATCACCGCCAGGTCCGGGTCGGGCATGTACTGCTCCATTTGCAGATCCACCATGATCTGCGGTTGGGGCGGCACACTGATGCCTTGCAGGGCCTGCTGGATCTGCTCGGCGGAAAGCTCTTGGGACATATGTACATACTCGGGGCTGAACGGCGATTTTAACCTCCCAAGGGGCGCATCCGACAACCATTGAGGGCCCTTCAAGGAACTTTATTGCCCAATCCGGTCCGAGTAAGCAGATGTCCTGTTAAAAGTGGAGATCGCTCATGCCCCTACCGTTGAACGGCAAACGCGTTGCAATTCTGGTTACCGATGGCTTCGAACAAGAGGAGCTGACCGGGCCGAAATCGGCGCTGGAACAAAGCGGTGTGCAAGTCGACATCCTTTCCGACAAAGCCGGCAAGGTCAAAGGCTGGAACCACGACAAACCCGCAGACGACTTTATCGTCGATAAAACCTTTGAAGCGGCCAACATCGACGAATACGACGCCATTGTCCTGCCCGGTGGCGTGCAGAACTCGGACAGTATTCGCTGCATCCCAGCTGCACAAAAACTGATCAAAGCGCACAACTCCGAAGGCAAACCCATCGCCGTGATCTGCCATGGCGGCTGGCTGCTGGTGTCTGCCGGCCTGGTCAAGGGCAAGACCATGACCAGCTACAAAACCCTCAAGGATGACATCACCAATGCCGGCGGGCGTTGGGTCGACCAGGAAGTGGTGACCGACGGTAACCTGATCAGCAGCCGACAACCCGATGACATTCCCGCCTTCAGTAAACAGCTGATCGAAGCCATGAGCGGCTGAACCGGCTATTTGTCGTCAGCCGGGCCGCCGGGCCAGCTGACGCGCTATAATCTCGCTCTTTTTTCCGGAGCGACTTCATGTCCCTGCCCAGCCTTCGCCTCAAAGCCAATGCCGACCGCCGCCTGCGCGCCGGTCACCTGTGGGTCTACAGTAACGAGATCGACGTAGCCGCCACCCCGTTGCATGGCTTCAAGGCGGGCGACCAGGCCGTGCTCGAAGCCGCCGGCGGCAAGGCGCTGGGCATCGTCGCCATGAGCCCTAACAACCTGATCTGCGCACGCCTGCTGTCACGCGATGCCAAGCTGCCGCTGGACAAGTCGCTGCTGGTACACCGCCTCAACGTCGCCCTGTCCCTGCGCGAGCGCCTGTTCGACAAGCCTTACTATCGCCTGGTGTACGGTGATTCGGACCTGCTGCCGGGTCTGGTCGTCGACCGTTTCGGCGACATCCTGGTGGTTCAGCTGGCCTCCGCCACCATGGAACAGCACCGCGATGATGTGCTCGCGGCCCTGATCCAGGTGCTCAAGCCCAGCGGCATCCTGTTCAAGAACGATTCGGCCGCACGCGACGCCGAAGGCCTCAACCGCTACGTCGAGACCGCCTTCGGCCTGGTGCCGGAGTGGGTGGCGCTGGAAGAGAACGGCGTGAAGTTCGAAG
>CAYVPI010000249.1:0-5073 GCA_964453495.1 uncultured Pseudomonas sp. | reverse complement strand
TGATCTACCGCGGCAAGCGCCTGGTCAACTGGGACACCAAGCTGCACACGGCGATCTCCGACCTCGAAGTGGAAAACCACGACGAGAAAGGTCACTTGTGGAACCTGCGCTACCCACTGGCCGATGGCGTCAAGACTACCGAAGGTAACGACTACCTGATCGTCGCCACCACGCGTCCGGAAACCATGCTCGGCGACGCCGCTGTAGCCGTGAACCCCGAGGACGAGCGCTACAAGGCCCTGATCGGCAAGTTCGTCGAATTGCCGCTGGTTGGCCGTCGCATCCCTATCATCGCCGACGATTACTGCGACCCGGAATTCGGCACCGGCTGCGTGAAGATCACCCCGGCCCACGACTTCAACGACTATGAAGTCGGCAAGCGCCACAACCTGCCGCTGCTGAACATCTTCGACAAGAACGCCGTGGTCCTGCCGGCTGCGCAGGTGTTCAACCTCGATGGCACCCTCAATGAAGCAGTCGATGGCACCCTGCCAGCCGAATACGCTGGCCTCGATCGCTTCCAGGCGCGCCGCGAAATCGTCGCTGCCTTCGAAGAGGCTGGCCTTTTGGTCAGCGTCGACGAGCACGCCCTGAAAGTACCGAAAGGCGACCGTTCCGGCACCATCATCGAGCCGTGGCTGACCGACCAGTGGTACGTATCCACCAAGCCTTTGGCCGAGCCTGCCATTGCCGCCGTGGAAGACGGCCGCATTGCCTTCGTGCCCAAGCAATACGAAAACATGTACTTCTCCTGGATGCGCGACATCCAGGACTGGTGCATCAGCCGCCAGCTGTGGTGGGGCCACCGGATTCCGGCCTGGTACGACGAGGCGGGCAAGGTCTACGTCGGCCGCGACGAAGCCGAAGTACGTGCCAAGCACAACCTCGGCCCGGACGTTGCCCTGCAGCAGGACAACGACGTGCTCGATACCTGGTTCAGCTCGGGCCTGTGGACGTTCTCCACCCTGGGTTGGCCGGAGCAGACCGACTTCCTCAAGACCTTCCACCCTACGGACGTGCTGGTTACCGGCTTCGACATCATTTTCTTCTGGGTTGCCCGGATGATCATGCTGACCATGCACCTGGTGAAGAATGAAGACGGCACCCCCCAGGTACCGTTCAAGACCGTCTACGTCCATGGTCTGGTTCGCGATGGCCAGGGCCAGAAGATGTCCAAGTCCAAGGGCAACGTCCTGGACCCGCTGGACATCATCGACGGCATTGAGCTCGAAGCCCTGGTGCAGAAGCGCACCACCGGCATGATGCAGCCGCAACTGGCCAAGAAGATCGAGAAGCAGACCCGTCAGGAGTTCGCCGAAGGCATTGCCAGCTACGGAACCGACGCCCTGCGCTTCACCTTCTGCTCGCTGGCCTCCACCGGTCGCGACATCAAGTTCGACATGGGCCGCGTCGAAGGCTACCGCAACTTCTGCAACAAGATCTGGAACGCCGCCCGCTACGTGCTGGACAAGGGTGACGACTGCGGCCAGAACGGCGAAGCCTACGAGCTTTCGCTCGCCGACCGCTGGATCATCTCGCAGCTGCAGCGCACCGAAGCCGAAGTCACTCGTCAGCTCGACCAGTTCCGTTTCGACCTGGCCTCCCAGGCACTCTACGAGTTCATCTGGAACCAGTACTGCGACTGGTACCTGGAACTGTCCAAGCCTGTGCTGTGGGACGAGAACGCACCGGTCGAACGCCAACGCGGCACCCGTCGCACCCTGGTACGCGTGCTGGAAGTGGCCCTGCGCCTGGCGCACCCGTTCATGCCGTTCATCACCGAAGAAATCTGGCAGCGCCTGGCGCCGCTGGTCGGTGCCGAGGGCAAGACCATCATGCTGCAGCCATGGCCAGTGGCCGTGGAAGCGCGCATCGATGCAGCCGCCGAAGACGACATCGAATGGCTCAAGGGCCTGATGCTGGGCGTGCGTAACATCCGTGGCGAAATGAACATCGGCCCGGGCAAGCCGCTGCAACTGTTCCTCAGAAACACCAGCAGCGAAGATCAGCGTCGCCTGAGCGAAAACGAAGCGCTGCTCAAGAAGCTGGCCAAAGTCGAGTCCTTCACCGTATTGGCCGAAGGCGCCGAAGCCCCCCTCAGCGCCACCGCGCTGGTCGGTGAGATGGAAGTGCTGGTGCCGATGGCTGGCCTGATCGACAAGAACGCCGAACTGGCTCGCCTGGACAAGGAAATCCAGCGCCTGCAAGGTGAAGTGCAACGCGTGGGCGGCAAGCTGTCCAACGCTGCCTTCGTCGACAAGGCACCGGCCGAAGTCATCGACAAGGAACGCGCCAAACTGGCCGAGGCCGAACAGGCCCTGGGCAAACTGGCCGAGCAGCATGCGCGGATTGCCAGCTTGTAATCTTCGCACGCCTCAGTGACGCCATCGCGGGCAAGCCCGCTCCTACAGGGTTATGCACTGCCCTTTGTAGGAGCGGGCTTGCCCGCGATGCGTTCTACCGGACACCACTATCATGACAAACCCAAGCAAACCCACCCTGCACCCCCGCAACCGCCATCAGGGCCGTTACGACTTCCCCCAGCTGATCAAAAGCAGCCCGGAACTGGGCCAGTACGTGATCATCAACCCCTACGGCAAGGAAAGCATCGACTTCGCCAACCCTGCGGCAGTCAAGGTGTTCAACCGCGCCTTGCTCAAAGCCTTGTACGGGATCAACCACTGGGACATCCCGGCCGATTACCTATGCCCACCGATCCCGGGCCGGGCTGACTACCTGCACTTTCTCGCCGACCTGCTCGCCGAATCCAACGCCGGCACCATCCCCCGTGGTGCCTGTGTACGTGCGCTGGACGTCGGCGTAGGCGCCAACTGCATCTACCCGCTGCTCGGCCACAGCGACTACCGCTGGCAATTTGTCGGCTCGGACATCGACCCGGTAGCACTGGCCTCAGCCAAGGCCATCGTCCAGGCCAATGGTCTGGGCAAAGCCATCAGCCTACGCCAGCAAGGCCACCGCAAGCACATCCTGCTGGCCCTGCTGCAAAGCGATGAGCGCTTCGATGTGACCCTGTGCAACCCACCCTTCCATGCCTCGCTGGAGGAAGCCACCCGTGGCAGCCAGCGCAAATGGCGGGCACTGGGCAAGGCCGACCCCAAGCGCAAGCTGCCGGTGCTTAACTTTGGCGGCAAGGGCAACGAACTCTGGTGCGAGGGCGGCGAAATCCGCTTCGTCAACCAATTGGTCAGCGAGAGCGCGCAAGTGGGCCAACAGGTGTTCTGGTTCAGCACCCTGGTGTCCAAGGCCTCCAACCTGCCCGGCATCCAGGCCGCCTTGAAAAAGGCCGGCGCCGTGCAAACCCGTGTGGTAGAGATGGGCCAAGGGCAAAAGCAGAGCCGGTTCGTCGCCTGGACTTTTCTCGACCCGGCCCAGCAACAGGCCTGGCAACAGCGCTGGGCGCAAAAGGCATAAAAAAACCGCGCCGGATCGAGTCGGGCGCGGTTTTTTTTTGCAGCTGCTTACAATTACTTGTTTACAGCGTCGGTCAGCACTTTGGCTGGTACGAACTTTACAACTTTCTTGGCAGCGATTTCGATGGCGGCGCCAGTCGAAGGGTTACGGCCGGTACGGGCAGGACGCTCAGTGATTTTCAGCTTGCCAATACCTGGCAGAGTGATTTCACTGCCATTTTCCAGTTGATCAGCAACGATCTGGCCCAGCTGCTCGAGAGCGTTACGCGCGGTGGTTTTTGGCGCGTCGATAGCTTCAGCGATATCGGCGATCAGTTGGTCTTTGGTCAATGCCATGGTGGTGTTCCTTCCCTATCAAATTCATTTGGATTGCAGAGTGCTACGTCGCCATCGACGCCAATCGCGGATGTAGATTCTAAAAAACGCGTTTGGTTCGCCGCGACAGCAGCGGCCTGCGGGCCACGCGCCTTTGTGAGGCGCCAGACGGGGGCAAAACTACCATACGAACAGATAAATATCCGCCACATCCTGGCCATTTGTTCAGGTTTCTCGGGATTTTGCGCGAAAAACAACCAAAAAACCGTTCAGCAGCCCTTTTTGAAACACCATGACACAGCCCAAAGGCCCGGCTGGGTTACACTTGGCGACTTTGCAGCGCGGCAAAACGCCCTGGCCGCCACCCTCTTTTTCACACCGAGAAGCCCATGCCGATCCGTCATTGCATTGTCCACCTGATCGACAAAAAACCCGATGGCACCCCAGCGGTGTTGCACGCCCGGGATTCGGAACTGGCCGAATCCGCCGCCATCGAAAACCTGCTGGCCGACCTCAACGACAGCTATAACGCCAAGCAAGGTAAAGCCTGGGGCTTGTTCCATGCCGAATCCGGGGCACACCCGTTCAGCGGCTGGCTCAAGGAATACCTGGACGGCGGCAAGGACTTCACCGCATTCAGCCGCGTGGCCGTCGAACACCTGCAAAAGCTGATGGAAGAATCCAACCTGTCCACTGGCGGCCATGTGCTATTCGCCCACTACCAGCAAGGCATGACCGACTACCTGGCCATTGCCCTGCTGCACCATAGCGAAGGCGTGGCCGTGAACGCCGACCTGGACGTGACCCCTTCACGCCACCTGGACCTGGGCCAGCTGCACCTGGCCGCGCGTATCAACATCTCCGAGTGGCAGAACAACAAGCAATCGAAGCAGTACATCTCCTTCATCAAGGGCAAGAACGGCAAGAAGGTCTCGGAGTATTTCCGCGACTTCATCGGCTGCCAGGAAGGCGTCGACGGCCCGGGCGAAACCCGTACCCTGCTCAAGGCCTTCAGTGACTTCGTCGAAAGCGAGGACCTGCCAGAAGAAGCTGCCCGCGAGAAAACCCAGGCGCTGGTCGACTACGCCACCGGGCAAACCAAAATGGGCGAACCGGTAGCTCTTGAAGAGCTCTCCGGCCTGATCGACGAAGACCGCCCGCGCGCCTTCTACGACCACATCCGCAACAAGGACTACGGCCTGTCGCCGGAGATTCCGGCCGATAAGCGCACCCTCAACCAGTTCCGCCGCTTTACCGGCCGCGCCGAAGGCCTGTCCATCAGCTTCGAAGCGCACTTGCTGGGCTCCAAGATCGAGTACGACGAAGA
>CAYVPI010000248.1:0-5088 GCA_964453495.1 uncultured Pseudomonas sp. | reverse complement strand
CGTACAGCTTGCCGCCGATCAGGTTGGCGTATTCGTTGGACTTGAAGTCCGACAGGCGCACGATGACCTTTTTCGACCAGAAGGCCGCAGCCAGGGTACTGATACCCTCGACCAGTTTCTCGACATAGAAACCGACCGGATCGTCGTAGCCAGCAATGCGCTTGTCGACGCTTTCCTTGAGCTCGGCCGGCAGGCCGGCATAGTTCAGCAGCGCCTTGGGGTGCACGCCGATCATGCGGTTGATGATGAATTCCAGGCGAGCCAGGCCCACACCTGCGTTTGGCAGCTGGGCGAAGTCGAAGGCGCGGTCCGGGTTGCCGACGTTCATCATGATCTTGAACGGCAGATCAGGCATGGCGTCGACCGAATTCTTGCGAATGTCGAAGCCCAGCTCACCTTCGAAGATGAAACCGGTATCGCCTTCGGCGCAGGAAACGGTCACGCCCTGGCCATCCTTGAGGACCTGGGTGGCGTTGCCGCAGCCGACAACCGCAGGAATACCCAGCTCACGGGCGATGATCGCCGCGTGGCAGGTACGGCCGCCACGGTTGGTGACGATGGCGCTGGCGCGCTTCATGATCGGCTCCCAATCCGGGTCGGTCATGTCGGAAACCAGTACGTCGCCCGGCTGGACCTTGTCCATCTCGGCGATATCGTTGATCACACGGACTTTACCGGCGCCAATGCGCTGGCCAATCGCACGACCTTCCACCAGCACGGTGCCGGTTTCCTTGAGCAGGTAGCGCTCCATCACGTTGGCGCTGGTGCGGCTCTTCACGGTTTCCGGGCGTGCCTGGACGATGTACAGCTTACCGTCGTCACCGTCCTTGGCCCATTCGATGTCCATCGGGCGCTGATAGTGCTGCTCGATGATCATCGCCTGCTTGGCCAGCTCGGTCACTTCGGCGTCGGTCAGGCAGAAACGCGCGCGCTCGGCACGATCGACATCGACGACCTTGACCGAACGACCGGCCTTGGCTTCGTCGCCGTAGATCATCTTGATGGCTTTGCTGCCCAGGTTACGGCGCAGGATGGCCGGGCGGCCTGCCTGCAGGGTGTTCTTGTGGACGTAGAATTCGTCCGGGTTCACCGCGCCCTGCACCACGGTCTCGCCCAGGCCGTAGGCGCCAGTAATGAAGACCACGTCACGGAAGCCCGACTCGGTGTCGAGGGTGAACATCACGCCGGCGGTGCCGGTTTCGGAACGGACCATGCGCTGCACACCGGCCGACAGGGCGACAAGCTTATGGTCGAAGCCCTGGTGCACGCGGTAGGCGATGGCACGGTCGTTGAACAGGGAGGCGAATACTTCCTTGGCCGCGCGGATCACGTTTTCCACGCCACGGATGTTCAGGAAGGTTTCTTGCTGACCGGCGAACGAGGCATCCGGCAAGTCTTCGGCGGTGGCCGAAGAGCGCACGGCAACGGCCATGTTCGGGTTGCCCTTGGACATTTCGGCGAAGGCAGTACGGATTTCGTCGTTCAGGCGCTCCGGGAACTCGGCCTCCATGATCCATTGACGGATCTGGGCGCCGGTCTTGACCAGTGCATTGACATCATCCACGTCCAGCGCATCGAGCGCCGCATGGATCTGATCGTTCAGCCCGCTAAGCTCGAGGAAGTCACGATAAGCCTGAGCCGTAGTGGCAAAGCCACCGGGGACCGAGACACCGGCGCCCGCGAGGTTACTGATCATCTCGCCCAGGGATGCGTTCTTGCCCCCCACATGCTCCACATCATGGACGCCGAGCTTATCGAGGGAAACTACGTACTCTACCAAGGTGATCTCTCCACTAACTGTGTTGGAAAAGCTCAGGACGCTGGAGGCTCCAAAAGGGGGAGCGTTCCGAGCGATTGTGGCCTGGACCCTGAAAATAAGTGAGAATGCTGGCCATTCAAGGCCGGCAAATCGTGCCTATCATATCCAAGATTCGTCACCAGCTTAAGGCCCAAGGCGCAAATGAAACGATCTGCTTTCTTTATTTCCGACGGCACAGGTATCACGGCCGAGACACTCGGCCAGAGCCTCCTGGCTCAATTCGAGAATATTGGCTTCAACAAGTTCACGCGACCGTACATCGATAGCGTGGAAAAAGCGCGCACCATGGTACAACAAATCAATAGCGCTGCTGAACGTGATGGCGCTCGCCCCATCATCTTTGACACTATTGTCAATCAGGACATCCGCGAGGTCCTGGCGACCTCCAACGGTTTCATGATCGACATCTTCTCGACTTTCCTGGCCCCGCTGGAGCAGGAACTGACCGCCCATTCCTCGTACACCGTGGGCAAATCCCATTCGATCGGCGGCAACTCCAACTATATGGAGCGCATCGAAGCGGTCAACTTCGCCCTGGACAACGACGACGGCGCCCGCACCCACTACTACGACAAGGCCGACCTGATTCTGGTGGGTGTATCGCGTTGCGGCAAGACCCCCACTTGTCTATACATGGCCATGCAATTCGGCATCCGCGCCGCCAACTACCCGCTGACCGAGGACGACATGGAACGCCTGCAGTTACCTGCGGCGCTCAAGGCCCACCAGCACAAACTGTTCGGCCTGACCATCGACCCGGATCGCCTCACGGCCATCCGTCACGAGCGTAAACCCAATAGCCGCTACGCCAGCTTCGCCCAGTGCGAGTTCGAAGTGCGCGAGGTGGAAAACCTGTTCCGCCGGGAAAATATCCCCAACATCAACTCCACACATTTCTCGGTGGAAGAGATTTCCGCGAAGATTCTGGTGGAGAAAGGGGTTGAGCGGCGGCTCAAGTGAGATTTGTGGTGACCCTATCGCGGGCAAGCCCGCTCCGACAGAAATCCGCGGCGCCTCTGTAGGAGCGGGCTTGCCCGCGATGACGCCCTGACAGCCAGCATTAAAACCCTAGGCCGAAACAAAAAAGCCCCGACACATCGGGGCTTTTTCATTAACACCAGCTCAAGACATCAAGCCGCTACTGCCGCCTGACCGCTCATCGCCAGGTCGACCAACTCCCTGTTCGCCACCGCATACATGGCGTAATCGGTACCGGTCGCGGCACGCAGCTCGTCAAGCATGGCGCGCCAACGCACCACCATGACCTTGTGCTGCTTGATCCACAGGCGTACCCGCTCGTCCATGTCCTGCGGCGCATTCTGCATTTGCAGCACGGAAATGGTGATAGCCCGTTGCTGCAAGTCGATGTCGTCGCGGAACGCTTCGCGCGCCAGGGCCTGCCAGTTGTTTTCCACCGGCAGGTTGCTGATTTCCTGCAGGTACCAGGTCAGGTCCAGGTTGCTGCCGACGGCGAAGAAGGCCTTGGCCACTTCGGCCGGGTCCTGGCCGGTGACATCGGATGCTTCGATGATCGGCAACAGGGTGTACAAGTGCGTAGTACCGGCAACCATGCGCGCCAGCAGCTCCGGCACACCAGCCTCGACAAAGCCCTGGTAGCGGGTCATCCAGCGTTCGCGGGTCGGCCCTTCGAGCAGCTCATCGAGCTTCAGGCCCAGCGCGGCGATCTTCGGCCCGAAGTGCGCCACGTCACGCCCGGCATCCTGCTCGTTGCGACGGCTGCGCAGGAACCAGCGCGTGGCCCGACGGCCCAGGCGCATCAGTTCATCCATCAGGGTCAGCTGGATTTCGGCCGGGACGTTGTAGTCCAGCGCCTCGATCTGGCGGAACCAGTGCGGCAGGTGGAAGATATCCCGCACGATTACATACGCGCCGGCCACGTTCGCCGGGCTCATGCCGGTGGACTCTTTCAGCCGCTGGACGAAGGTAATGCCCATGTTGTTGACCAGATCGTTGGCGATCTGGGTGCTGACGATTTCGCGCTTGAGGCGGTGGCGACGCATCGGCTCGGCGAACTTGCTGACCAGCGACGACGGGAATGCGGTTTCCATGTCCCGGGTCAGGTAGTCGTCATCCGGCACCAACGACTTGAGCAAGGCCTCCTTGAGGTCGATCTTGCTGTAGGAGATCAGCACTGACAACTCGGCGCGGGTCAGGCCCTGGTTGGCCGCGACACGCTCAGCCAGCTGCTCTTCGGACGGCAGGAACTCGATAGCGCGGTCCAGCTTGCCGCGGCTTTCCAGGTCAGCCATCAGGCGCTTGTACTCGGCAATGCGCTCTTTGGCCCGACGCGCAGCCAGGGACAGGGCCTGGGTCTGCTTGTAGTTGTTGCCCAGCACCAGCCCGGACACCTCTTCGGTCATGCTGCCGAGCAGCTGGTTGCGCTGCTTCTCGGTCATGTCGCCGGCCTGCACCACTTCGTTGAGCAGGATCTTGATGTTCACTTCGTGGTCGGAGCAGTCCACGCCACCGGCGTTGTCGATGAAGTCGGTATTGGTGGCGCCACCGTTGAGGCCGAACTCGACGCGACCGAGCTGGGTCATGCCCAGGTTGCCGCCCTCGCCCACCACCTTGCAACGTAGCTCGTTGCCATTGACGCGCAGTGCATCGTTGGCCTTGTCGCCGACGTCGGCGTGGCTTTCTTCGCTGGATTTGACGTAGGTACCGATACCGCCGTTCCAGAGCAGGTCGACCGGCGCCTTGAGCAAGGCATGCAGCAGCTCGGTCGGGGTCAGCTTGTCGGCCTCGATGGCAAAGCGTTCCTTCATCTGCGGGCTGATGGCAATGCTCTTGGCGCTACGCGGGAAGATACCGCCACCAGCCGACATGATGCTGGTGTCGTAGTCGCTCCAGGCTGAACGCGGCAGGTCGAACAAGCGCTGGCGCTCGGCGAAGCTGCTGGCTGTGTCCGGATTGGGGTCGATGAAGATGTGCAGGTGGTTGAACGCCGCCACCAGTTGCAGCTTGTCCGACATCAGCAAGCCGTTGCCAAATACGTCGCCGGCCATGTCGCCGATGCCGATCACACTGATCGGGTCTTCCTGGACGTTGATACCGCGCTCACGGAAGTGACGCTGCACGCCGACCCAGGCGCCACGGGCAGTAATACCCATTTTCTTGTGGTCGTAACCGGCCGAGCCACCGGAGGCGAATGCATCGCCCAGCCAGAAGCCGTAGTCGATGGCGATGCCGTTGGCGATGTCGGAGAAGGTTGCAGTGCCCTTGTCCGCTGCCACCACCAGGTACGGGTC
>CAYVPI010000247.1:0-5108 GCA_964453495.1 uncultured Pseudomonas sp. | reverse complement strand
TAGATCTGCACGCCGTGGTTGGCCGCTTCGAAGCCCACTTCGGTCATGAAGGCCTTGGCGATTGGGGTCAGGAACGCCAACAGGGCATCGGCCTGTTTCTTGGCGGCTTCATCCTGGCTGTACTTGACGATATCGACCTGCTTGGCAGTGAAGTAAACCATGGCGCGGTTGCCTTCGGCGAACGCCTTCATGGTCAGCAGCATGCGGCGCACGTCAGGGTGCACGATGATCGGGTCGGCAGCCTTGTCCGGTGCTTTCGGGCCGGTCAGAGAGCGCATTTGCAGGCGATCACGGGCGTATTTCAGGCCACCCTGGAAGGCGATCTCAGCGTGAGCCAGACCTTGCAGCGCGGTACCCAGGCGGGCCGTGTTCATGAAGGTGAACATGCAGTTCAAACCTTTGTTCGCCGGGCCGATCAGGAAGCCGGTGGCCGCGTCGAAGTTCATCACGCAGGTGGCGTTGCCGTGGATGCCCATCTTGTGTTCGATGGAGCCACAGCTTACGCCGTTGCGCTCGCCGGCAGTGCCATCGGCGTTGGGCAATAACTTGGGCACGATGAACAGCGAAATACCTTTGGTACCGGCCGGGGCATCGGGCAGGCGAGCCAGCACGATGTGCACGATGTTGCCGGACATGTCGTGCTCACCGGCCGAGATGAAGATCTTGGTGCCGGTCACTTTGTAGCTGCCGTCGGCCTGAGGTTCGGCCTTGGTACGCAGCATGCCCAGGTCGGTACCGCAGTGGGGTTCGGTCAGGCACATGGTGCCGGTCCACTCACCGGAAACCAGCTTGGTCAGGTAGGTTTCCTGCTGCTCGTGCGTGCCGTGCTCGGAAATGGTGTTCATGGCGCCGTGGGACAGGCCGGGGTACATGCCCCAGGACCAGTTCGACTCACCGACCATTTCGCTGATCGCCAGGCCCAGGGATTCCGGCAGGCCTTGGCCACCGTGATCGACGTTGTGGGCCAGGCTTGGCCAGCCGCCTTCGACGAACTGGTTGTAGGCTTCCTTGAAGCCTGTAGGGGTTTTCACACCCGACTCACTCCAGGTGCAGCCTTCCAGGTCACCGACGCGGTTCAGCGGGGCCAATACCTGTTCACAAAACTTGGCGCCCTCTTCAAGAATGGCGTTAACCATATCTGGAGTGGCGTCCTGGCAAGCCGGCAGGCTCTGATAGTGCGCTTCGTAGCCGAGCAGCTCGTCACGTACGAAGCGAATATCACGCAAGGGGGCCTTGTATTCAGGCATAGCGATAAACCTCTGCTGATGAATCCTGGGAGTGGAGTGACCGATACAAACCGGCCAGCATTCGCTGGCAACGGATCAAACAGTTGTTTGAAACATACGTTTACCACGAAACCTTGTCAAGCGTCGCTCGTACGAGTTGTGTTGAAGATAGCTGCAAAGCGCGTAGCTGCGGGCTCGCAGCAACCGTTCAACGATTTGCTGAATATAGAAAGATTAGTTCAAGGCGGGGGGCGATGAGCGCCTGCATCGCCGCCCATCGTGGGTCAAACGATGCAGGTGTCAGCCAACCAGGTCCAGTTCCAGCAGGTCCAGTTCCAGGTGTGCGGCCACGGCCTCGGGAGATACCTGCTTGAGCTTGGGGACACGGCCCAGGCACGGTGCCGGCAGGCGCTCGGCCAGGGTGGCGAGGTTTTCTTCCAGCCGCGAAGTGCGCGCGTCGATGATGTTGGCTACCCAGCCGGCCAGTTGCAGGCCGTCCTGGGCAATGGCCTCGGCGGTCAACAAGGCATGGTTGATGCAGCCCAGGCGCACCCCCACCACCAGAATGACCGGCAATTGCAGGGCCATGGCCAGGTCTGAAAGGTTGGCCTGGTCGGACAAGGGCACGCGCCAGCCACCGGCGCCTTCGATGAGCGTGAAATCCGCCTCCTTGGCAAGGATGGCGCGCATCGGCTTGAGCAGCGCCTCTACACTCAACGCCACCCCGGCCTCCCGGGCCGCCAAGTGCGGCGCTATCGCCGGCTCGAAAGCGAACGGGTTGACCTCTTCGTATTTGAGCTTTATCGAGCTTTCGTCCATCAATGCCAATGCGTCGGCATTGCGCAGGCCCTTGGGTGTGACTTCGCAGCCGGAGGCCACCGGCTTGGCGCCGAGCGTGGCCAGGCCGTTCAGTTTGGCAGCATGTAGCAGGCCGGCTGCAATGGTTGTCTTGCCGACATCCGTATCAGTGCCCGCGATAAAGTAGGCAGCGCTCATTTCGGTCCCCTTATGCTATCGGCTTGTGCAGTACGGCATAGACCACTTGGTAGGTCGCGGGCAAACCCTGGCTTTGCCGGAAGCCTTCATAGGCTTGCCGCAACCCCATGATACGCGCTCTGCCGGTCAACCCCCCTGGTCTTCCCGGATTGAGATTGTGTGCACCCAGCGCCTTGAGCTCGTGAGTCAACTCACGGATATCTGAGTAGTACAGCACATGTGGCTGCGCTTCGAGGCTGAGCACTTGCAAACCGCTGTTTGCACACAAGCGCTGATAATCTTCCAGCCGTCGGAAGCGGTTGACGTGGACCATGCCGTCGACCGCCTGCCAACTTTCGCGCAATTCATACAAGGTGCCGACGCAAAGGCTGGCGAAAGCCATTACACCGCCGGGCTGCAGGACACGCTGCCCTTCACGCAGCACCGCAGCAAAATCGGCGCACCATTGCACCGCCAGGCTGGAGAACAGCAGTTGGCAACTTTGCGCCTGCAAAGGCAGGCGCTCGGCATCACCAACAAGGTAATGCACAGCCCCCCCCTGAGGGCGGGCATGGCGCAACATGCCTTCGGCGATGTCCAGGGCGATGCCTTCACTTTGTGGGTACGCCTGGGCCAGTGCACGGCTGAAATAACCGGTGCCACTGCCCATGTCCAGCCAGCGCTGTGGCTGCAGGCCCTCGGGCAAGCGCTTGAGCAACTCGCTACCCACGGCCCGTTGCAGCTCGGCGACACTGTCGTAGCTGGTGGCCGCACGGGAAAAGGACGCCGCTACCTGGCGTTTGTCGGGCAAGCTGCCGGGCAACGCCGGCTGAGTAAGATCAGTCATCACCGGACTCATGCAAAAAAGCCTGGATAGCCGCAGCCAGTTCATGGGGCGCCTCCAGAAGCAGCGCGTGGGAAGCCTGTTCGACCAGGCCGACTTCAACATCAGGAAGCAGAGCCAGCAACTCGCTGGCCACCTCGCCCGGGACCAGGCCATCGGCCCCGGCGAACAGGTGCAACTGCGGGCCGGCAAAGGCTTGCAGTGCCCGGCGGGTATCGAGCCGGGCCAACACGTTCAACCCATGCTCCAGGCTGGCCGCCGAAGCGTGTGGTGCCGCGCCGGTGAGCAGGCGCGCCAGTGCTCGGGAATCTTGCGCGCCTTGGGCGCACAGCAGGGCGAAGCGCTTGAGGATGCCATTGGGTTCATGGCGGCAGCCCCGCAAAAAAGCTTCGAAGGTTTCGCTGGCCATGGCATGGGGCCAATCGCTGCGTGCGACAAAGCAAGGGTTGCTCGCCAGTGTCAACAGCCCGCAACAACGATCGCCGCGGCGGGCTGCCAATTCGCTGGCAAGCATGCCGCCCAATGACCAACCGCCAAGCCAGGCGTTATCCGGCACCGTGGCCTCAAGCGCATCGAGCCAGTCGTCGAGGTCATTGGAATCCACTTCCGGCAGCGGCTCGATCTCGACCCGCAAGTGCTCATCGAGGGCTTGCAGGGCAGCGGCCAACGGCTCCAGTGGCGAGACACCCAGGCCCCAGCCCGGCAACAAAACCAGTTGATTACGCATCGCACGGCTCCAGCAGCGGATAGCAGTCGGCAAGTGCATTCAACAATAGCTGCACCTGGGCTTCGCTGTGGGCGGCGGACAGGGTCACTCGCAACCGGGCGCTGCCCGCTGGCACCGTGGGCGGCCGAATGGCGGTAACCAGCAGGCCGCGCTCGCGCAGCAATTGTGACAGGCGCAGGGCACGCTCGCTGTCGCCGATCAGAATCGGCTGAATCGGCGTAAAGCTGTCCATCAGTTGCAGGCCGATCTGCGCGGCGCCGGTGCGAAATTGCTGGATCAGGTTCGCCAGGTGCTCGCGCCGCCAGTGCTCGCTACGCAACAGTTCGAGACTCTTGAGCGTGGCACAGGCCAGCGCCGGCGGTTGGCTGGTGGTGTAAATGTAGGGGCGGGCAAACTGGATCATGCTTTCGATCAAGTCGTCGCTGCCCGCCACGAAGGCGCCCGCAGTACCAAAGGCCTTGCCCAGGGTACCGACCAATACCGGCACATCGTCCTGGCCCAGGCCGAAGTGCTCGACGATACCGCCGCCGTTGGCACCCAGCGGGCCGAAGCCGTGGGCATCGTCGACCATCAGCCAGGCGCCCTTGGCCCGGGCAACCCTGGCAAGGGCTGGCAGGTCCGCCAGATCGCCATCCATGCTGAACACCCCGTCGGTCACCACCAAGGTATTGCCGGTGGCTTTTTCAAGGCGGGCGGCCAGGCTCTGGGCGTCGTTATGCAGGTAGCGATTGAACCGTGCTCCACTGAGCAGGCCGGCATCGAGCAGGGATGCATGGTTAAGGCGGTCTTCGAGCACCGTATCGCCCTGCCCGACCAGCGCCGTCACCGCGCCAAGGTTGGCCATGTAACCCGTGGAAAACAGCAGCGCACGTGGACGGCCGGTAAGCTCGGCCAAGGCCTCTTCCAAGGCATGGTGCGGGCCGCTGTGGCCAATCACCAGGTGCGACGCGCCGCCACCCACGCCCCAGCGCTCGGCGCCGGCACGCCAAGCCTGGATAACCTCGGGATGGTTGGCCAGGCCCAGGTAATCGTTGTTGCAGAACGCCAGCAAAGCCTGGCCGTCGACCACCACTTCCGGGCCCTGTGGGCTCTCGAGCAACGGCCGTTGACGGTACAGTGCGGCGGCGCGGCGTTCTTCCAGCCGCGCGCGGAGATCGAAAGCCATACGCGCCTCAGGCAGAAGCGGCGTTGTAGAACATCTCGCTGCTCTTCTGCTCGACCAGCGCCTGCTCGATCGCCGCCTGATGCACTTCATCGGCGTGCTCTTCGCGCGCTTCAGGGAGGATGCCCAGGCGCGAGAACAGTTGCATGTCCTTGTCGGCCTGCGGGTTGGCGG
>CAYVPI010000246.1:0-5165 GCA_964453495.1 uncultured Pseudomonas sp. | reverse complement strand
CCCCTAGTTTGCTGCGCGACAGCGCACCTTCGACGAGGGGGCGGGCCCTGCTACGCAAAAGCAAAACCGATAACACAAACGCATACTGCCCCAACTGCAGTAACCTTCAGTAACCAACCCCTCATCCAAAAACGTTACTTTTTTGCTGGGCATCAAGCCTCAATATCAGTATGCTACGCCCCACATTTCGGCATCGGCCTGCACCCTGCAAGCCCGACTGCCCGGCGCCACGGATGATTTTCCGTCTCGCCCTCCCCAGCTGGCATCACGCCGCTGGAGCAACGATTTGAAGGCGATTGCGGCTTACCAAAAATAAGCCAAGACCGTCCCCGAGAAGCCGGCCACAAGCCGGCTTTTTAATGCCTGCTAAAAACGCACAAGCCCCCTCCTTCCGACACCCATTTTCAGAAACGTCGCCTTGCGCCACTCCCACAAACAACGTTAGGCTTCCCCCGTCGCTGCAAATTCAGCGACCGGATGTGGAAGTCCGTACAAGCTAAAGGCGCACAAGCGCCCATTTCATGAATGCTGGCGTTTTTTTATCGCCCGCATCATCGTGTTATGGCGGCTGTGCGCGGGGCGCTTTCGAGCGCGCCGGGTTCCTTTAGCCCCGGTCTTCCACACCTGCGTACAGCTGCCACCTCTTCATGTGGAAGTGAGATTTGGCAGCTCCATTAATGCTAAAGGAACTTCACCATGATCAAAATCGTCCCCGATCCACCACCAGCCGAAGAAGAAACCTCCCCCTCCGGCAATATCCACAAAACCACCGACACTCCCTTCGGCACCTGCGATGCAGGCCACGCCCCGCTCTTCTCCGTACGCGCCGGCATCAGTGCCGAAGATGCGCTGATCCATGCCTCGCTGTATTTGAAATGCGCCTGCGATACGGCCAATGCCGCATGCAATGCTGATTCCAACGTACGGCAGGGTTTGCTGTGGTCGGTGCTGCATTCAGCAGAGATTGCCAAGGCGTTGGTTGATGCGTTGCTCGATGGCGCTGAGGCTCAGGCGTTGAAACAGGCTGGCGACTCGGTGGAATAGACAAGGGCTTCGCAACGCTGCCCGGCCTTCTGAACTGACTCAGGCGCGCTCAGCCAAGCGCGCCTTCAACTCCTCGATCTGCGCCTGCAACCGATCATGCTCAGCCCGTTCAGCACTGATGTCTTCAAAGACGCTGATCAAGTGGTTGGGCACGCCATCCAGGCGTTGCAGCGAGGTGCGTACGCGGACCCAGAGGTGGCTGCCATCGTGGCGGCGAACGCGTTTTTCCACCACGTAGCGGTCAATCGTGCCCGCCAGCAGTTGGCCCAGCAGTTCGAGGTTTTTCGCCAGGTCATCGGGGTGGGTGATGTCCTGGAAGGTCATGCCGTACAGCTCGTCGGGGCGGTAGCCGAGCAGTTCGCAGAGGCTGCCATTGACTCGCTGCCAGCCGCCATCCAGACCGATATAGGCCAGGGCGCCCCAGGTCAGTTCGAAGATGGCGCGAAAGCGTTCTTCGCTATTACGCAGCGCTTCTTCGGTGCGCATGCGTTCGGTGTTGTCCATGCTGATGCCAACCATCTTTACAGGTCGGCCGACGGCATCCTGCACTACCGTTGCCCGCGAGGCGATCCAGCGCAATTCGCCATCGGGCTGGAAGATGCGAAAGTCGAATTCGCAGCCGCTGCCCTCGGCGATGACCCGGTCGTACATGGCTTGCATGGCCGAAACATCTTCTGGAGGAAGATGGCGCCAGAAGTCCTGGTTGGACGTGACCGGCCAGCCATACACAACCTCGACGTTGGGTGAGTAGGTCACCTCGTCGCTGATCAGGTTCCATTCCCAGGTGACGATGCGCGCGCCTTCCTGGGCCAGCTTCATGCGCGCTTCGCTTTCCATGATCTCGGCGGTGTAGCGCCGGCGCAGGTCGGTCATTGGCAATTCGACGGGCTCGACTTGCTGCACGTCGCGCAGGGCTTCTTCGCCGTAGCGCAGCCAGATCCAGTTGACCTTGAGGAAGTCCGCCAGCTTGCGCAGATTGTCGTAGTCGATCTCTCCGCCCCGGGTCCACTTGTGCACAGCCGTGCGCGAAATGCCCAACGCGGTGCCCACTGCTTGCAGGGTCAGCTTGTTGAGTTCGAGCAATTCCTTGAGGCGGAAGGCGAAGCTGTTTTCCGTCATGTTCGGTCCTGTGCCGGGTGGCGGGCACAGCAGTATACACAGTCTGATTTGATGGGACGGGGCCTGCGCCCCTCCGCAGGACGCCCCGCGATGCAAGCGATGCGGTCTGTCTGAAGTACCGCGGCGATGCTATCGCGGGCAAGCCCGCTCCTACAAAAGCCTCGGTGCAGATCAGAGATCGATCACCAGGCGCTCACCGCGTGCACGGGAAACGCACAGCATCAGGGTCTGCTGGGAAGACTTTTCGTCGTCGGAGAGGTACTGGTCGAAATGGTCGACTTCACCTTCGAGGATGCGTGTCTCGCAGGTACCGCAAACACCTTCGCGGCACAGGCAGTCGACCGTGGCGGCCTTGACGTTCTCGATGGCCTGGATGATGGTCATGCCCTCTTCCACCCGCAGTTCGCGACCGGAGCGGCCCAGTACCAAGGTGAAAGCACCACCGCTGACAGGTGCTGCGGCGAACTGTTCGAAGTGTACGCGTGCATCCTCGATGCCGGCTTTTTTCGCGCCATCGATCACTGCATCGATCAGCGGCTTGGGCCCGCACACGTAGACGTGGGCATCGTCGGCCATGCCGGCGAACAACCCGGCGAGGTCCAGGCGACGTTCCAGGCTGTCGATATAAATGCGCACGTTCGCTGCATGCGGGCCGTCGGCCAGCTCGCCCTGGAACGCACCGTGTTCGGGGCTGCGGAAGGCGTAGTGCAGCTCATAGGGCACTGTTTCACCTTCCAGCTCGTGAAGCTGGGAAAGGAACGGGGTGATACCGATACCGCCGGCGATCAGCACATGGCGACCAGCCTTGGGATCGAGGGCAAACAAATTGTTCGGGGTGGAGATGGTCAATGCGCTGCCGACCTCCACTTGCTGGTGCATGAAGGCCGAGCCGCCCTTGGACTGCTCTTCCAGACGCACACCGATCTGGTAATGGCTCAGGTCGCGCGGGTCGCTCATCAGCGAGTAGGCGTTGCTGAATTGCTGCCCGCCTGCGCCTTGCATCTGCACGATCACATGGCTGCCACCGGTGAATGCCGGCATCAGCTGGCCATCCTCACGCACGAGGGTGAAGCGCTTGATCTGCGGGGTCGCTTGCTCTACTGCGGCAATCCGCACGCTGAACATCTGGTATGTGTTGGCCATAATTCACCTCAGTTGCAACACGGGGCGGCAGCGGCCGCGCCGCCCCGATAAACCCTCGCTTGGCTTATACCGCCAGGCAGAGGTATTTGATTTCCAGGTAATCCTCGATGCCGTACTTGGAGCCTTCGCGGCCCAGGCCCGACTGCTTGACGCCACCGAACGGTGCGACCTCGTTAGAGATCAGCCCGGTGTTCACGCCAACCATGCCGTACTCCAGGCGCTCGGCGACCTTGAACACGCGCGCGATGTCGCGGCTGTAGAAGTACGCAGCCAGGCCATAGAGGGTGTCGTTGGCCAGTTCGATCACTTCAGCATCGGAGGAGAAGCGCACCAGCGCGGCTACCGGGCCAAAGATTTCGTCCTGCAGCAGGTCCATGCCTGGGCGGATGCCGCCGAGCACGGTCGGCTCGAAGAAGTTGCCGCCCAGCGCGTGTGGCTTGCCGCCCAGCAGCAGTTCGGCGCCCTTGGCGGTGGCGTCGTCGATCAGGCTCTGCACCTTGGCGACAGCTTTGTCGGTGATCAGCGGGCCGATCTGCGTGCCGCCTTGCGTACCATGGCCGACAGCCAGTTCACTCACGCGCTCGACGAAGCGAGCGGTAAAGCGCTCGTAAACGGCGTCATGTACATAGAAGCGGTTGACGCAAACACAGGTTTGCCCGGCGTTACGGTATTTGGCGACCAGCGCGCCTTCTACCGCTGCCTCGATATCGGCGTCTTCGAAAACGATGAAAGGCGCATTGCCCCCAAGTTCCAAAGACACCTTCTTTATGGTCTCGGCGCATTGGCCCATCAGCAGGCGGCCGACTGGTGTGGAACCTGTGAAGCTGAGCTTGCGTACCAAGGGATGGCCAGTGAGCTGCGCACCGATGGCCGGGGCATCGCCGGTAACCACGTTGATAACGCCCGCCGGCACGCCAGCGCGCTCGGCCAGCTCTACCAGGGCCAGGGCCGAGAATGGTGTTTCGTTGGCCGGCTTGATCACCAGGGTGCAGCCGGCGGCGAGGGCCGGTGCGGCTTTGCGGGTGATCATCGCGGCCGGGAAGTTCCACGGCGTGATGGCCGCGCATACGCCGATGCCCTGCTTGATCACCAGCAGGCGCTTGTCCGCTGACGGGCTAGGGATGACATCACCGTAGATGCGCTTGCCTTCCTCGGCGAACCACTCAATAAAGGACGCGGCATAACGGATTTCGCCCAGCGCTTCGTGCAGCGGCTTGCCCTGCTCGAAGGTCATCAGCTGCGCCAGGTCGTCTTCGTGCTCGAGCAGCAATTCGAACCAGCGGCGCAGGATTTGCGCGCGTTCCTTGGCGGTCTTTGCGCGCCAGCCTTCCAGTGCGGCATCGGCTGCTTCAATAGCACGCACGGCTTCGGCGCCGCCCATCAGCGGCACCTGGCCCAGGTGTTCGCCATTGGCCGGGTCGTGAACGGCCAGGCTGCGGCCGTTATCGGCATCACACCAGCGGCCATTTATGTAGGCTTGCTGGCGGAACAGGTTGCAATCATTGAGTTTCACGCGAGGTACTCCGCGAATGGCCGCCGGCGTTTGAGGCCGGCGGCACGTGCTGTCAGTCCAGGTGGGACACGGCGATCAGGTTGTGGAAGTGGGCGATGCCATGCTCGCTGATACCACTGCGCTGCTTGTCGACCATGATCCGGCCCTGGCCACGGTAGCCGCGGGATTTGAGGCCCTTCTGCACGCTTTCGACCAGGCGCAGGTCTTCTGGGCGGAACACTTCGCGGTACCAGTCGATCAGCTTCTGCTGGTCTTCGGTGATGTCCTTGTTGAGGAAGTAGATGTCGTAGTGCTGCAGGGTGGTTTCAGCATCGACCGGGAACTCGTAGATCACGGTCATGAAGTT